>CAMBYC010000005.1 GCA_945871875.1 Sphingobacterium thalpophilum
AACTGCCACTTTGGACATGTCTATTGCAAGACAGTACCAATAAGTCTTTTTATGGAGCAGAAAACTTATTGTTGTTTGCACTAATTATTGTAACTAGCTTACTTGCTTTTTTCATTATTTTCTTGTTCAAAAATAGAAGTCGCCAAAAACTACTTTGTTTCCTTGGTATGGTTTTATCTGCTGGAATTATAAGTTTAGAATATGTGATGGTAGAAAATTATACAAATAAACATAGTCTACAAGATTCCTCATGGCAAATTGGGGCAATATTACCAGTTTTGATGTTGATATTGTTTTTTTTAGCTTACTTAGGTATTCTTAAAGATGAAAAAATGCTTAAAAGTCTTGATAAAATAAGATAATGCTGTAAACGAGTACAGATAATCATCTTTATTTTAAATAATTTATTCATGAGATTAGCAAGTTTTATCTTACTATTTGTATCACTTTTTGCTATCAATGAGAGTAATGCTCAAACAACTAAACTTCCATTAGTTAGGCATCACCATAAATTTATTGTAATAGCACATAGAGGAGATCACACCAATGCTCCAGAAAACACAATTGCTGCTTACAAAAACGCGATTAAAATTGGGGCTGATTTTATTGAAGTAGATTTGAGAACAACGAAAGACAGTCAACTTGTTGTAATGCATGATGCAACAATCAACAGAATGACAGGAATAAATGGTTCTATTCATAATATGACTTTTGATTCTTTAAAAAAATTAGAAGTAAGAGAATCAAAACATCCTGAATGGGGCTATCAAACTATTCCAACCTTTCAAGAAGTTTTAAAATTAAGCAAAAGAAAAATCAACATTTATTTAGATTTTAAAAACGCATCTGCTAAGGCTGCATATAATGAGATTGTAGCGTCTGGAATGGAAAACAATGTAATAGTATATATAAACAACCCAAATCAATTTACTGATTGGAAAAATGTTGCACCCAACATACCTTTAATGATTAGCCTGCCAGGAAAAGTAAAAAACAAAGAAGCTTTGTTTCAGGTTCTTGAAAAAAATCAAACAGATTTATTGGATGGCAACTACAATGAATACAATGCTGAAACTGTTGCAGCAGCAAAAGAAAAAAACATACCCATTTGGGCTGATATTCAATCAGTTGATGAAAATCCAACACTTTGGGATAAAGCCCTAAACCTATCTTTACAAGGTTTACAAACCGATCATCCCAAAGCATTGATTGATTACCTCAAAAAGAAAGGAATTAGATAATTTATATCTATTGTTTCGTCTTTACATTTTATAAATATTGTCCAGTATAACTTTCAGGAATATTTTTTAATCCAGAAGGAAGCCCAGCATAAACGAGGGTTCCGCCTTTGTCACCAGCTTCGGGACCTAAATCAATTACCCAGTCTGCACATCTAATAACGTCGGTATTGTGTTCAATTACAATAACAGAATGGCCTTGTTTGATTAATGCTCTAAAAGAGGCAAGGAGCTTATTTATATCATTAAAATGCAAACCAGTTGTAGGTTCATCAAAAATAAAGAGAATTTTGCCGGCAGACTTTCCTTTCCCAAGAAACGAAGCCAATTTAACTCTTTGAGCTTCACCACCAGACAAAGTGTTGCTCGATTGTCCGAGTTTTACATAACCTAAACCAACATCTTGAAGCGGTTGAATTTTATTTTTGATTTCTTTGATGTCCTTAAAAAATTCTAAAGCATCATCCACACTCATTTGTAGCACATCGTAAATAGATTTTTCACGGTAATGCACTTCGAGTACTTCTTCTTTATACCTTTTACCTTTACAAGATTCACAAACCAAGTGTACATCTGCAAGAAATTGCATTTCTACCAATTGTTCGCCCTCACCTTTACAAGTATCACATCTACCCCCATCAACATTGAACGAAAAATAACCCGGTAAAAATCCATTTACCAAACTCAAATGTTGATCTGAGTACAATTCTCTTATTTCATCGAAGGCTTTGATATATGTAACTGGATTTGAGCGAGATGATTTTCCAATTGGGTTTTGATCAATCATTTCTACATGGGTAATCGAATCTATGTTGCCAACCAATTCAAGATGTGCTCCAACTTTGTCTACGAAAATACCTTTGGTTTTTGCTAATGCAGGATAGAAGATTTGCTTCACCAAAGTAGTTTTCCCACTACCACTTACGCCACTCACTACACAAAGAATATTCAATGGAAAAACGATATCAATGTTTTTTAAGTTGTTTTGATTTGCACCAATTACTGAAATGTATTCGTGCCAAGTTTTAGGATTTTCAGGGGCGTCAATGGTAAGTTTATGACTTAAAAATTTTCCTGTTAAACTATTTTTGTTATTGATGATAGAATCATAATTGCCTTCAGCAATAACTTCGCCACCCAAATGACTTGCTAAAGGTCCCATATCGATGATGTGATCAGCTTCACGCATCATCATTTCATCGTGTTCTACTACAACTACAGTATTGTTTAAATCACGAAGATTTTTCAATACACCAATCAATCTTTGTGTATCTCTAGAATGTAATCCAATAGAAGGCTCATCAAGAATATATAAAGAATTGGTAAGGTTACTTCCCAGATTTCTGGTGAGCTGGATGCGTTGGCTTTCTCCACCACTCAAGCTATTTGCCAAACGATTTAAGCTTAAATAGCCTAAACCTACATCGGTTAATGTTTTTAATCTTTGTTTAATTTCAATTAGAATTCTTTTGGCAACCTCTTGTTCAAAAGGAGTCCAAACCATATTTTCGAACCAAAGTTTCAAATTATCAACAGACATGGTGCACAATTCGCCAATATGTTTGCCGTTAATTTTAATATGTAAAGCTTCTTTTCTTAATCGATAACCCTTGCATGAGGTACAAGTTGTTTTTCCACGAAACCTAGACAACATTACTCGATAATGCACTTTATACAATTGTTGTTCTACCTCTTTAAAAAATGCATTAATTCCGTCAGCATATCCATTTCCCTCCCACAATTGATCATATTGCTCTGGGGTAAGTTCATTGATTGGGCGATGAATTGGAAATTTAGTTTGTGATGATCCTCTTATAAATTGTTCTTTCCATAGCCCTAACTTTTCACCTCTCCACGGAATAACTGCATCTTCATATACACTCAAGCGCTTATTGGGGATTACTAAATCATGATCTATGCCTAAAATTTGTGAAAATCCTTCACAAACGGGGCAAGCACCAAATGGATTATTAAAAGAAAACAAATTGGGAACGGGTTCTTCAAATTTAAGTCCGTCTAACTCAAAGCGGTTAGAAAAGTGAATCATTTCCTTTTCATCAGACAATATATATACATCACCTTCGCCCTCATAAAATGCTGTTTGCACAGAATCTGAAATTCGGTGAATATCATCTTCATCAAATTGCTTAACTACCAATCGATCTAACAAAACATAGCAATCGGGTGAAGGTTTCCAATTTTCAATTTCCAAGAGTTCTTCAATACGTGTTAATCCTGTTGATTGAACTTCATACAACCTAGAAAAACCTTTTTGTACTAGAATATTTAATTCTTCCTTAATATCACGTATGCCTTGGGGGGCAAAACGAATTAATATATAAATTTTACTGCCCTCAGGAAATTGTGCTATTGATTTTACAACATCAGTAACATCATCCTTTCTAACCTCCCTTCCAGAAATTGGAGAAATTGTTTTACCGGTTCGTGCAAACAGTAATCTAAGATAATCATAAATCTCTGTCATACTTCCCACTGTAGAACGTGGGGTGCGTGTAATAACTTTTTGTTCAATGGCAATTGCTGGACAAAGCCCTTTAATATAATCCACATCAGGTTTATCCATTCTATTCAAGAATTGCCGAGCATAAGCACTCAAAGATTCTGCATAGCGTCTTTGACCTTCAGCAAATAATGTATCAATGGTTAAGGAAGATTTACCGGAGCCAGACACACCAGTTACAACTACCAATGCATTCCTTGGAATGGTTACATCAATGTTTTTAAGATTATGAACCCTTGCACCTTTTATTTCAATACCGCTCAACTTTTCTATAGATTCTTTAGCAGATAATATCTTACTATTGTCTTTTTGTTTCATTTTGATAAACAAATTTAAGCCGATTCTGCACTAAATAGATGCTCATTTATAATAATTTTACGATAATCTTGACTATCAAGGCTTTAAAATCATTTATTTTTTTGTATTTCTTGCACAATTTTTAAAAAATATTTGCTTCTTAATATTATTGTTCTAATTTTGTTACATAAATCATAAAATTATCTGATAATTATCATTAATAATTAGATTTTTTTTGATTAAAACCAATCATCCAACAAAACCACTCCGTCATGTTAACTCATTATTCAGATCAGCAATTGGTCTCACATTTCCAAGATGGAAATACAGACGCATTAGAAGTAATCATCAACAGGCACAAAGAAAAAATCTACACTTCTATTTTTCTACTTGTAAAAGACAAATATCTTGCTGAAGATATTTTTCAAGATGTTTTTATTCGTGTAATTGATACCATTCGCAATGGTCGTTACACAGATGAAGGAAAATTTTTACCATGGGCTTTGCGTATCGCACACAATCTTTGTGTAGATCATTTCAGAAAGGTAAAAAGAACACCGATGATCAGAACAAGTGATGATCGTGATATCTTTGAAGTGATAAATTTTACAGAAGATAGTGCTGAAAAGAAATACATCCAGCGCCAAAGTCATGATAGAGTTCGTCATTTGTTAGATTTACTTCCTCCAGACCAAAGAGAAGTAATTGTTTTGCGTCATTACGCAGATATGAGTTTTAAAGAGATTGCATCACTCACAAATTGTAGCATCAATACTGCTCTAGGACGTATGAGATATGGTCTCATAAACCTACGTAAAATGATGCAAGAAAAACAAATTGCACTTTAAGAACTATTTAAATACCTAAATAATATTAAAAGCCTGAATAAATAATTTATTCAGGCTTTTTTAATTTGAGTAATAAATATTTTATTGCTTTAGACCACAATTCAACCAATTGGCGAAGGCTACCGCATTGGGTGTAAAACCAATAGTAGGCGACAATAATTTTTCATCAGAAGAAATTGCTACATATAGAGGTTGAGCATTATTGTTGAAGTTTTCGGTTTGAAAAGTAGACCATTTATCCCCGATACTAATAATATTTTTCTCTGTACTATCTTTTGTTACAAACTTAAATTGTTGAGATAACGGTAATAATTTTTTATCGTCAACATAAAGAGAAACCAAGATGTATTTATCCATAAGAATTTTTACAGCTGGATCAGTCCAAACATTTTCTTCCATTTTTCTGCAATTGACACAAGCCCATCCTGTAAAATCAATTAAAATTGGTTTGCCAGTTTGTTTAGATAATCTTAGCGCTTCATTGTAATCTTTCAAAGGTGCATCACAGTTGACAGGATTTTTATACAATGAATAGCATAAAGGTGGGGGGAAGCCGCTAACAAGGGAGAGATTAGCCCACTTCATATTGGTTAAACCTGGGATGAGGTATAAAGAAAAAAGCAAAACTGCCACTGCAATAACTTTTCTGAAGTTACCCAATGGAGAAGGAACTTGATCGTGAGGAAATTTAAGCCAACCTATAAGGTAAGCAAATAGAGCAAAACCTATAATCAACCAGATGGAAAAAAATATTTCCCTTGGCAAAATTCCCCAATGGGCAACCAAATCGGCATTACTTAGAAATTTAAGAGCAAGAGCCAATTCGGCAAAACCGAGAAATATTTTTACTGATCCAAGCCATCCACCACTTTTAGGCAAAGATTGCAACCAATGCGGGAACATTGCAAACAATCCAAAAGGTAAGCCCAACGCCAATCCAAATCCAGCCAAGCCTGCCGTTAATGGCCATGCTCCAGAAGATGCAGAACCAGCTAGTAATGTTCCTAAAATTGGTCCGGTACAAGAAAAAGAAACAATAACAAGTGTTAATGCCATAAAAAAGATGCCTAATAATCCAGCACCTTGACGCGCATTTGTTTGATTTGCTAATCCACTTGGTAATGAGATTTCAAAAAAACCAAAAAATGATATTGCAAAAACAATAAATACAATAAAGAAACTTGTGTTAAGCCAAACATTAGTTGAAATATTATTGTAAATAGTAGGATTAACATTTCCAAGCAAATGAAAGGGTATACTAAATGAGATATAAATCAGGAAAATAAAAAACCCGTAGGTTACGGCGTTAAATAATCCTTTACCAGATTCAGATTTCTTTGTAAAAAATGAAACGGTTAAAGGAATCATAGGAAAGACGCATGGTGTAAGCAAGGCAATTAATCCACCAAGCAAACCAAGAAAAAAGATTTTCCATAAACCGTTAGACTCGGTTACGGGGGCTAATCCGCAATTGTTTAATGGGTTTTTGATATCTAATCCTTTTATAGTTAAAGATTTATTAGCTTCAACTCCCCCTTCCATTTGGAAATTAACTTCAACCATTTCTTGAGGATAAAACGCATCCCCTCTGCCATACGTAAATCCAAGTTTGCCCAACAAATTTGCCGGAATAGGATCTGGAAGAGAAATGATGGCTTTCCATAAAATGGTGTCTGCTTGAAGCTGAAAAACTTTGTTGTCAAAAATTGATATGGGTGTAGATTTGGTTGGAGAATATGCGGAGAGGGACCTAATAAATTGTACTGATGAATCGGAAAAACTAAGTGATGAAGATGTAATTCCACTAATATCTTGACCGGGAGCATACAGATCCCACTGTGCTGGAACTTTAACGGCACATTGTAATTCAAATTTATTATCACCTAATCGAACACTTTTCACTTGCCATTTCCAAGAAGAAGCATCTTGAGCGATGGTTTTATCTGCCAATAGCAATAAAAATAAAAAACACACAAATACAGTTTGCTTCAATTTCCTATTCATAGATAATGATTTGATAGAGGGCAAAATGGGATCAACTATTGGTATTAATTCCCGATGGCTACTTTAAAAGGAACTTTTGCTGGAGGAAGACATTGTGCATCATTACAAACCATAAACTCTACTTCGCCACTTAGATTGGTTTTAACGTTGGCTTTACATTTTATAACCTGAATAAATTCAACTTTTTTCTCAAAATAACTTACGTTACCATCCCAAGCAGATTCAAATTTCTTGATTAACTTACCCTTTTCTTTTACTTTACCGGTTAAAGAAAACAAAGGGTTAGGTGTAAAAACAAAAGATGTAGGAACTGGACCTTCAACACCAAGTTGTTGAGCATAAAGGTGAAAATTGCCTTTTATAATAGCAGTTAGTTTTACTTCGTAAGTTTTATCTGCGATTTTTTTAGAAGAGAAACTCCAATTAACTTGTTTTGCAGAACCAGATTGAGCTAAAAGAGTTCCAAAATTTAAAAAGAGAAAAGATGCCAATAGAATATTTTTCATAGAAAACAACAATTGAAAGGAGTTAAATAATAAATAAGAAATTATACAACAACAGACACCGCTTTTAAGTTAAACAATTGTTTAAAAATCTGTATGCCATCGGTATTTCCGAGGATTGAGGAAGTAGCTCTTTCAGGGTGAGGCATCATTCCGAATACATTGCGTGTAGCGTTACAGATGCCTGCAATGTGATTTACTGCACCATTAGGATTAGACTCGTCAGAAATATTTCCATTTTCATCACAATAGGTAAAAAGGATTTGGTTGTTGGCTTCAAGTTCATTCAAAACTTGCTCACTCGCAAAATATCTACCTTCACCATGAGCTATTGGAATTTTTAAAGGAACAGAATCAGCTCCTTTAATAAAAACATTTTTACAAATAAATTGTTGATTGCTGTTTTTTAATAAAACGCCTGGCAACAAACCCGCTTCACATAATATTTGAAACCCGTTACATACACCAAAAACTTTACCACCATTTTGAGCAAAAGCTGCAACAGCTTTCATCATTGGGCTAAAACGAGCAATTGCTCCACACCTAAGATAATCGCCATAAGAGAATCCTCCAGGCAAAATCACACAATCTTCTATTGAAAAATTAGGCAAATCACTATCATTGTGCCATAAAGAAACCACCTCTTGCTGAAGATCTTGCTGAAGTGCTGATATCATATCTCTATCACAATTAGACCCAGGGAAAATTACTACACCAAATTTCATATAATCTATTAAAATCTACACAAAGTTACAGCTAAAACATCAAGTAATTTCTTCCATTACCAGCCGCGTAATATTTTTATATTTATAATTATAATATATATTAACGTAGCAATATGAATGAAATTAGGAAAGAGATTTTTCTTAGGACTAAATAAAGCGTTTGCATGAAAAGCTGCAAATGGTATTGCAGTAATTACCCAATATTCAACCTTGACACTGCCATTTAATCCGGCAACAATTAAACCACAAATAAGATAAACCATTAATAAATTCCAGTTTTTTCTTGCTTGAATCAACATTCTAGACAATGTATTTTGGAAATACAATAAACTGATGAATACAGGAGTCATGATTAATGCAATACCTAGCCATATCCAAATATCTTGTTTGAGAGAAGGCAGTGCATATTGAATTTCAATTAAATGGCTAACAATATCCATTTTATCGGTAAGAAATAAAAAAGCAAATAAAAAATAATAGGGCAAACCCATACCTAATAAACATACTAAACATTCAGTTAAATCAAATGAACGAAGAATAATTAACCAAATAAGCAAAACAATCCAAAAATACAAAGATGGTATAAAAATAAAAGAACTAATTCCTAATAAAATACCAATATTGAATAGAGGCAATTTGGCTTGATTGTTTTTATATAAGGTTAAAAAAGAACCCCAAATCCATACCAAAAAAGTATTGGCAATTAAGGCAGATGATATTTGCCACCAATTTGGAAAAAGAGCTGTAATTAAAATGTAACTCAATGCTGGTAAAAAATTTGGACGAGATAACATTCTATATTGTCCAATGTATTTGTTGAGCAACAAAGCCTGAACAAATATTAAAAGATAAGAAAGAAATGGGAACACAAAGGAATTTGTAATACCCCAACTACCCAGAGATTTTAACACCAATTTATATAAAAACCCATCACTAGAGTAAACTATTGGATTCTTTGGATATAAAAAAGAAGCAAAACGAAGCAAAAACCCGTAAAAGAATAAGAGTATAATGCTTAATGGATTATTAGATTTGAAAAATGTTGACAAGGGAATATTTTAAAAATCAAGTTTGGCGAAACAAATATAATTCTTATTAAGGCAAGGCAAAACAATTTGTCTTACTCCAATTTGTCTTCCATATTTAGGCATAAATTCAAAATTTCTATCCAAATTTTTTAAAGTTTGGTCTTTCTTAACCTTACCCATTGCGTTTAAAGTAGATGAGTTTAACAGCAACTCTCTTTTGTTGAGTTCATTGTATAAAAATTTAATTTCAGTTCCAGTATTGAAGAGTTGAAAAGACAAAAACATATCAGAATTATCATCAAACTGAGATTTATGAATTACGTTACTCCATTCTAACTTTGCATCAGCATCAAATGAAAGCACAACAACATTTTCAGCAAAATACCTTGTTGCAGTAGAATTTACATTACCCCAGCGGTTAAAAGGATCTCCCCACCTATTGAAACCAATACTGCTATATGGTGAATAATAACCGTAATTAAAAGGGCTTAGATAACCATACCCAAACAAGTAATCAGACCTATTCCAACTTGCATTTCTAGAAGAAGTATAAAACATTTCTGCCATTACTACAAATCCGCCACCTCTTTTAGGTATAACTTGTTTGATGAAAAAATCATTAAAAGCAGACTTTAAAGATGCATTATCAGGTTTTACATCAAGGCGCAATGTATCTCCAAAAATAAAACTATTTGTTGCTTTTGCTTTTCCAGAAGTTTTATCTAATACCAAATTATAGATGCCGTCTATATTCCCTCTTCGTTGCTTATAAAAAAAAGAATTAATAATAATAGTTTTATTGATATTATCAGGTTTGATTTTTACCTCATCCAATGTTTTATCTGTTAAAGGAACTGGTAATCTTGAAATAGTATCTGAAAGTGCTGGTTTTGTTACAATTTCTAACTTATTGATGTAATCCTTTCCGCCAGTTCTAGCAAATTTTCCAAAAACAAAATCTCCATCATTGTTTACTATAAAATCAGTAAATTCAGCTTCACGGTCAGATATATCTATTGGCAAAACATTTTTTTCAACCACTTTTAGTTCTGGATTGCAACGTATAAGTGTAAAAACGAATCGTCTTTCCATTTTTCGATTGATTTTGAAAACCATTATCTGTTGCTTGTCTTCACTATTAACAAGAGAATATATTTTATTGTCGGTAAAAGAAGGAAGATGGGTAGTATCCAATTCAATTGGATCCATAAGTAATTTTCCATCTCCATTGATTTTAACAGCGTTGTAATAGACTACATTTTTTTTCTGAAACTGGTAAAACATCCAAAAATGATCAGCATAAACTATAAAATCAGTACTAATTAATTTTTCGGGTAAAAAAATAAGGTCTGTTTTGCTAATTAAAGCCATTGAATTGTCATAAACAGAAACATTGTTTTGGTTGCGGTAATTCTTATAAATACAGATGTTACCCCCAATTTTGCCTAAGATTTCAAAATTCATTTGACGATTGTCTTCCTTCTCTATATTTGAATAAACAATTCGCTGGGCTGATGCTGAAAAATTAAAAAATGCAGCTAAAAGCAAAACAATTGAAAAAAGAATTGACTTCATAATGGTGAATTATTGTTAAAAATACAAAAATCGGCTTAATTATTAGGTGATTATTACCATATAAAGGTTGGGTTTTTAATAATTTAACTAAAATGGTTCAAATTATTCATGTATTTGAAATTAAAAATAGGGTGATACCTATTTTGAGATTAATTTTACATCCTATCTACTCAATACATCTACAAAGTGGGAAAAAATCTTAATAAGGTAACAATAGCGGGGCTATTGATTGCACTTGGAATTATCTATGGAGACATTGGAACATCTCCTCTCTATGTTTTTAGTGCTATTTTAAATGGAAGAGTAATAGAAGATACCCTAGTTATAGGCGGTTTATCTTGTATTATTTGGACATTAACGCTTCAAACAACGGTTAAATATGTGATATTGACACTTAGGGCAGATAATCGTGGAGAAGGAGGAATTTTTTCTTTGTACACTTTAGTGCGAAGGAGAAAAAAATGGCTCTTAGCACCAGCTATGATTGGGGGTGCTGCATTGCTTGCAGATGGGATGATTACTCCTCCAATTACAGTAACAGCGGCTATTGAGGGATTGAAGCAAATTCCTTCCATGTCAATGATTACAGAGCAACAAATCATCTTTATTGTTTTAGCAATTATTGCATTGTTATTTTTTATGCAACAATTTGGAACCGCTTCTATTGGAAAACTATTTGGACCAATGATGGCCATTTGGTTTTCCATGTTGGGTATTTTAGGATTTATAAACATAGCGGATGACTTTTCAATTTTAAAAGCGTTTAATCCAGTGTATGGATTTAATCTGTTGGTTCATTATCCTCAAGGTTTTTGGTTGTTAGGTGCAGTATTTTTATGTACAACTGGTGCTGAGGCATTGTATTCTGATTTAGGTCATTGTGGCAAATGGAACATAAGATATTCTTGGATATTTGTAAAAACTACGCTTGTATTAAATTACTTAGGTCAGGGAGCTTGGTTGCTAACCAATAAAGGGAAAGTGTTTGCGTCTACAAGCTTATTAGAAGATGCCTCATTTACAGCAAAACATTCTATGGATAGTTTGTTAACATTGAATCCATTTTATGGAATTATGCCCCAGTGGTTTGTATTGATAGGAATTATAATTGCAACACTTGCAGCTATTATCGCAAGTCAGGCATTAATTTCTGGATCATTTACATTGATAAGTGAAGCGATGCGTTTAAACCTTTGGCCAAGATTAAAAATCAATTATCCAACTGAAGAAAAAGGACAATTGTTTATTCCTGCAATCAACTTATTGTTGTTTTTAGGTTGCTGTGGCATTGTTTTGTATTTCAGAAACTCTAGCAATATGGAAGCCGCTTATGGTTTGGCAATTACACTATGTATGATTGCAACTTCTGTATTGTTTGCAAACTATTTGGTCTTACATAGGGTGAACCAAATATGGATATACATTTATTTGATAGTTTATTTGTCAATTGAATTTTCTTTTCTTTTTGCAAATTTAGAGAAGTTTCCACACGGTGGCTTTGTAACATTGATTGTTGGTGGGATTCTTTTTATCATAATGTATACTTGGTTTAAGTCAAGAAAAATAAAAAACAGATATGTTGAGTTTGTAAAACTGGAAAATCATTTGCCAATTTTACAGGAATTAAGTAATGATCATACAATTCCTAAATATGCATCACAGCTAGTATATTTAACAAGTGCAAACAATCCAAAAGAGATTGAACACAAGATTATACATTCAATTTTAAATAGAAAACCTAAAAGAGCAGATATCTATTGGTTTGTACATGTGGATACACTTGATGATCCGTATACTTGTGAATATGAAATACAAACCATTATCCCTAATGAAGTAATTAGAATTGAATTCAAATTAGGATTTAGAGTTGAACCAAGAATCAATTTGATGTTTAGAAAAGTTGTTGAAGAAATGGTTGCCAATAGAGAGGTTAATATATTAAGCAGATACGACAGTCTAAAAAGAAATAATGTTGTGGGTGATTTTGAGTTTGTAGTTATGGAGAAATTTCTCAGCCACGATAACGAATTGCCGTTTTTTGAAAAATTAATTATGAAACTCTATTTCTTGTTAAAGGAAATAAGTCTTTCTGAAGAAAGAAGTTTTGGACTTGACCCTAGTTTTGTAACTGTTGAAAAATTTGCTTTATTGGTTTCCCGTGTTCCAACAATAAAATTAAAAAGAATTGATTCTGAAGAGTAATGGCATGATTTTTATCATTTTTTTCTTTATTAATTATATATTTAATTGTAAATTAAACAATCATACTAACGCTCAACAATTATTAACTAAAACTATCCTAACTTATAAACAATGAGATTTGTAATTTTATTTTTTTTAGCATCTTTTTTTTCTATTGTATCAATTGCACAAACAAAATCTAAAACTGCTAATAAAAAGGTTACAAGTAAATCGAAAAAAGTAACATCCAGCAAATTGGTAAAAAAGGGTGCCGCTATCAGCAAAAATGATACTACAACTTACAGTGTAAAATTATTTTGTGATGCTACAGCTTTGCTTTACATAAATGGAGCTCGCATGGGACAAATACAAAAAGATGTTCTTTTTAAAACGAGTTTGCCTCAAGGTGTTTATACAATTAAAGCTGTAAACAGTATGAATGCCGCTGATTTTACTTCAATTAAATACATCATTAATCCAAAATCTAAAGGAATTATAGAGGAATTGAAGTTACAGGATGTAATTACTAAAAGAATTATTAAAGAGGCTGAAGAGGCTGAAATTGCAATAAAAACACCCGTCACATCAAAATATCAAAAAAATAAACAAGAATCATTAAATAAACTAACCGGTGGTATTGATTTGGTTTATGTTCGTGGTGGAAGTTTTGAAATGGGGAGTGAAAAAGGTGAGTCTGATGAAAAACCAATGCATACAATTACCTTAAGCAATTATTTTATTGGTAAATATGAAGTGACAGTTGGTCAATTTAGAAAATTTATTGCTGCAACAGGCTACAAAACAAGTGCAGATATAAATGGAGGAAGCTATTTGTGGAATGGCAGCCAGTGGAAGCTACAACCAGGAATAAATTGGGAATATGATGCTTTAGGGTTCAAGCGCCCAGAAACAGAAGAAAATCACCCAGTTATACATGTTAGTTGGACAGATGCTCTAGAATATACCAAGTGGTTAAGTTCTGTAACAGGCAAAGCATTTAGATTACCTACAGAAGCTGAATGGGAATTTGCAGCTCGTGGTGGAATGAGCAGCAATGGCTATACATTTGCAGGCAGTAATGATATCAATCAAGTGGCTTGGTCTTTAGACAACAAAAGCAACCAAACTTTTCCCGTAGGCAAAAAACAACCTAATGAATTAGGTATTTATGATATGACGGGTAACGTTTGGGAATGGTGTAATGATTGGTATGATGCTGATTATTACGCTAAAAGTCCTTCAACTAACCCGCAAGGTTCAAAAAGCGGATTGTTTAAGGTTATAAGAGGTGGAAGTTGGGGTGGATTATCAAATTTCAATAGAGTAACTTTCCGATACCGCTATTTCCCTGGCAACAGAGGTAAATTCAATGGCTATAGAATAGCAGCATCATATTAATTATTAATTAGGAAATAAGAATCAGGAATTAAGGTTTTATTTATTACCTAAATTCCTGATTCCTAATTCTTAACTAATAATTGTCTTTGTGTTGTTTTAATCTTAGCCAATCTTCTGTTATATCTAGATTATAATATCCACCAACGGTTAATGTGTAATTTTCTATACCATGACTAACAGGAAATCCAAATCCCACTGGATAATCATAATCACTTACAATATCTAGAATAAGTTCTTCTACAGTTTTGCCAAATGGAATTGTTGTATCCTTTCCGTCTGTAAATCCACCAACAATCAATCCCTTTAATCCTTTTAAAAAACCTCCCCTCTTTAGTTGGCGCACCATTCGATCTATACCATATAAATACTCTCCAATATCTTCCAAAAATAAAATCTTATCATTAGTATCTAATGCAGAAGGTGTTCCAATCAAATTTACTACCAACGATAAATTACCTCCAACCAAAACTCCGTTTGCACTTCCAACTCTATTGTAATGATGTGATGGAATTATAAAATGTCCTTTTTCTCCTAATAAACTCTGGTGCAATGAACCTACATAATCATTTAAATAACCGTTTTCTTTAAAAGCCGCCGCCATTGGGGCGTGCAATCCCGCAATATTAAAATTGCTATACATGTGTGCAAGCAATACCGTGATATCACTAAATCCTATAATCCACTTGGGGTTATAACAAAATTTACTAAAATCCAATTGATCTATTATTCTTCCAGTACCATATCCTCCCCTACCACATAAAATTGCTTTGACATCATCGTTATCCATCATTTCTTGCAAATCTTGCAACCGTTCATCATCTGTACCTGCAAAATTATGGTATTGATTGCCTACCGTTTTCCCCACTTTAACCCTAAATCCCCACAATTCATTCAACACACGAATACATTCAGAAACATTCTCAGCCGGCATTGGCCCTGCTGGACAAACTATACCAATTGTATCACCAGGTTGAAGATTTGGAGGAAAAATTGTATTGCTTTTAGGCATTTTATTACGATTGTTTTAATTATTGAAAAATATAAATACCAAATATCAGAAAAATTAATAGTTCTGGCACGATTTTCCCAACAGCATTTTCTATTCCCTACCTTTGCAACGAAATAATCAGTGTTATAAAGATGAACCCAAAAAGATATCTCGTTACTTCTGCACTTCCTTATGCAAATGGATTAAAACATATTGGCCACCTTGCAGGTGCTTATCTTCCTGCAGATACTTATGTTCGCTACTTGCGGGCTCAAAAAAGAGATGTTGTTTTTGTATGTGGCAGTGATGAACATGGAACCGCAATTCCTATTCAAGCAATGAAAGAGGGTACAACACCTCAGGCAATTATAGATAAATACCACCAGATTTGTAAAGATAATTTCGAAACCCTGAATATCTCTTTCGATATTTATCACCGTACAACCTCTCCTATTCACCATGAAACATCTAGCGAATTTTTCACATATCTAAACGATAGAAATGCACTCACCGTGCAGGAAAGTGAGCAATATTTTGATGAAGAAACACAAACTTTTTTAGCAGATCGTTTTATTAAAGGAACCTGCCCTAATTGTAATTACAACGGAGCTTATGGCGATCAATGCGAAAAATGTGGGAAAAGCCTTAGTCCTGATGAACTAATTGAACCATATTCAACATTAAGTGGTAAACCACCTATAAAAAAGCAAACCAAACACTGGTATTTGCCCCTCAACCAACACGAAGCATTTTTAAGAGAATGGATTATAGATACACACGGTAACGATTGGAAAGCCAATGTGCTCGGGCAATGCAAAAGCTGGATTGATGGTGGATTGCAGCCAAGAGCCGTTACCCGCGACCTCAACTGGGGCGTTAAAGTTCCTTTAGAAGAAGCCACTGGCAAAGTTTTGTATGTTTGGTTTGATGCACCTATCGGCTATATCAGTGCCACCAAACAATGGGCTTTGGATAACGGTAAAGATTGGGAACCTTATTGGAAAGATGAATCTACTAAATTATTGCATTTCATCGGGAAAGACAATATTGTATTCCATTGTTTGATTTTCCCTACCATGTTGAAACTCCATGGTTATATCTTACCAGAGAATGTTCCCGCAAACGAATTCATGAATCTTGAAGGAGATAAAATGAGCACCAGCAGAAACTGGAAAATCGATATGCAAGATTATATCGATGATTTCGTGAATAAAGCCAACGGCGGCGGACAAACCGTTGATATGCTAAGGTATTATCTAACTCAAATTGCACCCGAAACCAAAGACAGTGAATTTACTTGGAAAGGTTTTCAAGACGCCGTAAACAGTGAATTGGTTGCTGTTTTTGGAAACTTCGTGAACAGAACTTGGGTATTGATGCACAAACTTTGTGGCGGGAAAGTGCCTCCATTGCATCAAGAAATATTGCAAGATAATAGTCGCCAACTCATTGCATCTTTTGAAGAAACTGCAAGATTGGTTACAGAAGATATTGAACATTATCGTTTCAGAGACGGATTGTTTAAAGTGATAGATTTAGCCAGAAAGGGCAATAAATTTATGCAAGAGCAAGAACCTTGGATAAAAGCAAAGCAAACAGACGCTACAGGAAACATTTTACCGGAAGCTCAACAATTAATTGACAATTGTATCCATTTGTGTTTGCAATGTTGTGCAAATTTAGCCATTCTTGCCAACCCTTATCTGCCCGAAACCTCTAAAAAAATGTTACACTTGATGAAAGTGGTAGAAAAAATGTTGGATTGGGAAAATGCGGGTAAAGCCAAATTATTGAGTATAGGTTATACCCTCAGAGCCCCGGAACTGTTGTTCAGAAAGATTGAAGACGAAGAAGTTGCTACACAAATAGAAAAATTGAAAATAGGAAAAGTTGAAACGATGATTGAAGAAGTGAAAGTGGAAGAAGCAATTGAAAAAGAACCCGAAGTTGTAACCTTAAAACCAGAAATTGTTTACGACGATTTTGCAAAAATGGATTTAAGGGTTGGAAAAATTATCCATGCAGAGAAAGTTGAGAAAGCAGATAAATTGTTGAAATTAGAAGTAGATCTAGGTTTCGAGAAAAGAACCGTAGTTTCCGGCATTGCGATGCACTTCAAACCAGAAGAAATTGTAGGTAAACAAGTTGTGGTGGTTGCCAATTTGGCACCAAGAAAAATGAGGGGCATCGAATCAAAAGGCATGATTTTAATGGCAGAAGATGCGAATGGTAAATTGCATTTTATAAACCCTGAGGAAATGATAAACCCAGGAAGCGGAGTTAACTAATTAATTAGGAATTAGGAGTTAAGGATTAGGATTTGAAGTTTTATAAACCATTATCTAAAATTTATATTTATAATCTTTTAATATTTCAATTAATTCCTAATTCCTAATTCTCAATTAATAATTAAAATTTATAACTTCGTAAGCGATAGTTGTTTAACTAACTAATTAATGCTGCTGATATGAAAAAATCGATCCGTAAAGTTGCTGTATTGGGTTCAGGTGTAATGGGTTCAAGAATTGCCTGCCATTTTGCGGGTATTGGTGTAGAAGTATTTCTATTAGATATGGTTCCGCAAGCTGCTAAATCATCAACATCGGCAAAAGAAAGAAACCAGTTGGTGAATGATTCACTTCTAGCAGCAATCAAATCAAATCCATCCCCGGTTTTTCATAAAGACGTAGCAAAACGAATTACCACTGGCAATTTTGAAGACAATATGAAGCTGATTGCCACATGTGATTGGATTATTGAAGTAGTAGTAGAACGGTTAGACATAAAAAAACTGATATACGAGCAAGTAGAACAATACCGGAAACCCGGAACCTTGGTTACATCAAATACATCTGGCATTCCGATTCATTTAATGGCTGAAGGTAGATCGGAAGATTTTAAAAAACATTTCTGTGGCACCCATTTTTTTAATCCGCCACGCTATTTGAGGTTGATGGAAATTATTCCAACACCTGATACAGATCCTGAAATCACTGCATTTCTTTTGCATTATGGCGATGTATTTCTTGGTAAAACTACAGTTTTGTGTAAAGATACCCCTGCATTTATTGCCAATAGAATCGGCGTTTACGGAATAATGTCAATATTTAAACTTTCTGAAACGTTAAGCTTAAATATTGATGAAATTGAAGCATTAACCGGCCCTATTATTGGCAGACCAAAATCAGCCACTTTCAGAACTGCAGATGTTGTAGGAATTGACACCTTAGTGAAAGTAGCAAAAGGGGTTTACGACAATTGTTTAGAGGATGAGGCAAGAGCAATTTTTGAAATTCCTACTTGGTTAGAACAATTGGTAACCAACAATTGGTTAGGCGATAAAACGGGCCAAGGTTTCTTCAAAAAAACCAAAACAGCAGCGGGCGAAACAGAGATTCTTACCCTCAATATTGCTATAATGGAATATGAGAAAAGAACAAAACCCAAATTTGCAACTATTGAAGCAGCGAAAACCATTGAAGAACTTAAGCCAAGAATCAAAGCATTATGCGGAGGTGGAGATAAAGCAGGCGAATTTTACCGACATTTTCATTATGGATTGTTTACTTACATATCCAACCGTTTTCCAGAAATTTCAGATGAATTGTATCGTGTAGATGATGCAATGATGGCAGGTTTTGGATGGGAAATTGGTGCTTATGAAAGTTGGGATGTTTTAGGTGTTCCGAGAACAGTTGCCCAAATGAAAGCAGCAGGATACAAAGTTGCACCTTGGGTTGAAGAAATGATTGCCAAAGGAAATACCACTTTTTATAAAATAGAAAACAGCATAAAAAAATGTTATTCGCCGGCAACAGGAACTTATATTTCAACCACAACGCCAGGACAAGAATCTGCGTTTATTGTGATGAAAAACTTTGCTGGACAAAAAATCTGGAACAATTTGGCATGCAATACCTACCATTTGGGAGAAGATGTAATTGGGTTGGAATGGAATACCAAAATGGGTAGTATTGGTGGAGAGGTTTTAGAAGGTTTACAAAAATCGATAAGCTTAGCTGAAGAAAAGTATAAAGGTTTAGTTATAGCCAATGAATCAGCCAATTTTTCTGCTGGTGCTAATGTTGCGATGATATTTATGCTTGCGATTGAGCAAGATTATGATGAATTGGATATGGCTATTCGGGCATTTCAAAATACTATGATGCGTGCGAGATTTTCATCCATTCCAGTTGTGGTTGCACCGCATGGTTTGAGTTTGGGAGGTGCTTGTGAATTGAGTTTGCATAGTGATGCCATTTGTGCGGCGGCTGAAACTTATATTGGATTGGTGGAAATGGGAGTAGGATTGATTCCTGGAGGTGGAGGAACCAAGGAATTTGTTTTAAGGGCATCCGAAGAAATGCACGAAGATGAACCAGAAACAATCACACTAAAAAACAGATTCCTTACTATTGCCACGGCAAAAGTAGCAACATCAGGGCATGAAGGTTTTGGTTTGGGAATATTGCAAAAAGGAAGAGATAAAGTAATAATGAATCAAGGCCGACGCATTGCCGAGGCAAAAAGAACAGTAATTGATTTATTTGATTCCGGATATGTAACTCCAATACAAAAAACTGACATTAAAGTACTGGGAAGATCAGCACTTGGTGCATTATACGCTGGAATCAACGGCATGCAAAAAGGAGGCTATGCAACTGACCATGACGCTGTGGTTGGAAAAAAATTAGCTTATGTTATGTGTGGAGGCGATTTAAGTGAACCTACACAAGTTTCCGAACAATATTTACTTGATTTAGAGCGTGAAGCATTTCTATCGCTTTGTGGAGAAAGAAAAACATTAGAAAGGATTCAAAGTGTTTTAAAGTCAGGGAGACCAATTAGAAATTAAACCTATTTCAAAGTATTTATTTTGACTTAACAAACACTAAAAATCAAAATAAAACCTATATTTAGGTAGTATTCCACAAATAATTTAATGTTTCTTACTATTTTATAAATCTTTATGAAATTAAAATTAATAGCAGTTTCTTCTATTTTTTTAGCTGGAATTTTACTGGCTTGTTCCAAAAAATCAGACAATTCAACCATAACGCCAACTACTACCACCATACCTGATGTTTATAAAAAGATATACGGTGCATTAAGCATGACTTCCGATGGCACAACGATAACAATTACGACCAATGGTTTGCCAGATCACAAAAGTGTTTACTACCCTACTTCGGATTCAAAATTTGAAGCATTTAGTGGGTTAACATTTGCAAATTTAACATTTGCAAAAAATCCAAATTCTATTGCTACCCAATCACTAACATTTAAAATTCCTTTAAAACCTGCTGTTAATGCAACCCATCAAGCAACACCTTTAGGTCCAATTGGAATTGCAATAAATGGTGTAGTATTTTACAATCAATATGCAGGGCCTAGTCAACCATTAACCAATGAAGCAGCTAGTTTTGACCAATATTGGGGCCATCCACAAAACACTGGACAATACCACTATCATGTTGAGCCATTGTATCTTACAAAAGTAAAAGTATCAAAATCAGCATTATTAGGATTTTTATTGGACGGTTTCCCAGTTTATGGTCCAGAAGAAAACGGGTCAGCAGTAACAAATGCAATGTTGGATGCCTATCACGGTCATACAACTAATACAGTAGATTATCCTTCTGGCATTTATCATTATCACATCACTTCAACAGATCCGTATATCAACGGAAGCGGTTTTTATGGCACGCCTGGAACAATTACTAAATAAATTTATAGGGTTCAGCTTCATAATATCCTTAAGTTGTGTGGATAAATTGGAAAACCAATCGCCTGCACAACTTATTATTTCGGGTAGTGATTCATCCATCACTTTTATTAATGGGATTTTATACAAAAACAATTCACCATTTACAGGAACTATTTTTAATTTCTACCAAAACTCGAAGGATACATCGGATGTTACACCTTATTTATTAGGCAAAGAAAATGGAGAAAGAAGAAAATACTACCCTAATAAACAAATTTGGGAAAAGCGTTATTTTCAAAATTCAGTAAAAGTAGGTGAAATGCGAACCTATTGGCCCGATGGTAAACCTCAAATGCAATATTTTTTTGAAAATGGCGAATATCAAGGCACCTGCAAAGAATGGACTAAAACTGGCATGTTGTCTAGATTGATGCATTACAATAAAGGATATGAAGATGGAGAACAAAAGTGGTGGTATGATAATGGGAAAATAAGAGCAAATTATGTTATCGTTAAAGGAAGAAGATATGGATTATTGGGAACAAAAAATTGTATAAATGTATCAGACAGTATCTTCAAAAATTAAAATCACCGCCATTATTTTACTTTTCTTGGCAGGATGTACAACAAAAGAAGTTACAAAACTTAGACTTCCATTTTACAATAAGCCTGATTTTACGCCGCTATTTTTAACTTCAAAAGATGAAATAACTAAACAAATTACACATACTATTGGAGATTTTGAGTTAATAAACCAGCATGGAAATTCTATAACCCAAAGAGATATTGAAGGTAAAATACATGTAGCCAATTTTATATTTACCAGTTGTGGGAGTATTTGTCCGGTAATGACAAGCCATTTGAAATTATTGCAACAGGCATTTGAAAACAATTCTAATGTGGTTTTGCTCTCTTATAGCGTAACACCTTGGATAGACAGTGTACCAAGATTGCAACAATATGCAATATCAAATGATATACATTCTAAGAATTGGCATTTGCTAACGGGCAATAAATCAATCATTTATACTTTAGCAAGAACTTCATATTTTGCTGAAGAAGATTTAGGATTTACCAAAGACAGTACACAGTTTTTACATACGGAGCATATAATTTTAGTAGATAAAAACAAACGAATTAGAGGCGTTTACAATGGAACACTACAATTAGAAACCGAACAAATGGTAAAAGACATCCAAATGTTAATGGAAGAGAAAGAATAAATGTTAAACGGCAAGGAAGCTATTTGTAGATAAGTTAATATTGCAAAAAATTACAATCGTGTCAGTTTTATCTATACAAGGAATTACAAAATCTTATGGCAAGATTAAAGCCTTAAAAGGGTTATCTTTTGATGTTCCTGAAGGTTCAGTTTTTGGCTTATTGGGGCCAAATGGATCTGGGAAAACAACACTTTTAAGTATTATTTTAGATGTTTTAAAAGCAGATTCTGGACAATTTTCATGGTTTGGACAACCAGGATCACCAGCCATCAGAAAAAATATAGGAACTTTATTGGAAACCCCTAATTTTTATCATTATTTATCAGCGGTTAACAATTTAAAAATTACATCTGAAATTAGCGGCAGAGGAAATTTAGCAGCCATTGATGAAGTTTTGAAAACGGTAAGTTTATATGAAAGAAGGAATAGTCCTTTTTCAACTTACAGTTTAGGGATGAAGCAACGTTTGGCAATTGCAGCTGCTCTTTTAGGGAAACCTAAAATATTGGTATTGGATGAGCCAACCAACGGATTAGACCCTGTGGGAATTGCAGAAATCAGAAGTTTAATAGGATTGTTGCAACAACAGGAATTTACCATCATTATTGCAAGTCATCTCTTGGATGAAATTGAAAAAATTTGTAGCCATGTAGCAATTTTAAAGCAAGGAACACTGGTTGCAGTAGGAACAGTTCAAGAAGTTCTCGCTGATGTAGAAACCATTGAAGTAGGATATCATTCGCCCGAATTATTGTTACCCGTTTTGCAAAATATTCCAAATTTTGAGCGAATAGACCAAGAAGGGAAATTATTTAATATCCATTTTGCAAAAGGATTTGCTGATGCAGAGAAGGTAAATGCCTATTGCTTTAGCCAAGGAATAACTTTAAACCATTTGGTGCTTAAAAAGAAAAGACTAGAACAACGCTTTTTTGAATTAACAGGAAACTAAAATAACAATGAAGAATATATTCAAGGTAGAATGGTTAAAAATAAAAAATTATCCTGCGTTTTGGTGGGTCATGATAATGACTATTTTATCATACCCAGGCGTTAATCTAATTTTTTGGAAGATATTCCTAAATATTACCAAAAAGAAAGACCAAACTGGCCAAATTGTAGCTTGGTTATTGGGCAATCCATTTGCATTTCCAGATACATTTCATACTACTGCTTATTTCAGTTCATTTTTTGTATTTATTCCTTCAATTCTGGTAATCATGTTGATTACCAATGAATTTACTTACAAAACAAATCGTCAAAATATTATTGATGGTTGGAGCCGTGATACATTTTTGTGGGGCAAATTTATCAATGTTTTGTTGACTACTTTGATAGTGACACTTTTATATAGTTTAGTTGCAATTATTATTGGATATGCGGCAACAACAAAGATGCCAGACAATCCAATGAAAGAAATTAGATTTATTGGATTGTTTGCATTACAATCATTTGAGCAGCTTTCAATAGCCTTTTTGTTTGGCTTTATAGTTAGAAGATCTTTTTTGGCACTGAGTCTTTTCTTGTTTTACTATTTAATTGTAGAGAATACTATTGTAAAAATTTTGTCATTAAAAACAAATGATTTGGGTAGATTTTTACCATTAGAAATTGCAGATCGACTGATTCCGATACCAGGATTTTTAGGGAAATTTGATGAAGATGCATTTAAAATTGGAATTGCTGCAATCCCGATACATATTTTTTATTCTCTTTTTATGAGTATAATAATTTGGATAGTATGCTTTCAGGTAAACAAAAAAAGAGATATATAATTTTTCAAATATATACGCTTACTGTATTTATTTAGCAGGATAAATATCGTCAAGAGCAGTTTCGATGGTAGGATATTTAAAATCGAAGCCTAGATTTTTTATTTTATCGCTATTTACGGTGCAACTTTTTAGTACTTCAACACTCATTTCACCTAACATCAGTTTTAGGACAAAGCTAGGCACATTAATACTGAGGTGTTTTTTACCAGTGATATTTTTTGCGAGCTTTTGAACCAAGACTTTATTAGAAACCGGATTAGGGGCTACTGCATTAAAGGCACCAGAAAAGGAGTCATTCTCCATGGCATACATAAACAGTCGACAAACATCTTCGATATGAATCCAGCTAATTATTTGATTACCACTGCCTAAAACAGCAGCTACACCTGTATGTAGAGGTTTTCTGAATTCTGCCAAGGCTCCGCCATTTCCGCTTAAAACGATACCCAATCGCAGTTTAGCCAACCTAATTCCTAATGATTCAATAGGTTGGATGCTGTTTTCCCAAGCTACGCAAGTAGAGCCTAAAAAATCATTAGATGGGATATCATTTTCTTTAAAAGGTGTTCCATTATCGGGACCATACCAACCAATAGCAGAGGCACTAATAACAGCTTTTACTTTATTGGGGTGAGATTTTAGTGCATTAAGCAATAACTTACCAGAGGTGGTTCTACTTTCTAAGATTTCCTTTTTTCGTGTTTCGCTCCAAGATTTTTCTGCTACACCTGCACCTGCAAGGTGAATTATGTAATCAGATTGAGCTAGGGCAGCTGGATCTACATATTGGTTTTCAACATCCCATCTAGAATAATATATTTTACCTGTATGTCGAAATGCTGAGTTTTTTTCTTCATACTCATGTTGGGCAGCAGTTTCTACAGGGTTTCTGGATAAAATGATGACATCATACCCATTTTCAGCCAACAAAGCACTTAATGCGGTTCCAATTAATCCGGTTCCACCGGTTATAGTTACAGTAGCCATTATTAAAAATTAAAGCAAAATTACATCAAAACAATGATTAGAAGCATGATTAACAGACATATAACGTAAATGTTAAATATCTATTTTAATGTTCAAAAAATATTGAAATAGATAGGAATTAGTCTGGTCTATTGCCATCTAAGAACCCTTTGAGAGTGCTAATGTGAATTGAATTGGAATCGTCTGCTTTTACTGTTGTATTGCTGTAAAATTTTTCGACATTATGATAAGGGGAATTATCAAGTGGCAAATTGCGGCGGATGTAAGCAGGTACATTTTCATATTCATTGTTCGAATTAGCTGAATTATTATACGGCAAGTTGCGAAGCATTGATTGCCGATCAGCAGTTTTTCTTTTCTGGGCTTCAGCCTCGTCCTGCATCGCAGGCTCCTCGACTGTACCTTTTGGAACATTAGTTGAAGATGTGCCGGAGTGGTCCGCCGCATTTGTTTCCTTGATTACCAATTGCAGGTTAAAGATTGGCCGATCAATATCCATACCATTGTTAATCGGAGTTTCAGAAGATTGTACGCTATTGGATTCAAAATAATTTTGGTCGTCTTGTAAGATTTTGGATGGTTTGGCCAAATGAACACTCTGCGCTGAAGTGCTGCTAGCGTCTTTATTAAAATTTGTTGGGTTATTCGTAGTTTGATTCTCAGTGGGTTTGGAATTCTGCAAATATAAAGATTGAATCGGATTTTGAAAGTTTTTTTCATCATTTTTTACCACAATAAATTCAATTGAATCATTTTGTGGAAAAAAGTTATTAGGATCAGATGAAAATTTTTCTAATAGGGAATTATTAGCATTGGGTTGAGGGGAAACAATGTCATTTGACAATGAAGAATACCCATTGCGTTGGGCAAAATTTGGTTCAATTAAAATTGGAGCAAGAGGATCTGTATCAATAGCTTGTATTGGCTTTATAACTTGTTCAGGTTCTACTTGTTTTGGATGAAGTGGCATAATAATTTTTTCATCCTTGATTACAAGGTTTTTCATTTCTTGATTAGCCAATTCCTGAAATGGGTCCCGATGTTCAAAGCCCGTAGCAATAAGTGTTATACTAATTTTATCATGTAAAGAATTATCAAAACCCATTCCAAGTATAACATCAGTATCTGGTCCGGTTTGACTTCTTAGCAAGCTTTGAATGGTTTCTACTTCATCCATTGTAAATTCGTAATCACCTTCTCCAGAATTTATGTTGATTAGTATCCAACGTGCTCCACTTATATCGTTATCGTTTAGTAAAGGAGAATTTAGTGCTTCTTGTATTGCAATTTGTGCTCTATTTTCACCACTAGCACTTCCATTTCCAAGTATAGCTACACCACCCTTGCGCATAACTGTGCATACGTCTGCAAAGTCAACGTTAATTTGACCAGTTGTAGTAATTACATCAGTAATGCACTTTGCTGCAGTTGCCAAAACATTATCAGCCTTAGCAAAAGCTTCTCTGAATTTAAGGTTTCCAAATTGATGTCTGAGTTTATCGTTGCTGACTACCAAAAGTGTGTCTACGTATTCTTTCAATTTATTTACACCTTCTTCTGCTTGTTTAATGCGTTTATTTCCTTCATAACTAAAAGGGGTAGTGATAATACCCACTGTTAGAATACCCATATCTCTACAAATTTTTGCCACTATAGGAGCACCACCTGTACCAGTTCCACCACCCATTCCCGCAGTAATAAATACCATTTTTGTATTTACCTCTAAAATTCTTCTAAGCTCCTCACTACTTTCTTCAGTAGCTTGACGACCAATTTCCGGATTTGCGCCTGCACCCAAACCAAGTGTTAATTGCGGTCCCAACTGGATTTTATTAGGCACTTTGCTTGTTGAAATGTGTTGGGCATCAGTATTACAAATCACAAAATCTACACCTCTTATGTTTTGTGTAAACATATAATCTACAGCATTACTTCCACCACCGCCAACACCAATTACTTTAATAATTGATGAATATTCTTTAGGCAAATCAAACTCAATCATAAAAACATTTTAGATTATGAAAACTAAAAACACTTTTTAAAGATGGCTTCTATCACAAAAACCATCATTTTATCTTCCTTTTATGCTTATTTTAACGTCAAATCATCCTCTTCTTTAAACATATCTATCAATCCAGTTTTGAAAGAATAGATGAAATCTTTAAGTTTTGTTCTTCCTTTTACGCGTTTAATTTCTATCTCTTCTTCAACAGTTTCATCTAAAAAAGGTAAAGTTGGGTTGTTTGGAGCAACAACAACTTCTGGCTCTTCAAATATTTTATTTATAAATTGAGGACTATTTTCATAAACATTATATCCTTTTAGAATCAACCCTATACAAGTTGAATACATCGGTTGTGCCAGCTCGTCGGTATAACCCGATGCAAGATGTTCATTTGGATAACCAATTCTTGCATTAAAACCAGTAACATATTCAGTTAACTGAATCAAATGTTTTAATTGAGAACCGCCGCCAGTAAGAACAATTCCACCATTCAACATTCTATTGTCTAAACCCGCTTGTTTGATATGAAAAGAAACAAATTCGAGAATTTCTGTCATTCGGGCTTGAATGATTTCTGCCAACAATTTTACACTTACTTCTCTAGGAGGCAAACCTTTAAAACTAGGCACTCTAATATATGCATTGGCTGCAGCTTGATCTGGTAAAGCACTACCATATTGAACTTTCATCGCCTCCGCTTGTGCTTTTAAAACACCAAGTCCAGTTTTTATATCCATCGTGATGTTTTCACCTCCAAATGGAATTACAGCAGTATGCTTTAAAATTCCTTCATAAAATATTGCCAAATCTGTTGTTCCTCCACCAATGTCAACAATCGCAATTCCAGCTTCCAAATCTTGATCAGACATTACCGCAGCTGCTGAAGCCAAAGGTTGCAACACCAAATCAGTAACCTGCAAATTTGATTTCACTACACTTCGAGTAATATTCCGAATTGCATTTTTGTCGCCAGTAATGATATGAAAATTTGCACCAACCCTTACCCCACTAAATCCAATTGGATTAGGAATGTTTTCGTGGTTGTCTACTTTATATTCTTGTGGAATGATATCAATAATTTGATCTCCAGCAGGAATATAAATTTTATGTTGGTCTGAAATCAATTGATCAATTTCTACTTGTGTGATTTCATCATCGTTTGATTGACGCACAATATCACCATTTGACTTTAGGCTTTTAATATGATGACCTGCAATGCCAACATAAACTTCTTTAATATCCAATACCGGACTACACCGGCGACAATCTTCCATTGTTGATTGGATTGAACTTATAGTTTGGTTTATATTCAATACCATTCCGTGCTGTACGCCATTGCTTTTAGCATGTCCAAAACCTATAATTTCCAACTTGCCAAATTCATTCTTCATTCCCGCAATTGCAACAATTTTTGTGGTGCCAATATCTAATCCCACAATTATTGGATTGTTGTTTTCAGATTTTATCGTAGTTTCAGTTTTTACAGCATTAGATCCTAGAAAATTTAATTCTTCGTTTTGCATAGTAATTTTATTAATATTTTTTAATTGATAATTTATTCATTTGTTTAAAAAAAGTAGTGTCTTTTAGTGGTAACATAATGGTGAATTTCATTTGGTTTTTATGATGGTTACAGAGGAAAATTATTTTTCATTTGATAAATTTGTTACAATAGAGTCTCCTTTTTCATTAGATAATTCTTTTCGCACAGCTACAATCTGATTTTCAAAACCCACATTTATTGTACTATATACATTCCAACCCTTCTTTTGTAATACTTGGTAATAAAATTCAGACAAATTATTAAACTTGTTTTCAATTGCAGAACCGTCTCCAAAAAGAATGGTATAATTGCCAAGTTTTGGAATCATTTCAATATTGCCTTGGGGGTTGAAATTAACTTGGTCGATATTAGCCATCCAAAAATCATTCTTTTTTAAATAAATTGCAATGTTTTTTATTTGATTAAGAAAGATGCTATCTCTAGTAGATTTATCCTTTCGTAAATTTGGGATTCCAGTAAATACGGGAAGTCTTGCAGAAAAATCGGCATGAAGTGGAACTGTTTTTAAATTACTATCCAAATAACATGAATTGCCATTAGTAAAAAACAAACGGGCTATAGGCTGTTTTTCTTTTACAACCACTTGTAATTTACTAGAATTGTCTACATAAATATTTGCATTTTCAATCCATGGGTTAGATTTTAACGCTGTTTCCATTTTTTTCAAATCAAAAGATTGAATTGATTTTCCCTGTAAAGGATTACTAAATTCATTCAATACATTTAAAACGTCAGTTTCATTTACAAACCTTACGTCTTTCATTCTATTGAATTTTACAACACAACCAGCACATGGTGTTTTATCACCTTTGCCAACAGCAGCTACCAATATAGATATGGTTCCTACTCCGAGTAGAGACCAAATTATAGTGGATACTATTTTTTTTATGTTTAATTTAATTTTCATTAGAAGTAGATAAATGTTGTTGAATGGGTAAAATCATTTGGTCAATATCACCAGCACCAGCAGTTATAAACACTGAATTATTTTCTAATTCTGGTTTATGATTTACAATCCAAGTTAAAATCTCATCTTTTGATTTTAACATAATTGTATTTGTTTTCATCTTATTTTGAATCAAAGTGCTTGTAACTCCTTCCATTGGTAGTTCTCGAGCAGGGTAGATTGGAAGCAACAGCACTTGATTTGCAATATCCAGAGCTTCGGCAAATTCAGCAGCAAAGTCATTGGTTCTTGAAAACAAATGAGGTTGAAATGCAAGTACTATATTTTTCTCAGGGAAAAGATGTTTAACTCCAGTAAGCAAGGCCTTCAATTCTTCAGGGTGATGGGCATAATCGTCTATATAAACAAAAGATTCGTTTCTAACAAGGTATTGAAATCTACGTTTAACACCCATGAAATTTGCAATGGCAGTTTTAATTTTAGAAACAGGAATATCCAATTCAAGGGCAACGGCAATTGCTGCGAGGCTATTTTCAACATTATGAAGACCGCCCATTGGCAAATGAAAATCTGAAATTTTTTCTTTTGGCGTTACTACATCAAAAACATACGCTCCATTTTCAATATGAAGATTTTCTGTATAAATATCGGCCTTTTGATTGTCGCGTTGATAAGTTAAATGATTACTAGCGATTAAATCATCTTCCCGTTTTAATCCTTTTCTTGAAAACAAGGTTCCACCTTTAACAATTTGACCTGTAAATTCTATAAACGATTTCTCCATTTCTTCTGCCGTACCATAAATATCAAGGTGATCTGGATCCATTGATGAAATTACTGCGATGCTAGGAAAAAGTTTTAAAAAACTTCGATCGTATTCATCAGCTTCAATAACACAAACATTGCGTGGATGGCTCCAAAAATTGGTTTGATAATTTGCAGCGATTCCACCGAGAAATGCATTACAGCCAAATTCTGAATCTCTCAAAATATGGGCAATCATAGAACTGATGGTTGTTTTACCATGGGTTCCTGCAACACAAATATTAAAGCTACCCTCACTTATGATTTGCAAAACATCGCTTCTTTTTACTACTGAATAACCTTGAGATTTATAAAAAGCAAGTTCTGAATGATTAACGGGTATTGCGGGAGTATAAACAACAGCTTGTACATCTTTTGGAGCCAAATTAACATCATCTGTATAATGAATTTCAATTCCCAATGCTTCCAAAGTTTGGGTTAATGGGGTAGAAACTTTATCATATCCGCTTACTTTAATGCCACGGGCATGAAAATAACGGGCAATCGCACTCATCCCGATACCGCCGATACCTATAAAATAAATATGTTTTATATTTTCTAGTTTTACCATCATTTTGAAATCGTTTCAATAATTTTTTTAGCTATTAATATATCTGCATCTTGCTTTGCCAATAACTTAGTATTTTTCGATAACAATTCTAATTGAGTTTGGTCATTTAATAATCTAACAATTTCAGGAATCAACTCGTCAATAGCTTTTTCATCAGGAATCAATACAGCTGCGTGTTTATCAACCAATTGTTGAGCATTAACCGTTTGATGATTTTCAGCAGCAAAAGGATAAGGCACTAATATTGAAGGCTTTCCAACGGTTTCAATTTCTGCAATTGACATTGCACCTGATCTTGAAACTATAAGGTCTGCAGCAGCATACGCATAATCCATTTCCCGAATAAAATCACTTGTCCAAATTCTGGTATCCTTATTTGCAATAACTTTAGCTTTTTCAGCAAAGGGTTTGCCAGTTTGCCAAATAATTTGAATGTCATTATCTATTAAGGTTGCATATTCTTTTTGAATTGCTTCATTTATGCTTTTTGCTCCTAAACTTCCTCCTATAGATAAAACTGTTTTTTTATTGGGATTTAATCCAAATAAACGAATTCCTTCTTCACGTGAAATATTTGATTGAGCAATATTATGCCGTACTGGATTACCTGAAATGATGATTTTATCTTTTGGAAAAAACTTTTCCATACCATCTGTAGCTACAAAAATTTGTGTTGCCAGCTTTCCCAAAAGCATGTTAGACTTCCCTGCAAAAGAATTGCTTTCATGTATAAAAGAAGAAATTCCTTTTTGCTGGGCTAATTTTAATACTGGGAAACTAGAATAACCACCAACTCCTATTACTGCATCTGGCTTAAAAGATTTAAAAATTGAATTTACCTGGAAAAAACTTTTTATTATTTTGATGGGAAGAGAGAAATTCTTCAGCAATGAACTTCTATTAAAACCCGCAATATCCAATCCCTCAATTGCATAACCTGCCTGTGGCACCTTCTCCATTTCCATTTTACCTTTGGCTCCAACAAATAGAAATATTGTATCTGGCTGCAATGCCTTTATTGCATTAGCAATTGCAACAGCAGGAAATATATGTCCGCCTGTTCCTCCACCAGCTACTATTATCTTTTTGGGTTTCATCTTCTTAATTTTCTAAATTTTAATCTTATACTTTATTCTATCTAGATTACATTTTACAAATTTCCTTTTGCTTTTCCTTCTACTTCAAAATTATTATACGACTACTTCATCATCCTTCCTTTATTGTTTGATTATCACTTTTTGAAATCGGAGCTTGCTTTTCAACTTGCTCCACATTTCTAGCTACACTTAAAATAATTCCAATGGCAAAACAGGTAAAAATAAATGAACTCCCACCCATACTTACCAAAGGAAGCGTTACTCCTGTTACTGGAAACAGATTTACATTCACCGCCATGTTTGTCATAGCTTGTATTACCAATGTAAAACTTAAACCCAATGCTAAAAATGCACCAAACGCATAAGGACAATTTCTAAAAATCCTAATACATCTAAACAAAAAAGCCAGATAAATCAACACTATAAAAGCTCCACCAGCCAACCCGTATTCTTCGATAATAATAGCATAAATATAATCCGAATAAGGATGAGGCAAGAAATTCCGCTGCTCACTATTTCCTGGTCCCAAACCAAACACTCCGCCTTTTGCAATAGCTACTTTAGATTGTTGCACTTGATAAGATTCGGTTTCTTTATCTGCATACATGAATCCTTGTACCCTTGTTATCCACGTTTTTACACGCATAACCGAAAATATTTGGGGCAATTCTTTTTGCTTTTTTTCTACTTTATCATAATAATTTACAGCTATTCCAATTAAAATTGAAATTGGTATTGCAACTGCTAAAATTGTTAGTCCAATATGTTTCATACTCGCTCTACCAATAAACAACAACAACAAACTCGTTGCTCCTGTTAACAATGCTGTAGATAAATTTGCTGGCATAATTAAAACACATATTATCAAAATAGATCCCAATAATGGCAAATAACCATTTTTAAAATCCTTTATAATTTCTTGCTTTCTGCTCAATTGTCTTGAGAGATACATAAACAGCCCCAACTTTGCAACATCTGACGCTTGAAAAGTCAAATTTATAATGGGCAATTTTATAAATCGATTGGCATCGTTTAAATTGGCACCAAAAAATAAAGTATATAACAATAATGGAATGGAAATCAAATAAATAAATACAGAAATCCTAGAATACACAGTGTAATTTACCCTATGTGTAAAATAGATTATCACCACTCCAGCAATTACAAAAAGAATTTGCTTAAACAAGTAAAATTCTGTGCTTTTTGATAGCTTATAGGCTAAAGTTCCAGTACTACTATATACTACAAGCATACTCACTAAAGTAAGGATAACTACAATAACCCAGATATACTTATCACCTTTTGTTTTATTTTGTAAACTTGTGAGCATTTAGTAAAACTTTTAATTTAATTTTTTTTGAACATTTAAGTATGATTTTGCAATATTTTAAAGTTCATTAACTACCAATTTAAACTGCTTCCCTCTGTCTTCATAACTTTTAAACAAATCAAAACTTGCACAAGCTGGGCTCAACAATACAACATCTCCCTTTGCAGATAATCGATAAGCTGTTGAAAAGGCTTCTTCCATTGAAGTAGTATCTATAATTGTTGCAACATCATCCTTAAAAGCGATGTGAATTTTAGCATTATCAACACCAAGACAAACAATTGCTTTCACTTTTTCCTTTACCATTTCACTCAACAAACTATAATCATTTCCTTTATCAACTCCTCCTAAAATCAATACAACATGTGTTTTCATACTTTCCAATGCATACCAAGTGCTATTTACATTTGTAGCTTTACTGTCGTTTATAAACTGGACGCCTCTAATAGCTGCAACCATTTCCATTCTATGTTCTAATCCTTCAAAACTAGAAATTGCTGCTTTAATTTTTTCATTACGAATTCCTGTTAAAGAAGTTGTTACACCCGCCGCAAGAGTATTGTATTGATTGTGTAATCCTTTTAAAGCAAAGTCGTAGATGCTCATACTATCCATTTCATTCGTCTTCATAGTCATAATATCGTTTTTAATATAAGCTCCTTGCGTCACTTCATGTTTTATAGAAAAAGAATATCTTTTTGCTTGAGTTGGGTATTTACTTAGGTATTCCATTGTTACAGGATCGTCTTCACAATAGATGAAAAAATCCATCTCTTCTTGGTTCTTGATGATATTAAACTTCGCTTTAATATAATTTTCAAACTTATAGCCATATCTATCTAGATGATCTTCTGTAATGTTTGTTAATACAGCGATATCAGGTCTAAAAGTATCAATATCATCTAATTGATAACTACTTATTTCAGCAACATAAATAGCTTTGGGATCTAATGCAATTTGTAAAGCGATAGAATTGCCAATATTACCAACCAATGCACAATCTTCACCATTTTGCTTTAAAATATGGTAAATAAGAGATGTAGTTGTTGTTTTGCCATTACTTCCAGTTATACCGATTATTTTACTATTTCCTTTGTGGCGGTATGCGAGTTCCATTTCACTTACCAATGGAATACCCGATTGTAAAATTTGTTGCACCATTGCATTTTTATGAGGAATACCCGGACTTTTCATAACCTCATCAGCTATAAGTATTTTCTCCGCTGAATGGTTTCCTTCCTCATAATCTATACCGTATTTTTCTAATAGTGCTTTATAGTTCGGTTTTATAACACCTGCATCAGAAAGAAATACGGTATAGCCATTAAGTTTACCCAATACGGCAGCCCCAACACCACTTTCTCCTCCGCCTAGTATGATTAAACTTTTGTTCATAGTTTTTAAAAAATTGGTTTTTCTACAGTTTGGAATTTTAGGATGGTTTTCAATTTGATTTGTGGTTTTTCAGAAATTATTTTTAGTTATCTAATTTTTAATGACATGATTGCAAATACGACAAGCAAGATGTTAACAATCCAAAATCTCAAAACAATCTTACTCTCATGATATCCTATCTTTTGAAAATGGTGATGAATTGGGCTCATTAAAAAAACTCTCCTACCCTCACCAAATCGCTTTTTGGTATATTTAAAATAACTCACCTGTATGATTACACTTAAGTTTTCAATCAAAAACACACCACAAAAAATTGGAATCAACAATTCTTTACGCACCATAATTGCTATTGATGCAATTATTCCACCGAGTGCCAAACTACCTGTATCACCCATAAAAACTTGTGCAGGAAAACTATTGTACCATAAAAATCCAATACATGCCCCTATCATTGCTGCTATAAAAATGGTCAATTCCCCCAAATTGGGGATGTACATTATATTAAGATAATCTGCTAATAAAATATTTCCACTCGAATAAGCAAATATTGCTAAACACATTCCAATAATTGCTGATACACCCGTGGCTAATCCATCTAATCCATCAGTAATGTTTGCCCCATTAGAAACTGCAGTAACTATAAAAATAACTACCAACACATACAAAACCCAAGTATATTCACGAAGTGATTCTGGCAATAATTTCGAATAATTGAATTCATGGTTTTTTACAAAAGGAATAGTAGTTATTGGCTCTGATGCAGTTACAAAATATCGCTTTTGTCCATTTATTTCTATTGCTTTTACATTTTTCATGGTCGCTGGTTTTCCAGTATATTCTCGCCATGTTTTGGTATTTGGACTAAAATATAATGTCAACCCAATTACAATTCCTAATCCAATTTGACCAATAACCTTTAACCAGCCCGATAAACCATCTTTATTGGTCTTTTTGTATTCAACACCACCCTGTTGAATGCGTTTTTTTGCTTGAAGCTTTAGATAATCATCTAAAAATCCTACTGCTCCAAGCCAAACAGTTGACAACAACATCAATCTTATATAAACTTTATTCAAATCTGCAAATAGCAATGTTGGAATCAATATTCCTAACAAAATGATTATACCTCCCATGGTGGGCGTACCTTTCTTTTGTTGTTCTCCAGCCAAACCGAGTTCTCTTACACTTTCTCCAATTTGCAATTTTTTAAGCAAATTAATCACCCGTTTGCCAAATACCATCGTGATTAGCAACGAAAACAAAATTGCCATCATCATCCTGAATGTCAAGAATTGAAACAACCCTCCACCTGGAACCCTAATGCCTGTCTTTGCTAACCAATCAAAAAAATAATACAACATATTTATAACGTTTACCTTATTGACAATAATTCCTCTAGTACTTTTTTGTCATCAAAAGGATATTTTATCCCTTTGATTTCTTGATATGTTTCATGGCCTTTTCCTGCCACCAAAATAATATCATCTTTACTTGCAAGCTGCACCGCAGTTTTAATCGCCTCTTTTCTATCGGGGTTAGTGATGTATTTCCTACTGTAAGCAGCTGGTAATCCATCAACCATATCATTTAAAATTGTAAGTGGTTCCTCACTTCTTGGATTGTCTGAAGTAAAAATGACTTTATCACTATGTAAACAAGCAGTCAATGCCATAGGATGACGTTTTGTCTTATCTCTATCACCACCACAACCCACAACGGTAATGATTTGCTCCATTCCCTTCCTAAGGTTTTTGATTGTAGCCAACACATTTTCTAATGCGTCAGGAGTATGGGCATAGTCTGTAATTGCCAAAATATTATCTTTAGCAGATACCAAGTAATCAAATCTACCTTCAGCACCAGTAAGTGCGCTCATCACTCTTAATATTTCTGATTTTTCTTCTCCCAAACACATAGCTGTTCCAAAAACGGCAAGTAAGTTATACGCATTGAATTCACCAATCATTCTAAAGTTAACTTCTTGATCGTTGATCAACAGATGTAAACCAGTGAGGCCGTTTTCTAAAATTTTACCTTTAAAACTGGTAAAAGATTTTAGGCTATAATAATATATTGTAGCCTTTGTATTTTGAAGCATTACTGTTCCGTTTTTATCATCTTTATTAGATAATGCGAAAGCAGAATTAGGAAGTTGATCAAAAAACAACTTTTTTACACGGATATATTCTTCAAAAGTTTGATGATAATCCAAATGATCATGTGTAATATTTGTAAAAACAGCACCTGAAAATTGAAGTCCTGAAATTCTGTGTTGATGAATTGCGTGACTACTACATTCCATAAACACATGGGTACAACCAGAATCTGCCATTTCTGCCAATAATTTATTCAATTGAATGGCATCAGGAGTTGTATGTGAACTGTGTAAATCGATGTTTCCAATTTTATATTTAACTGTTGAAACCAATCCGCAAGTGTAGCCCAATCCGGTAAATAATTGATACAAGAGTGTGGCTACTGTAGTTTTCCCGTTTGTTCCTGTTATCCCAACCAATTTGAACTTTTCTGTGGGAGACCCGGCAAATTGGTGTGCAATAATACCGGCAGCCTTTGCTGAATTGCCAGTTTTTATATATGTGATGTTGTCTATCAAAAATTCTGGCAATATTTCACATACAATTGATGATGCACCATTTTGAATAGCAGTATCTATAAATTGATGCCCATCGGTAGAAACTCCTTTTACAGCAATGAAACAAGCTCCCTTTATTACCTTTCGAGAATCTGTTGCAACATCTGTAACAGCTACATTCAGATTACCTATTGTAAGCTGCGTAGAAATATTGTTTAATATGTTTTGTAGTTGTTGCATCAATTTAATGTTAGATAAACGGTTTGTCCTTTTTTAAATGTTGTTCCAGCCAAAAGCGATTGATTTTTAACCTTTCCTAATCCTTGAACAATCACTTTTAGCGAAAGATTTTCTAATAAATAAATGGCATCTTTTAAGCCCATTCCCTTCACATCAGGCATACTATTTTTTGAAACTTCTAAATTGGTTTTCATTACATCATTTCCACTAGCTTGATAATTGCCCCACTTATTGTTGGCATTGCTATCTTTCAAATTGAATTTTAGTGTGCTGAAAATATTTGAAAAATCTGCTTGCCAACCTTTAAAATAAAACATTGTACTGTCTTTAACTTTTTCGGCAACATAGAATGGCTGGGAATTGATGTTTCTTGCCACAAGTTTTTCTGCAATTTCTTTGAAAACTGGACCAGCAATTTGGGCTCCAAAATATTTTGTTGCAAATTCTTTATTCCTTACAACTACAATACAAGTATAAATTGGATTGTCAGCAGGAAAATAACCTACAAATGAAGACTGGTGAAGGTTGTTGTTGTAACCATGAGAATTATTTGCAACAATTGATGTTCCTGTTTTTCCAGCTATTGAAAAATAAGGTGAACGAATAGATTTTGCTGTTCCTGATGTAACCACACCTTCCAAACATTCCTGTAATATAGAAAGTGTTGCATCACTACAAACTTTTTCTACCCTTACAGAAGGTTCAAAAGACTTTATTACTAATCCATTTTTCTTGATTTCAGTAACCAAATATGGCTTCATCATTTTCCCTTTGTTTGCAATTGCATTGTAAAGCATTAAGGTGTAAATAGGTGTAAATTCAATATTGTAACCAAAACCCATCCATGGAAGTGCTGTTTGGCTCCATTGATTGGTTTTAGGTTTTGCAAAATTTGACCTTGCCTCTCCTATCAAATCAATTCCTGAGGCTGTGTCAAATTTTAATTGATGTAAACGATTTAAAAACTTATATGGGGCATTTGTATAATTTCTTACCATCAACTTTGCCATTGCAACATTTGAACTCAATTCAAATGCTTGTTTAATGGTAACTTCATTTTCTAAATGGACTTCTGCATCATAAACTGTTCTTCCTCCATATTCCCATTTGCCACCCTCAATGCCTATTTTATCATTTGCATTGATTAATCCGTCTTCTAATAACGATAGCATGGTAACCAGTTTGAATGTTGAACCTGGTTCATATTTCGACATTGCATAATTGTAATCTTCAAAATATGAACTGTCATTTTTCTGTTTCCCAAGATTTGCTATTGCTTTAATCTTGCCGGTTTTTACTTCCATTACTATAGCTGTTCCAAATGTGCAATCGTTCTCTTTTAGTACTTTTAACAGTGCATTTTCAGTAATATCTTGAATGTTTACATCTAAAGTAGTAACAACATCTGCTCCGTTTTCGGGCTCTGTTTCTGCATCTTCCACAGGAATAAAAGAACCGCCGGCAATGCGTCTAACCAATTGCTTACCATTTTGTCCGCTCAAAAATGCATCGTAAGTTTTTTCTAAACCTACATTTTTTGTAACCGTATCTCCATTAGAATCTACATATTCTCTTGATAATCCGATGGTTCGGTTAGCCAATAGTCCAAATGGTGTAAGCCTTTTTTCAATTGCATCAAATCGAACACCACTTTTGTTTCTACCCATTCTAAATAGTGGAAACTTACGCATTACTTGATATTGCTGGAAATTGATGTTTTTTGCCAATAAAAAGAATTTTTCTTTTGCACGATATGCTTTAATCAAAACAGACTTGTACACAGCAGGATCGTTATCTTTAAACTTATCAGATAATATATAGGATGCTTTTTTATTGGTCCCCATTGAAGCCTCACTAAACATTTCAGACAATTGCATTGAAAGTGAGTCTATATTTTCAAAAAATCTCTTGCCGTTTTTATCTCTCAATCCATCCGTTCTGAAATCAATATGTACATCAAAGTAGGGAATGGAACTGCTTAGCAAACTTCCATCCTCACACAATAAACTTCCACGCTCCGCTTCTAAATCTCGATATTGTAAATGCTGGCTATCACTTAATTCTTTCCAATATTTTCCTTCAACAAATTGGATGTAGGCAGCTTTAGACAATATGAATCCACCCAGCAAAACTATGCCGATGTAGACTAGGTAAACCCTCCATAATATGTCTTTTTTTACTTCCAAGTTAGATTAGTTGTTAGTTGTTAGTACTATTTTCAGTTTTTTTCAATCTCATCGGCGGATAAGGAAATTCTTTCAAACCCATTGAAGCTACTTTCTTTACTACTTCGCTGTGTTTATTTTGGAACATCAAATCACTGCTTATCGTTTTGTATTCATATTGTAAATCTTTAAGTTCGAGATTTATTTTATTTATATTTTTTATCGTAGTTTCTGTATAATGTCCTTTGAAAATGTAAACAACCGCTAAAAATGAAACATAAAGGCAAAATGGAACATTATTAGAAATCCATGTAGATCCCATAATTTTTTTTCGCCAGTCTGGTTTTGTTTCGATGTTTTCTTTTTCCATTTTTATTCTATTGTATTTTTTCTGCGATTCTCAATTTTGCTGATCTTGATCTTGGATTTCTTCTTTGTTCTTCGTTTGTAGGTGCAATTGGTTTTTTTGTTATGATATGAAATGGACTTTCTGGTTTTGTTCCAAACACTTCGTCTGTTTCAGCTTCTGAGAAAGTTCCAGATTTAAAAAAGTTTTTCACCATTCTATCTTCCAAACTATGGAAAGTAATGATCGCAACCCTTCCTTCTTTGTTCAACAATCCTGGCAATTGAGTCAACAACTCTTCTAATGCACCAAACTCATCGTTTACTGCAATACGTAAAGCTTGAAATACTTGAGCAAAATAGCGGTGAGGATTTCCTTTGACAATATGATGTACCGCATTTTTAAACTGTTGGGTTGTAGTCAAAGGTGTAGATTGGCGATAATTCACAATGGTTTTTGCCAATGTTTTAGAATTGGTTACTTCTCCATAGCGTTCAAAAATCTTATGCAAAGTTTCTTCACTACTTTCTTGAAGAACTGTTGCAGCAGTTTGTGGTTGCCTTTTATCCATTCTCATATCCAATGCCGCATCAAATCGTATTGAGAATCCTCTACTGCCTTCATCAAATTGATGGCTACTAACGCCAAGATCAGCCAAAATACCATCAATTCCTTTTACATTATAAAACCGCATCATCCTTCCAATATGCCTGAAATTATGACCAACAAATTCAACTCGTTTATCTGTAGGCAAATTGATTTTTGCAGTTTCATCTTGATCAAATACAAACAATTTTCCTTTGGGACCTAGCTGAGAAAGTATAGCCTTACTATGTCCGCCACCGCCAAAAGTACAATCCACATAAATACCATCAGGTTTAACCCTTAGGGCTTCTGTGGCTTCTGCCAACAGCACTGGAATATGATATTCTGTTTGATTATTCATTGTTTTATATTTATACTGTCCCACTCATCACTTGTGCAGCCAATTCACTAAATGCTTCATTAGAAAATGATGTGAAAAGTGATTGGTATTGCTCTTTGTCCCATATTTCTATCTTATTTACAGCAGATACCAAAACGATATCTTTTGTTAATTCGGCATGATCCATCAAATTTTTAGGAACCAGTAATCTACCCGCAGTATCTAACTCCATCTCAATTGCACCATTCAAAAAGAATCTTCTAAATGCTCTTACTTTAGGCTCAAAATCGTTCAACTTACTGATGTTTTCAAAAATTGGTTCCCAGCTGCTTTTAGGATACATGGTTAAACATTTTTCAAAACCTCGGTTTATGACAAAACTACCCCCCTCCGTTTCCGGGAGCTGCTTTTTTAGCCCAGCCGGAAGCAGAAACCTGCCTTTAGCGTCCATAGTTGCCTCAAATTCACCGAGAAATCCTATCATTGTTTCATTTTATCCCAAAACCGCATGGAAATTACCACAAAATAACACTTTTTCCCACTTTTTATTCATATTGTGATTCACTTAATTTTTCCACACTAAAAAAAGAGAGTAATATTGCCGTTATACACATAAAAAACACCATTTTTGTGGATAAACCAGGCAAAAAAGTGGATAACTTGTTTTATGACTTTTATCATTTTCAAAATAATTCTCAGATTCTAATAGTTCTAAGCTCAATATGAAACCCAACGCAATAAAAATTAAAGACTTCAACTACCTACTCCCAAACGAGAAAATAGCGGTATTCCCTTTAGCTAATCGTGATGATTCAAAGTTGTTGATAGTTGAAAATGATACCCTTAAAGAAGATATTTACAGAAATTTGGGAACTTATTTGCCTCCCGAATGCACTTTGGTTTTTAACAACACAAAAGTAATTGAAGCCCGACTTCTATTCCAAAAACCCTCTGGTGCAACAATAGAAATATTTCTTCTAGAACCTACAGAAATTATTTCCAACTATGAAACTGCTTTAGCTCAAAACGAATCCTCAATTTGGAATTGTATGGTTGGTGGTGCCGGCAAATGGAAACATGGCACAATTCTAGAAAAAACAATCTCCATTAACAATATCCAATTTATACTTACTGCAACAATTATCGACAAAAAATCTACCAATTTTATTATATCATTTAACTGGCAGCCGTCATCTTTGTCTTTTGCAGAAATCCTTCACCAATTTGGAAATATTCCTTTGCCTCCTTATATCAAACGTCAAGCTGAAGCTTTAGATACATTCCGTTATCAAACGGTATATGCTAAAAATGCAGGTTCCGTGGCTGCTCCAACCGCTGGATTGCATTTTACCCCAGCATTACTAGAAGATCTTGAACAACAAAACATTCGTCAACTGCAACTGACGCTTCATGTAGGTGCCGGCACCTTTAAACCTGTTACTGCTGAAACCTTAGCAGATCATAGCATGCATGCAGAATTGATTGAAGTTAATATTGATATTATTCAAAAACTTGCAAAATTGGATGGTGTTTATACAGTGGGCACAACAGCATTGAGGAGCCTTGAATCGCTTTATTGGATGGGCGTAAAAATTGCAATAGACCCTACTATCTCCCCAGAAAATTTACATATCAATCAATGGGAAATATATGAGAAATTAGAATCTTTTAACTATTCTGCAAATGATGCATTAAACCATTTATTGATTTGGATGAAGAAAAACCAATTGCAATGTCTTGTTGCAAAAACACAATTACTGGTTACACCTGGCTATAAATTCAAGATGATTAAAGGTTTGATAACAAACTTTCACCAGCCACAATCTACATTATTGCTAATAATAGCTGCACTTTGTGGTGATAACTGGAAAATGATTTACCAATATGCACTTGACCACAATTTCAGGTTTTTAAGCTATGGGGATGGATGTTTGATTAAATACAGAGATTAAAAGGTTTTTCTAATCAAAATTGAAAAATGTATTACACATTTGATAATGGGAACTCAATAATAAATACACTTCCTTTGCCTAGTACGCTTTCCACTTTAATTTTCCCACGATGGGCTTCTGTCATAGATTTTACATAACTAAGCCCCAAACCGAAACCTTTAACATTGTGCACATTTCCAGTATGAGCACGGTAAAACTTTTCAAATATCCTAGAACTTGTTTCCTTGTTCATTCCGATACCATTGTCAACAATTCGAATAACAATGCTTTTCCCTACATTCTTTGTAGCGATTTCCAAATGTAAGGGCACCTCCTCTTTTGAATATTTGATTGCGTTCTCTAAAACGTTTCTTAATAAATTATTGAAATGGATTTCATCACCATTTATAGCATCATTTTTTGCTTCAAGATCTAATTTCATAGATGCTTGTTTTTCTTGCAATTGCAAGGCAAAACTATCAGATACCGCCTGAAGAATATCATTAACATGCAAAGTTTTTAATTCAAGCTTAACTTCTTGCCGATCGAGCATAGCTTCTTGCAAGATGCGCTCCACTTGCTTGTTCATTCGCTTATTCTCATCCTTTATAACAGTACTAAAATAATCGAGCTTTTCATGATTTGAAAAAACCTTTGGATTTTTTATTGCATCAATGGCTAAAGAAATGGTTGCAAGAGGCGTTTTTAACTCATGCGTCATGTTGTTGATGAAATCAGACTTTATTTCGCTTAATTTTTTTTGTCGAAGTAAGGTATTAACGGTTAGATAAAATGCAGCAAGGATAATAATTGTGAAAAGAATGGCACCAAAAACCATCCAACTTAATGAATGATATATGTAACTTCTAAAATTGGTTATCACAAGAATTAGTGTTTCATTTGGAGATATATTTTCAGTTTCGCTTCCTGAGTATGCATTGATAGGATAATAAAAAATCCAATTGTTTACTGAATCATTAAGTGCTTGATCATATCCCTGCTCAAATCTTGCAGATTGCATTTCATAGCCAAAATCACTGTTTGCATTAACAACAGCAAACTCAAAATGAGTATTGCGTATCCCAAATTTTTCAAATCCTTTGCGAATCTTTTCTTGAATGCTAATTGTTGAATAACGCTGTGCTATTGTTGGAGCTCTAAATAAATTAAACAATCGATCTTTCGGCCAGTTGGTCATCATTTTAGGAGAAATTGCAGATGGAAACTTGCTTTTTTCTTCCTCCAATTCTTCAGTAATTTTTGCAACCGAAACTGTAACATTATTATACAGTTGTTCTTCTTTAATGAGTAATGCGTTTTTAATCCAAGACACTTGCAACACTATAATCCCTACCATAGACAAGGAAATCAATATTGTGATAATGGTAAAAATTCTTTTCATAAAATGTAAAAATATAGATTGATTTTCCTTTTTTAAGAAAAAATTAAAATATTATGAGATATTCAACAAATTTTAACTTAAAGTGCCAAAAAGTATAATAGTATTTAAAGTCAGCTATTTTAAGACGTTTCTATCCATGTTTTAATGGATAATACTCTATATCGATAACTATTTTGAATAAAGATTTAAAACAAAAATGAAGATATCATTGATTTTTATTAGCTCAACAGATACTGGTTCGTGAAACAAAACCCTTAACTATAGGGAAACAGATTTCAATGGTTGCATTGGTTTGAACAGGCTTAGCGGAAAGTTACTAAATTCTTTGTCGTCTTTTTCGCTCAAGTTTTTGTTGATAAAAACAAAATCTTTATCGTCCATTTTTTTGAAATTTATCATAGCTTAAAATCTTTGAAATATTTTGTAGTTAAAATTTGTGCTTCGTTGGTGTCAATAAACATTCTTTCTTACAAGAATACTCAAAAATTAGAGTGGTGAAAATATAATTATTACACGTGTTGAATCCATGATTCCCTTCGGATTACACCATTTTGTTTACATTTTACTGTAAACCTATT
>CAMBYC010000006.1 GCA_945871875.1 Sphingobacterium thalpophilum
ATCCTGAAATCCGGTAATTTGCTCTGATAACTTCAAAGCATAGCTCATTCCAATGGCTACAGCCTGCCCATGAGTTAACGCATATTGTGTTTCAATTGCATGTCCTAAGGTATGTCCAAAATTGAGCAATTTTCTTTCACCTTTCTCAAATTCATCATTTTGTACAACCTTGGTTTTCAACAAAACATTTCTTTGAACCAACGCTCCTAAAACATTAGATTGATTTCTAATTGAATCTATATCTTCTTTTTCCAATTGCTTAAATGCAACAGCGTCTTTAATGCAAGCATGTTTAATGATTTCAGCAAATCCATCCGACCAAACCAATTCTGGTAAAGTGGCTAAAAAACTATAATCATAAAACAAAAATTTTGGTTGACGGATCACGCCCACCATATTTTTATAAACACCTACATCAATTCCATTTTTCCCGCCAACAGAAGCATCAACCATTCCCAACAAAGTGGTAGGAACAAAACCAAAAGAAATCCCCCTCATAAAAACTGATGCAATATAACCTGCGAGGTCTGTAATCACTCCGCCTCCAACACCAACAAGGGTTGTAGATCGATCTGCCTCCATTTCTATCATTAACCTTATAACTTCATCAACAGTTGATTGAATTTTATGCTCTTCCCCTGGCTCAATCACAATCAACTCCCAACCAATAAATTTTTCCTGATGGGCCTCAAATACATTTCTATCCGTTAAAACAATTGTTTTTTTCTTATCTACCAACGTATTCAATTGACTAAAAGAAACGTCAAAATAATAATCAACACTTGTAGTAGAAAATTTAAAATTAAAGGGTTTCATGCCAATTTATAATTGTTTTGTTGAATAAAGCCAACTCTTGTTCTAAAGTTTTTGTATGATGATATTCTTCCTGACGGTCAATATAATCAATGGTTTGTTGCAAATTTCCCGGACTTACAGTAAATGCTGTATAGGTTTCTTGCCAAGAAAAATCCGATGAAATCATCTTTGAAGCATTTACAAATTCTGAGGTTCTGTCTTTTATTTGTCTGGTTATTTGCATCAACTGTTGAGTAGGCAACATTTCTATTACTATATGAATATGATCTTCCCCTCCGTTCATTCGAACAACTTGAATATCATTTTCTGCCAGTGTTTTTTTAGACCATGCAAACAAAAGTTGCCGGAAAGATTTCTTCAATAAAGGTGTTCTTCCTGCAACTTCTATAATTAAATGCACAAAAAGATAGATTTTAGAATCTTCCATATTAATCGTTCATAATCTTATTCTGAAGATTAATTGATTCCATATGAACTGCATCTAAATATTTTGTAATAAATTCACGGCTTAACGATAATTTTTCACCTTTTACAAATGCTCTTTCTAAAATTTCGTTCCATCGATTGGTTTGTAAAATGGTTACATTATTGTTTTTCTTGTAACTTCCAATTTGTGCGGCAATTTTCATCCTTTGACCAAGCAATAACAACAACTCATCGTCAACCTGATTGATTTGCTCTCTGAATTTATCTAAGGCAATATGGAAACTTTCAGATGTAATTTCTTCACTTCTCCATTTTATTCCATCTAATAAAGTTGCCAATTGTTCAGGAGTAATTTGTTGTTTAGCATCACTCCATGCATTGTCTGGGTCGATATGTGTTTCAATCATCAATCCATCAAAACCTAAATCTATAGCCTTTTGAGAAACATCTCCTAAAATATCTCTTCTTCCAGAAATATGCGATGGATCATTAATCAACAACATATTTGGATTTCTTCTTTTCATTTCAATTGCAAGATGCCACATTGGTGCATTTCTGTATTCGGTATTCCCATAAGAAGAAAAACCTCTATGTATCAGACCCGTTTGCTTAATTCCTGCTTTTTCTATTCGCTCAACAGCTCCAATCCACAATTCAAGATCTGCATTGATAGGATTTTTTATCAACACTGGTACATCTACCCCTCTAAGTGCGTCTGCAACTTCTTGAACACTGAATGGATTAACAGTTGTTCTTGCTCCAATCCAAAGGATATCCACTCCAAAATGTAGTGCATCTTCCACTTGTTTAGCAGTTGCAACCTCTACAGTTAATGGCAAACCAGTTATCTTTTTCGCTTGTTGCAACCATGGCAATCCCTTGGTTCCAATACCTTCAAAACTTCCCGGACGGGTTCTTGGCTTCCATATACCAGCACGTAATACATCTACTTTCCCAGTAGCTGCCAAACGTTGAGCTGTTTCAATAACTTGTGTTTCAGTTTCTGCACTGCATGGTCCAGAAATAATTAAAGGCCTTTTGTTCCATTTTTCTTGCAGCAAAGTTGAATTGTTCATATTATAATGGTTTGATGTGTGAGGACGATTTTATTTGTTGTTTTACTTTTCGATATAATTATTTCTCTATTTTATAATTCTCTTTATCTTATTTGCCTGCTCCATTAACTGCTTTAAATAATCCCAATTTTCTTTCTCTAAACAACTCTTAAACTTCCGCAGTTGGGTTATATGTTCATTGAGCACATCTAAGATATTCTCTTTGTTTTGTTTCAAAATAGGTACCCACATTTGTGGATTACTTTTTGCCAATCGAACAGTACTTTCAAAACCAGCACTTGCTAATGCAAAAATCGCTTGATCTTCATGCTCTTTCTCCAATACTGTATTTGCCAATGCAAATGAAGTAATATGTGCAATATGACTAATATAAGCTGCATGTATATCATGTGCTTCCGCACTCATTTCCATAATATTCATTCCAATTGTACTAAACATCTCTTTAGCCCAATCCAAAGCCCTTGAGTCAGATTCCTCAGCATTGCAAACAATTACCGTTTTGAATTCAAATGCTCCTTTTACCGCTGCTTCTGGTCCACTATATTCAGTTCCCCACATCGGATGTGCTGCTACAAACCTTTTTCTTGAAGGATGATTTTTTATTAAATTCACCATCGCACCTTTTGTAGAGCCTAAATCTATTACAATTTGTTGGTCAACTTTATCTAATACCATTGGTAAAACTGACATCGTTGCATCAACTGGAATTGCAAATATAATTACATCTGATAAAGGGATCGCTTCATCTAATGCCATAACATCATCAACCAAACCCAATTCTAAAGCAGTTTTAAGATGATTGGGATTGTTATCAACACCAATAATTCTCTGTGCAATACCTTTTTCCTTCAATCGCATTGCCAACGAACCTCCTATTAAACCAACACCAATAATTGTTACACATTGGACTTCCATCATTTTCACTTTTATATTTCTCTAGCTTTTTTGGTATCAAGAATTCTTGCTTTGGCAGACTTAAATTTCTCAATATTTGCACAAAGACTTATACGAACATAATTGTTTCCTGCGGTCCCAAATATACCTCCGGGTGTTATAAAAACCTTTGTTAATGACAATATTTCATCACTTAAAGCAAAACCATCACTATATTCCTTTGGAATAGAAGCCCATACAAACATTCCTGATTGACTTTTATCGTATTTACATTGAAGCAAATCCAATAATTCAAATACCTCAATTCTTCTTTCACGGTATATTACATTTAACTTTTCATACCAATCTTTCCCCAATTGCATTGCTTTTGCTGCTGCAAATTGAACAGGTAAAAACATGCCGCTATCCATATTGCTCTTAAATCCTAACACCTCGTTAATCCTTTCTTTTGCACCACAAAGCATTCCTACTCTCCATCCCGCCATGTTTTGAGCCTTACTTAATGAATTCAATTCGATCACAACATCCTTCGCTCCTTTTACTTGAAGCAAGCTCATCGGACTATCATTTAATATAAAACTATAGGGATTGTCATGACAAATTAAAATATTGTGTTTTTTGCCAAAAGCTACCAATTGTTCAAATAACTCAATGGTTGGCAATGTGCCTGTAGGCATATGCGGATAATTTACCCACATCAATTTAACCTTTGCCAAATCTTGCTTTTCTAATGCTTCGAAATCTGGCATCCAATTATTGATTTCCTCTAACATATAATCTTTGCAAGTTCCACCCGCTAATTTAACAGCACTCCGATAAGTAGGGTAACCCGGATTCGGGAGCAATACTTCATCTCCTTCATTTAAATAAGTCATGCAAATGTGCATAATCCCCTCTTTACTACCCATCATTGGCAATATTTCAGTTTCAGGATCTAAATCAACGCTATACCAGTTTTTATACCATTCGCTCATTGCTTTCCGCAATATTGGCGATCCTTTATAATTCTGATATGCATGTACGTTTGTCTTCAAACTTTCTTCTCTCAACACATTGATAACCTCTGGATGTGGAGGCAAATCTGGACTTCCAATGCCTAAATTGATTACTGCATGACCTACATTGTTAAGGGCATCAATCTCCCTTAGTTTTGAAGAAAAATAATACTCCCCTATTCCGTTTAATCTTTCTGACGTCTTAATTGATAACATGCTCATTAGATTTAATTAACCCATTACGATAAACGCCATAAACATTTAGGCCTTCTGTGAGGGATTCTATTTTATTAATTACTCTATTGAATTGATCTAAATTATCAAATTCCATATCTGCATGAAAATTATACTTGAAATCTGATCCAGGAATTGGAAAACTTTGCAATTTTGATAAATTTACAAATTCATCAGCAATGGCGGATAACACCTTTGCCAAACTTCCTCTAGAATGATCAGTGTGAAAATTTATTGAAGCTTTGTTGGCATTTTGATTTGCCACAACATCATCTGGTCTTTGTAAAATTAAAAATCTGGTATAATTATTTGCCATTGTATGGATATTGGGGGCAATCGTATCCAAATGAAACAAACTTGCAGCTAATTTACTTGCAATTGCTGCTGTATGCTTGCTTCTGTATTGATGAAGCAATTTTGCAGAAAGTGCTGTATCTTCAGTTTCAACCAATTTCCAGTTGTATTTATCCAAATAATCCATACACTGTAAAATTGCCATTGGGTGCGAATGTACTTCCCTAATATCTTCTAATTTTACACCTGGATTTACCAATAGATTTTGTTCAATTTGTAAATATACTTCTCCAGTTACTTTTAGATTCGCGTTTTGCAAAAGTGTATAATTGGGTAAAATGCTACCTGCAATTGAATTTTCTATGGCCATTACACCTCCCATAGATTCCTTTAGAGAACTAGCTATTCTTACAACCTCTCTAAATGTTGCACAGGGTATAACTTCAACATCTTCTCCAAAAAAAATCCTAGCTGCTACTTGGTGAAATGAACCTTCATAACCCTGAATACTTACTCTTTTTCGTTGCTCAATTTCAACTTTTTGCTTCATCGTCTTTCTCTCCGGGAACTTCCCTATTTTTAAAAACAAAAAATCCCGCTTTTCAGCGGGATTTCTTATGTTGATTTTATTTCTTATTGGTTGGTCAACAAAAGCAATCCCGCTCTATTACTAAAATAATAGTTAAAATAAAAGTAACGGTATAATATGCTTTGTTTCATCTAAACAAATATAGGATTTGTTGAAAATAAATAACAATTTTTCCTAATTTATTTTAAAATTTTCAACTTGATTATAAATAATTCAATCAATTATTCTCTTCTCCTTCCCCCTCCTGTTTCAGCATCGTTCATTCGGATTGCTCTTCCTTTGAATTTTTTACCATCCAAAGCCTTAATCATTGTATTAGCTGCTGGTGCTTCAATCTCAATCCAACTGTTCATATCTTTCATGTCGATTTTACCCAACACTTCTTTTTTCAAATCACTCATATCAAGAATGAACTGAAGGAAACTCGCTTTGTAGAATCCATCTTTTGTGCCAAGATTAACGAAAAGTCTTTTATATTGACCACCACCACTTGATCTTTCTGGTCTTCTATCTCTATCTCCTCCTGAGTTGGAAGAGCGATCAGGACTAATCCTTTCACGTCTTGTATCTTGACGCATATTGAGATCTGCAGCGTTTTCATAATATTGTAAGAAACGGTCAAACTCTAATGCCGCAACACGCTGCATGATTTCTTCTTTATCTACAAGGGCAAATTTCTCCTTCAACAAAGGCAAATATGTTTCATATTCACCATGACTGATGTCTGCTTTCAACAATTTTTCAATAAAATGGAAAAATTGCTTTCGACAAACATCTTTTCCACCAGGAATATCCAATCTGTTAAAACGATTGTTGCTCATTCGCTCAATTTGCTTGATACGATGTGTTTCACGATTGGTTACCAAAGACAAACAAACGCCAAGATTACCGGCTCTTCCAGTTCTTCCACTTCTGTGTGTATATACTTCAGGATCGTCCGGAAGTTCAAAATTGATTACATGTGTAATGCCTTGAACATCTATACCACGTGCTGCAACGTCTGTAGCAATAAGCAATTGCAAACTTTTTTCACGGAACCTTCCCATTACTTTATCGCGTTGTTGCTGGGTAAGGTCACCATGTAATGCTTCAATATCATAACCTTCTCTAATTAGAGACTCAGTGATTTCCTGAGCATCCAATTTAGTGCGAGTAAATACAATACCATACATCCCTGGATTGAAATCGATAATGCGCTTTAAAGTTTCAAAACGGTTTACAGCGTTGGTAATATAATATTGGTGATCAATATTTACATTACCCGAATTAACTCTTCCAATAGTTAATTCAAAAGGATCTTTCATGTATTTTTTACTAACCTGCTTAACTTCATGAGGCATAGTAGCACTAAACAACCATGTACTTTCACGAGAAGGAGTATTTTGAAGAATAAACTCAATATCTTCTCTAAAACCCATGTTTAGCATTTCATCAGCTTCATCTAAGATGATGTAATGAATTTTTTCAAGATTAATTGCTTTGCGTTCAATAAGGTCAATCAACCTGCCGGGTGTTGCCACCACTATTTGAGTGCCTCTTTTTAAATCTCTAATTTGAGTAACGATAGATGCGCCACCATAAACTGCAGTAACAGAAACCGGAAGATATTTGGTTTTGTATTTCAGTAAATCGTTAGTAATTTGTAAACACAACTCTCTGGTTGGGCAAACAATTAAAGCCTGAGGAAATTTATCGTCCTTATTAATAAGTTGAAGGGCTGGAATGCCAAATGCAGCAGTTTTTCCAGTGCCGGTCTGTGCTAATCCCACAAAATCTTTAGTCCCCTGTAGTAAAACAGGAATCGCTTTTTCCTGTATGGGTGTAGGTGTAACAAAGCCCAATTCTTTAATAGATTCTAATATCCCCTCTTCAAGACCGAGTGATTCGAATGTTATCATTTCGCAAAGATAAGTGAAATAGATGGGACGAAGAATTTCATAAAAAATTGAAAAGCTAAAGAATTGTAAATATTAAAATTTTATAATAAAAAAAAGGCCCTTCCGTAGAAACGGAACGACCTCAACGATTGCTTGCCATATAAAAAAAAACTTAATTACTTCTTAGCAGCAGTATCAGCTTTCACAGTTGTGTCAGCTACTACAGTTGTATCAGCTTTAGTTGTGTCAACAGTTGCAGTTGTGTCTACAGTTGCAGCAGTTGTGTCAACAGCAGCAGTTTCAGTTGAACCACCACAAGATGCGAAAGCTACGATAGCGAAGATTGCGATTACCTTTTTCATTTTGAAAATTTTGAGTTTGTTAAAGTATTTACACTTAATATCGCTTTGTGCAAAAAGGTAACCTACATTTTTAAAAATTATTTTTATTAATTTTTTTGGGTTACCATTACGTTATATTTTGTATTAATAAAAGCATTGTGATTAATTATATTAAAGAAGCAGAATTATTGAAGGGGCTCTCCTTAAATGATAAAGAGTCCATAGAACAAATTTATAAAGATAATTACAGCATCATCCAGCAACTTGTTGTTAACAACAATGGCACAGAGGATGATGCTAGAGATATTTTTCAAGAAGCTTTGATTGTATTATATCAAAATGCCAAATCAGATACTTTTCGTTTGAATTGTCAAATTAAAACTTACTTATATTCTGTTTGTAGAAGATTGTGGCTTAAAAAACTCCAATACAACAAAAGATTTGAGGTTTTAGTAGATAATAAGGAAGAAATTGTACCTATCGAAGAAGATCTAGAAGTTCATGAGAAATTAGACAAACAGTATGGTGTTATGAAACTTGCTATGGGGAAAATTGGAGAGCCCTGTAAAAGTTTGTTGGAAGCATTTTACGTTCATCACAAAAACATGCAGGACATTGCTAGTTTTTTTGGATATACAAATGCTGATAACGCAAAAAACCAGAAGTATAAATGCCTCATGAGATTGAAAAAACTCTTTTTCGCTCAATATAAAAATGCAAACTAATGGACCAAAAGCAATTGTTAGAAATTACTGAGCAATATTTAAAAGGTGAATTATCTGCAGAAGAAAAAAATTCTTTTGAAGAGATGAGATCAAATAACACTACAGTAGACCAATTTGTAGTTGAACATCAATTTTTTACAACACAATTGGATAAATATGCCGATTTAAAACGATTCAAAGCAAACCTTTATGACATTCACCATACAATGAAAGAAAATGGTGAAATTTCTGATATAAAAACACAAGATCACGCCAAAATAATCAAATTCTGGGGGAAATATCGCAGAACAATTGCTGTTGCTGCATCAATAGCGGGTATAACTGCATTGTTGATTAGTGGACTTACAATTGCTTTTTCACCCAAAACACCTTTGGCAGAAATTGAAGAACTAAGAAGAAAAGTAAGCAAACTAGAGGTTAAAACAAACAAACAAGATTTACAATTAAAAAGCGTTCGTCAAAAAATTGAACCTGGTATTAATGTTTCTTTTGGAGGTTCTAGTTTCTTAATTGATACCAAAGGTTATTTGGTTACAAGTGCTCACGTTGTAAATAATGCAGAAAGAATTTTTGTTCAGAATTCAAAAGGAGAAGATTTAATGGCTGAAATTCTTCTTACTGATACAAAACACGATTTAGCAATCCTTAAAATAACAGACGAAGATTTCAAACCTTTAAGTTCAATTCCTTATAGCTTTAACAAGAAAAAAGTTGTTGCAATTGCAGAACCAGTATTTACGCTTGGTTTTCCTAAAGATGAAATTGTTTATGGTGAAGGTTATCTTTCTTCTGTAACTGGATTACTAGGAGACACAATGTCTAGTCAAATTACAATTCCAGCAAACCCAGGAAACAGTGGTGGGCCTGTTTTAAACAGCAATTGTGAAGTAATTGGTATTCTCAACGCAAGACAAACCACCGCAGAAGGTGTTGTTTTTGCAACCAAATCAAAATACATATTTAATGCAATTGATTCGTTGAAAAGTTTAGATTCAAATGAATCTATAAGATTATCCACTGTATCAAATGTTCGCAATTTGAACCGCGTTTCTCAAGTTAGTAAAATACAGAATTGCGTTTATATGGTTAAAGTAGTCTTGAAAAAATAATCAATTCATTCACACATCCAATTAAAAAAGGCTTTCAAACAATTGAAAGCCTTTTTTAATTAGATGTATGAATGATATTTAATTCCAAAGACCTGATGGATATTTTCCAGATGCAATCAACTCATCAATTGAAGCCTTAACTGCTGGAGCGTCTTCTTTGTATGTAACACCAAACCAATCAGCAGATGTTGGTATAACTTTAATTACTCCTGTTCCTGATTGAATAAATTCGTCAGCTACAATAGGAATGAAGAATTCAGACTTCGGAGTTTCAATATGTTTATTTAAGAAATCAATAAATAATTGTTGTGAATACTCAAATACTGCAGGATTAAAGCACCAGAAATTCATTGAAACCTTTGAATCCATTGAAATTTCGTGTGGTTCTTGCCCATCTTCACACACAATTGCCTCTCCCTTTTTACTAATATTCAATCTTTCAACAATTGATGCAAGATTTCCTTGATTGTCTACTTGACAAACGCCGCGGTTAACGGTACCATGATCTGACAATGTTCGCAATAATTCATAGCCAATTATAGACCATACATTATCATTACATTCACTTGTAAGAAATGTATAAGCTTTATCAAAAGCATCCCGTCCGTAAAAATCATCTGCATTGATTACTGCAAAAGGCTCATTTACAACTTCTTTAGAACATAAAACTGCGTGTGCAGTTCCCCATGGCTTTGATCTTTCTGCTGGCACGGAATGTGATCCAATGTAAGAATTTAAGTCTTGGAAAACATAATCAACCTCTATTTTTCCTTTAAGACGAGGTTCAAATATTGCTTTAAAATTTTCGGCAAATTCTTTACGGATAATAAAAACTACCTTGCCAAAACCTGCTTCAATAGCATCGTAAATGGAATAATCCATGATTGTTTCGCCTGATGGTCCAAAAGACTCAATTTGTTTCATTGATCCATAACGAGAAGCCATTCCGGCAGCTAAAATTAAAAGAGTTGGTTTCATTCAATTATTTTTTAATTCTTTTCTATAATATTACGCAATTTATTATGCAACTATCAATAGAACTTTTGTTGGAATTAGAACGTATGGGGAAAGATAATATTTTAACACAACCTATAAAAAACCAACAGATTATAAAAAATAATATAGAATGGGACATACTTCGTACAGATTTAATTCATCCTATATGCTCTGGGAATAAATTGTTTAAACTAAAACACTATCTATTAGATGCAATCACAAAACAATATAAAATTGTTCAAACATTTGGAGGTGCTTGGTCTAATCATATTGTTGCTACTGCATTTCTTGCAAATCACTGCGGATTAGAATCTATAGGAATTATAAGAGGGGAAGAACCAAAAGTATGGAGCCAAACTCTATTGCAAGCAAAAGAATACGGCATGTCGTTTCAATTTATTTCTCGTTCAGAATTCTCAAATGATCAAAACCTTTTTATCAATGATGATATTTATTCAATTCCTCAAGGAGGCTCTGGATTATTAGGCGTAAAAGGTGCATCAGAGATTTTATATTGCACTGATTTTACTAAATATACACATATAATTTGTGCATGTGGAACTGGCACAATGCTTGCAGGATTGGTAAATGCTTCACAGCCTTCTCAAAAATGTATAGGCATTTCAGTGTTAAAACACCCTGAACTTATATTAGAAGTAGACCAACTTTTATTAAATTTCCCTGAAAAGAAAAATTATACTATCGTTCAAGATTTCCATTGGGGTGGCTATGCAAAAATAAATCGGGATTTAATTGATTATATGAATCTTTTTTATCAAGATTATGGGGTTCCTACTGACTTTACATATACTGCAAAAATGGTATATGCCATTGAAGAAATGATGAAAGTTGGTTATTTTAAAGAAGGCAGCAAAATTTTAAGCATTCACAGCGGAGGACTTCAAGGTAATAATTCCTTAAAAAAAGGAACATTAAACTTTTAATAGATCAACCCCTTATCTTTGCAACCAGCGTAAATCTAAACCATTGTCAAGCAAACATTCATTTTTCCAATTATTTATAGCCTTTTTTTTATCCTCTCTGATTTTTAATCAAATTAAGGCACAAGATAATTTGCCTCATTTTAATGTGGCTCTTCGCAATGATAAAATAAATATTAGCTGGATAAATAAAAATTCAAGAATTATTCAAGTCAATATCCAACGTTCATCGGATTCTTTAACTGGATTTAAAACAATTGCTTCTATTGAACAGCCTAAATTGAATTTTTTTGAATTTATTGACACAAAATCATCCAATCTAAATCAGAATTATCGACTTTACATTTTAGAAGAAGGTGGAAATTACCAATTTACCAATTCTCAAAAGCCTGTATTTGTAATTGAACCCAAATCAATAAAAGTGTCAGTTCAAAATGATCAAATTATACAACCAAATAAGCTCTTACCTCAAAATCAGCCCACCCTAAATAAGGAGAAAATTGATGTTTCATTGAAATCAAGTTCTGATTCTTCAATAATAGTTGTATCAGAAAACATTAAAAACTCAAACAATACTTTATCCTTAAATGATACTAGAATTACAAAATTTGCTCGGTTAAATAAAATTTTATCTCCAACTAAATTATTGGTGATTAATAAACAAGAGTTGAATTACCCTCATATTTATACTTTTATTAACCCACAAGGGCAGCTAGAAATTGTTCAACCTTTAATAAAAGATAAACTTCTAAATTTTGTGTTTTATAAAGATGATGGCAATAAAATATTTGTTTTGAACAACGTAAAGGAAAATCAATTTGTTTTAGATAAAACTAATTTTTTGCAATCTGGGTGGTTCTACTTTGAATTGTATGAAAAAGATAAATTCATAACAAAACAGAAATTCTATTTGCCTAAATAATTCTTTACACCTTAAGATTTTAAGAACTTCTAGGTAAACTCGGTTTCAAAAACCTTGCTCCATGAAGATTTCACCAATTCTTTAATCATTACCATATCAACTGGAAAACCCAATTCCTTTTGAAGAGAAGTAACTTGTTTGTCTTGAATTCCACAGGGTACAATCCCTCCAAAATAACTCAACTCTGTGTTGATGTTAAATGCAAAACCATGCATCGTTATCCATCTACTACAACGTACACCTATGGCACAAATTTTCCTTGCAAGCAATGGATTTTCTGGATCTAACCATACACCGGTTTCACCTTTACTACGATTTGCAATAATGTCAAAATTTGCAAGCACATCAATTATCACCTGCTCTAAATTTCTAAGGTATTTACCTATATCTGTATAATGTTTTTCTAGATCTAACATTGGATAACCAACAAGTTGTCCAGGACCATGAAAGGTAATATCGCCTCCCCTATTGGTATTAAAAAAAGCAATCCCCTTTTCCTCAAGCACTTCAGGTGTTAATAAAACGTTATTTATATTGCCAGATTTACCCAATGTATAAACCGGAGGATGCTCACAAAACAATAAATATTGAAGCGTTGGGATATACATTGGCAACGTATCAGGAAAATTGGTTCTGTAATCTGATTTAATAGCCAAATTATCACGAAGCAGATTTTCTTGTAAATCCCAAGCTTTTCCATATTCTATGGTTCCCAAGTCTCTGAATTCAATATTCATATTGTAAAATTAATCCTAAAATACCATCCTTACTAATTAGCATCAAAACATTAATTTTGCAACATGATAAACGACGAAGCATTGGAAGATTTTGATGAATTATCTGAAATTGGCGATGATACAGAATCATTATTTGAAAGATTATCATTAACAGTTGATAAAGGACAGGAACCATTAAGGATTGATAAGTTTTTGCAACAGCGATTAGAAAAAGCATCTAGAAACAAATTACACCAGGCAATAGAAAAAGGTCAGGTTTTGGTGAACAACCAATCCATTAAACCAAATTATAAAGTTAAACCAGGAGACTTACTGCTTGTACTTTCTGAAAAATCGCCTGAAACCTTTGACGTAAAACCTGAGCAAATGCCTTTGTCGATTGTTCATGAAGATGATTCAATCATAATTATCAATAAAAACCCTGGAATGGTTGTGCATCCTGGATGTGGGAATTACCAAGGCACTTTACTCAATGGAATTGCTTGGCATTTAAAAAATCAACATCCCGATATTGATGAAAAGCTCTTACCAAGGTTTGGAATGGTACATCGAATTGATAAAAACACTAGTGGATTATTGGTTTTGGCAAAAACAGAAAAAGTATCAAAAGATTTATCTCATCAATTTTTTGAACATACTGTAAACAGAAAATATGTAGCACTTGTTTGGGGCAATCTAGAAAACGATGAAGGTACAATTACTGGCCATGTAGGAAGACATCAAAGATTTAGAAAGATAATGGATGTATATGGAGATGGCGATTATGGGAAAGAAGCGATTACACATTATACTGTTTTAGAAAGATTTAGATATGTAACCCTTGTGGAATGTAGACTTGAAACAGGAAGAACACACCAAATTAGAGTTCACATGCAACACAAAGGACATCCTTTATTTAATGACGAAACTTATGGGGGTGATAAAATATTAAAAGGAACAGTTTTCACCAAATACAAGCAATTTGTGGATAATTGTTTTGAAATTTGTCCTAGACAAGCATTACATGCTCAAACTTTAGGATTTACACATCCGGGTACTGGTGAAAAAGTATTTTTCAATAGTCCAATCCCAAATGATATGCAACAAGTCCTCGACAAATGGAGAAAATACACTGTGCAATAAATCAATTTTTAATGCACAAATATCTTCCAATTAAAATAAACAAACAATCAAAATATTGAATATAAAGTGTGTATATATTGTTCTGTTTGTTTGAGATAGAATAATTAATTTTGTTTATAATTAAAAAATATTGAACCTAACTTAATCTAAGAAGTTCAACAATAAAGAATCAATTATACTACCAGATGGCAAGGATTATAAGCATAGCCAACCAGAAAGGGGGCGTAGGAAAAACAACAACTGCTATCAATTTAGCAGCAAGTTTTGCAGTTTTGGAATATAAAACATTATTGGTAGACGCCGATCCACAGGCAAATAGCACTACTGGTGTAGGTTTTGATCTTCAAAACATACAAACAAGTTTGTACAATTGTATGGTTGGTAATGCAGAAGTAAAAGATGTGATACTTTCAACAGAGATTCCACACTTATTCTTATTACCCTCTCATATTGATTTGGTTGGTGCTGAAATCGAAATGATAACTTATCAACAAAGAGAATCTGTACTTAGAAATCTATTAAATGCTATAAAAGATGAATACGACTTCATTATAATAGATTGTTCACCTTCATTGGGATTGATTACTGTAAACGCATTGGTTGCTGCTGATAGCGTTATAGTTCCTGTTCAAACTGAATTTTTTGCTCTAGAAGGTTTGGGTAAGTTATTGAATACAGTTAAAATTATACAAAGCAGACTGAATACAAATTTGGTTATTGAAGGAATATTATTAACCATGTTTGATGCTAGGCTTAGATTATGTAACCAAGTGGTAAATGAAGTTAGAACACACTTTGAAAATGTCATCTTTGATACCATCATCCATAGAAACAGTAAATTAAGTGAAGCCCCTAGTGTTGGTAAACCGATCATTTTATATGATGCTGAAAGTAAAGGTTCTATCAACTATCTTCATTTAACCAGAGAAATTTTGCAAAAAAACAATAAAACAAAAATTAGCAAGGAAGAAAGAATGCTAACTGTTGACAATGAGTAATTCAACGAATAAAAAAGAAGCCTTAGGCAAAGGAATAAGATCATTGTTGCAAAACATTGATATTGAACTAAAAAACACAACTGGTTCACTCAAAGAAGAAATTGTAGAACAAACTACATCAGCTGCTCAGATTCCTTTGGCACATATTGAACTAAATCCAAAGCAACCTCGACAAGATTTTGACGAAAAAGCATTACAAGAACTTGCAGATTCTATAAAAATTCATGGAATCATTCAACCTTTAACCGTTTCTAGAATTACAGCCAATAGATATAGATTGGTTGCTGGTGAAAGAAGGTTTAGAGCTTCAAAAATTGCTGGATTAACAGAAGTTCCAGTATATGTAAGACAAGTTAACGACCAAGAATTGCTTGAATTGGCATTATTGGAGAACTTACAAAGAGAAGATTTAAATGCAATTGAAATTGGATTAAGTTATAAACGATTGATGGAAGAATGTGATCTTACCCAAGAACAAGTAGCGGAAAGAATGGGTAAAGAGAGATCCACAGTTACCAATTACATTAGATTGTTAAAACTACCTCCTGGCATCGTTGTTGCAGTAAGAAACGGCAGTATAAGTATGGGACATGCAAGAGCTTTAATTAATGTAGATTCCATTGACAAACAATTGTTTGTATTCCATAAAATTATTGATGAAGGTTTATCTGTTCGTCAAACAGAAAGTTTAGTAAAAACTTTATACAAGCAAGGCGACAATTCTCCTAAAAAGGAAATAAAAGCCGAGGCTCCACCAGCTTTCAAAAAAATTGAAGACAATTTGGCCAGCCATTTTAACACCCGGGTTAAATTGCAACACAACAAGAAAGGTTATGGGCAAATCATGATGGAATATTATTCTATCGAAGAACTTAATGCTCTTTTAGACAAAATGAATGTTACCATACATTAAAGTAAATATCAAAACAATTAATTTAAAAAAAAGCATTTCATTAATGCTAATGGTAATCCTTTGCTCTATTGCAAATGGTCAAACAATTAAAGACACCATTAAGCCTAAGTTAATAAAAACTGTAAAAGCAATTGATACGGTGAAAAAGAAACCATCAGTTGCTAGAGCTGCTGCACTCAGATCAGCTATTTTTCCAGGATTAGGCCAGATTTACAATAAGAAATACTGGAAACTACCTTTAGTTTACGGAGCAGTAGCTTTTCCAGTTGTGACGTTTACATATAATTTAGAATGGTATAATAAAACCAGAGAGGCTTATGCCATTAAGTTTTATAACGATACAGCCAAAATAAAATTACCAACAGACGGTTTAGACCAACGTTTAATTCCTTTGTCATCGGGTTCATTAAGATTATATAGAAATTCTTTTCGACAAGGGGTAGACTTCTCGGTGCTTGGACTTTTAGTGGTTTGGGGTTTACAAGTTGCAGATGCTGCAGTAGATGCGCATCTTAAAGGATTTAACATAAACGATGACCTGAGTTTAAGAATTAAACCATGGATAGCACCAACGGGTTCGAGCAGTGGAATTAGTTTAGTACTAAGTTTTAGAGACGAAAAGCCAAAGCCTTCAATTTTAATTAATTAATCTTCGAATTTCAAAGTATGAATATTGCATTAATAGGTTATGGCAAGATGGGTAAAATCATTGAATCTATAGCTGTTTCCCGTGGACATAGTGTAAATCTAAAGATTGACATTTCTAATGCAGAAATGTTGACTGTAGAAAACCTTCAAAAATGTGATGTTGCTATTGAATTTACTGGTCCACATAGTGCATTTAATAATGTAATGAAAAGCTTGGAAGCTAATATTCCAATTGTTTGTGGTTCTACCGGATGGCTTTCACAATATGATGAAGCTGTAGCATTTTGCAATAAGCAGCAAGGGACATTACTTTATGCAAGTAATTTTAGTGTTGGTGTAAATGTGTTTTTTGAGGTAAATAAACTTTTGGCTGGATTGATGTCAAATTTGCCTGATTATGATGTTTCAATCACAGAAATCCATCATACAGAGAAAAAAGATGCACCAAGTGGAACTGCGATAACTTTAGCAGAACAAATATTAGCTTTAGTAAACAGAAAAGAAACTTGGGAAAATGTATCAACAACAGATAAAAGCAAATTGACTATAATTAGTGAAAGAATAGATCCAGCACCAGGAACGCATAAGATTTGTTATAGTTCAGCTATTGATGACATTGAAATAATACATACGGCTCATAATAGGAATGGTTTTGCAACAGGTGCTGTGTTGGCTGCTGAATTCCTCTTAAATAAGAAAGGCATATTCACCATGAAAGATGTTCTGGGCTTTTGACATAGTAATAGAATAAATCAAGTTTACCCTGATTATGCTTAACAAAAAAACACAATATGCCCTTCAGGCACTGATGTTTCTTGCAGAACAGAGAAACTATGAACCTGTTCTTATTGCTGTTATTGCTGAAAAAAAACAGATTCCTTTAAAATTTCTGGAAAATATTCTTTTACAGCTTAAAAAAGAAGGCATCTTAGAAAGTAAAAAGGGCAAAAATGGAGGTTATTTCTTATCTGTACCACCATCTTCCATCCCGATTTCAAAAATTATTAGAATTTTACAAGGACCTATTGCAATGTTGCCATGTGTTTCACTTTATTTCTATGAACGTTGTCAGAATTGTGATGAAAAAAGATGTGGTTTGCACGATACCATGATTTTGGTGAGAGATGCAACCTTAAAATTATTAGACAATAAAACGGTTGCTGATATAGCATTGATAAAACCGTTGACAACTTTGGGAATTTAAAATTAATTATAGGTTTAAGAAAAAAATCCTAGTTGTTGAATTTATGCAGTAGTTCTAAAAATGATGCAGTAATAGTTAAATCCAATGCATAGTCTCACTTAAAATAATAAATTTACTTGCAAGAAAATAATTTAGAGACTTAAAATCAATGGTTAATCCGCACTAAAAACATAAAATTTCGTCAAAATAGCACAAACCACCGCCCAAAAAATACCGGCAACCGCATAAAACAATCGATCATCCGCCTACAATACTTAAACAATCGTCAAAATAGCACGAACTACCGCCAAAAAATACCGTCAATCGTATAAAACAAACGATCGTCCGCTTATAAAACATAAATAATCGGCAAAATAGCACGAATTACCGCCAAAAAAATACCAGCAATCGTCTAAAAAAAACGATCATCCACCAAAAAAACATAAATAATCGGCAAAATAACACGAATCACCGCCAAAGAAATACCGGCAACCGTGTAAAACAAACGATCATCCGCCTATAAAACATGAATAATCGGCAAAATAACACGAACTACCGCCAAAAAACACCAAAAACTAATGAGTTTCAGCTATTCTTCTCCTTCGGACACATGTTTATTAAATAAATGTTCAATTAATATTTGACAACTTTAAGGTCTTTCTTTATAAATAATGAGGATTTACATCTTCTTGGCATAAAAGCAAACCGAAAGTTTATGATTTTATTTCTTCAAACTTAGCTTTTTGCATTTTAACAAACATAACTGCAATAGCAGCACAAATAAGTAAAACACCTGCCAATTTAATTACGTTTGTTGGGTCACTATTTAATAAAGTATGGTAATACAAAGGCAAAGTGAAAATCTGAATCATCATTGGAATTACGATGAACATATTAAAAATGCCCATATAAACTCCAGTACGATGAGGTGGAATACTATCGGCCAAAATGATATAAGGATTACCCATTATACTTGCCCATGCCAATCCAATACCTATCATAGGAATAAATAAAACCATTTTATCGTGTATCATTGGAATACATATCATTCCAACTCCTGCAAGTGTTAAGCAAATAGCGTGAACAATTTTGGGACCAAATCTATTTGCAAAGCGAACCAAAACAAAAGCAGAAAGGAAAGATATAAAGTTGTAGAATCCACCAATTTGACCAACAATTAATCCTGCTTCATGAAAATCTGGTGTTGAGCTTTCTGTGGTGTTGAAAAATGTTTTTGAAATAGAAAGTGCGATATATTGCCAATAACAAAACATTCCATACCATTGAAACAATTTCATAATTGCGAGTTGCTTCATTGTATTGGGCATTTCTTTAAATGCAATAACAATATCATTAAAAAGATGAGCAAATCCTTTAGGTGTTTCTTTCATTGCTTTGATTTCAGCTTCACTTAATGGGTGTTCCTTTGTAGTTTTAAGCGTCCATAAAATAGAAATGATTGAAATAAATGCACCAATTACAAAGGCGGTAATGGTAATGTAGGGGATATTGTTTTGATTGGATAAATCTCTACTCATTCCAAATGCAACGAGAATTGAGGGGGTTAGATAAGATAAAGTTTGACCAAGACCGGTGAAAGCACTTTGTGTTAGAAAACCAAGAGAATGCTGTTCAGGCAATAATTTATCACTAACAAATGCTCGATAAGGCTCCATAGTTATATTATTGGCTGCATCAAGAATCCATAAAATAGAAGCTGCCATCCAAAGGGTTGAACTAAAAGGCATTACAAACAAACTTAAACTACAAATAATTGCTCCTATCAAGAAATATGGTGTTCTTCTACCAAACCTTGAAGTGGTTTTATCACTCATCGCACCGATAATTGGTTGCACCAATAAACCCGTCATTGGACCAGCAAGCCATAAATAAGGTAAAGAACCCTCATCAGCACCGAGATAGCTATAAATAGGGCTCATATTGCTTTGCTGCAGTCCAAAGCTGTATTGAATTCCGAAGAAACCGAAATTCATGTTTACAATTTGCCAAAAAGATAATTTAGGTTTAGGTATAGACATTCGTTGAAAGTTTTGTAGATATCAAATCTAATTATTAGGTTTGGATTTTCAATTAATTTATGCAAAACATTGTAGCGTATCAGAAAAGCATTGAATTGCTAAGAAAAGCAATTACCCCGTTCGGGTTTGTGGCGAGTGTTGAAGACATCACCAATTATAGAAGAGTTTGGACAAGAGATGCAGTTATTCACAGCATTGCAGCAATGCGAACAGGAGAAGCTGAACTTATCGAATGTAGCAAAAATACGATTGTTACAATTTTTGATCACCAACATCCCATTGGTTTTATGCCATCAAATGTGCAACCAGATAATGGCAAAAGCAGTTATGGAGGAAATGTTGGAAGAGTGGATAATATCAGTTGGGCGGTAATTGGACTTTGTAAATATACTTTAGAAACAGGTGATCATCAACTCCTAGAAAAATACAAATCAAAAGTTATTAGATGTTTTGAAGTAATGGATATTTGGGAATATAATGGGAAAGGGTTAATGTATGTGCCTCAAAGTGGTGATTGGGCAGATGAATATATTCAACACGGATATGTTTTATATGATCAATTGTTGCGTTTATGGGCTTTAGAAATGGCATCAAAACTTTATTTTCATGCACCTTATCAAGCAAAAGCAGATGAAATAAGAAGCTTGATTCCAATTAATTACAGAAGAAACCCTGAAAGCTCATCGCTTTATTCGCCCAATCTTAAGCACCAAATGATAGATGTTCCAAATGATTATTGGTTATTGGGATTCAATCCAGCAAGAATTTACCCTCAATTTGATTTACAAGCCAATGCATTTGCTCTTTTACTAAATGTAGGGTCTGCAACAGAAAATAAAATTACTTTAGATTATATTAAGCAATGGGTAAATTCCCAAGAACAAATACTTCCATCATTTTATCCAAGTATTGAAAATAAAGATTGGGAGATGGAAGAGTTGAAAAACAATTATGCTTACAATTTCAGGAATTTCCCGCATCAATTCCATAATGGAGGATTATGGCCTGTTTGGAATGGATGGATGGCTGCGGCATTAAAACAACACGGAGAATTAGAAACAGCAGCACTTCTGACGCAATACATTCATGAAGCCAATGCAAAAAACAATGATGTATTTAATGAATGTTTACACGGACAAACATTAGAGCCTTCAGGAGTAAACTATTGTGTTTGGAGTGCTGCTGGGGCAATATTAGCAGAATTAGGCGTTACTTGTTAATGACTTAGTTTTCTGCGGCTTTTTTCCTTTCTGATTAAAGAAAGTTCTCTGTTGGTCTGTCCAGCTACTGAAGAATTTTCCTGAGCTCGACGCATCAGATATGGAATTACATCTTTAATTGGACCAAAAGGCAAGTATTTACTTACGTTACATCCTATTTTTGCTAGATTAAAAGTGATATTATCGCTCATTCCATACAGTTGAGAAAAATGAATATGGGGGTGATTTAATGGAATAGATTCCGACAACAATTGTTTTGTTGCCATTAAATTGCTTTCTTCATTATGAGTGGCGATGATAACTGCAACTGAAGAAAGGTTTTTAATACATAAAACAACAGCTTCATTGTAATCTTTATCAGTGGCTGCCTTATTGGGTTGTATTGGAGATTGAATTTGATGATCATCTGCCCAGCTGCGTTCTTTTTCCATATAGGCACCTCTAACCAATTTTACACCCAAAATGTAGCTTTCGTTTTTTGCAGATTCAAAAGATTCATTTAAGAATTTAAGCTTATCGTGTCTATACAATTGAATGGTATTGAAGACAATTGGCTCATTTTGGTTAAATTCTTTCATCATGAGCGTGGTTAAAGCATCAACGGGTTCTTGAATCCAAGATTCTTCCGCATCAACTAAAACACCAACTCGTTTTTGAGTAGCGTTTTTACAAATAGAAGTTACCCTTTCACAAACTTTTTGCCAAGATGCCAATTCATCAGGATTAAGATTTGCAATAGCATTATTATATCTCGACAATAAACTTTCACTGCCAACCATTAATCCATTAATCTTTTTAAGGATTTCAAAAGATGCAATACCAGTAACTTTAATACTTATAAAAGGGATATTATTTTGAGTAGCAGCAAAGTCAATAACTTTTATAAATTCATCTTTAGAAGCATCAAAAGCCAGTTCACCATCTTCTCCACCCTCGGCACCATAGTCGAGAATTACTTTTACATTATAAGTTGAAAGATTTTGAACAAGAGGAATGGTTTCAGTTAATGTTTCGCCACCTACAAACTGTTTAAAAATTGTAGCACGAATTAATCCTTTTACGGGTAAACCCACTTTTATAGCCCAAGGTGTAATTTGTGTTCCAAATTTTACCAACCAAGGGATATTCATGCAAGAAAAAAGGAAATTAGATTGTGCTAAATCTGCGTCAGATTTATTGGCAAAGGCGATCTGCGTATTGTCGAAAGAAAGCATAGTTATTTATATTGCTTGATGGTTAAATGGTTGTAACACCATTTCAGAAACCACACCGGAGGCGGGTTGTTGACAAAGAAACCAAATTGCTCTTGCAGCTTCTTCTGCTTGAATCATTTTTTCTCTTTGTACACGCAAATTTATGGTATCCCAGAATGGGGAATCCACTCCACCTAAAAAAATATTTGTAATTCGTATTTCAGTTCTTTTCAATTCTTCTCTAATACTTTGCATCATACCAACCAAACCGTATTTTGAAGCACAATAAGCTGCGGCACCAGCCATTGGTATTTTACCTAAAATACCTGGAATATTAATAATTAACCCCTTTCCAGTTGTTTTCATTGCAGGCAAAAACTTTTGCACCAAAAGAAAACTTCCAACTAAATTTGTAGATAAAGACAATTGAAACTCTTCTAAACTCAATTGTTCGAGGGGTTTTATAATACCAATTCCTGCGGCATTCAATAAAATATCTAATTGAGGCACTTGTGCATGAATAGCATTTGCCATTTCATTGATGCTATTTTCATCAGTTAGATCAATGCTAAAGCAACGTTCAGCAGGGATAGATAATTCTTCTGCTAATTCTGCCAATTTATCTGCATTTCTTCCAGCCAAAAACACCCTTGCACCACTTTGAGCTAGTAATTTAGCGGTATTTCTTCCTACACCACCAGTAGCACCTGCTATTAAAACATTTTTATTTGTCAACTTTTCCATGAAGATTTTTTTTAATAAACATTGTTAAGATTGATTTGTTCTATAAATGATGAAAGAAATTCTGTTGATTTTACAAAACATCATTTATGCGTAAACCGTGGAATAGAATTAGTTTACCCGTTTATAGCATTAGTTCAAACCACGGAGAAAAACACAATATGCATATTTGCACTTATGTTTCAGCAGTGAGCATGGAACCCAAGCGATATATGGTTGCAGTTTACCATGGCACAAAAACTTTAGAACTTATAAATGAAAATCCAAAGTTTTTATTGCAATTGTTGTCGGAAGAACAATACCCATTAGTAAGACTACTTGGACAACAAACTGGACATAAAGTAGATAAAATATCAAGGTTACAAAAGAGAGGATTGATTGATGTTTATAATGGATATTTTTATTTACAGGAGGCATTAGCTATTATTGAATTAGAAGCAATAAATAGAATTTCAGGAGGTGATCATGATGTATTTGTATGTGATGTAGTTGGTTTTCGAAATTTAAAAGAGGGAGAACCACTAACAACAGATTTTTTGAGACATAAAAAAATCATCAGAGCATAAGAAAGGCAGTAACTTAGCGTTGCTATAAAGAATTTATGAAAATCACACATACAGAAATTTTCAAGCTTACTATTCCGATGGAACCCTTTGTGATAGCAACGGAGGTTTGTAGTGCTACACAAAATATCTTTATACGCATTCATACGGATGAAGGCATTATTGGTATGGGAGAATGTTCTGCGTTTCCTATGTTGGTAGGAGAAACACAGAATACATGTTTTGAAATTGCCAAAGATTTTGCCCGTATTACAAAAGGACTAAATCCACTAGATATTATTGGGATTTTAAAATTATTAGATCAATACATAGCCTTTAATTCTACTATAAAGAGTGCTTGGGATATTGCATTGAATGATATATCTGCAAAAGCGTCGGGTTTACCTTTATATGCTTTTCTTGGAGGTATCAAAAAAGATATACATACAGACCTCACTATTGGCATTGATACACCAGAAAAGATGGCGGAGAAAGCAAGACAATTTGTTGCCAATGGGGTAACTATCATTAAAGTTAAGTTGGGGAAAAACGGAGAGGAAGATGTAAGGAGAATAAAGTTAATTAGAGAGGCAGTAGGTTATTCTATTCAATTGAGGGTAGATGCCAACCAAGGTTGGGATATGGAAACAGCGATAAGAACATTAAATGCAATAGCCCCCTACTCTATTGAGTTTTGTGAGCAACCCATTCACCATCATTTTGACCATCAATTGCCAGAAGTACGCAAACAATCAGCTGTAAAAATAATGGCAGATGAGAGTGTGTTTAATCATTATGATGCGATACGATTGATAGAGGCAGATGCGATAGATTACATCAATATAAAGTTGGCAAAATCAGGCGGCATTTTAGAGGCTCAAAAAATTGCAGATGCGGCAGGTGAAAGAGGAATTCCTTGTATGTTAGGAGGAATGACAGAAAGTAGGTTAGGATTAACAGCAAAAGTTCATTTTGCTATGACACATCCCAATATTCAGTTTTATGATCTTGATACTTGTTTACTAGGACAATATGAAGATCCTGTAATAGGAGGAGCGAATTACAACAATTATCATCTAGAAGTTTCAGATGGGGCGGGAATTGATGCCGACATAGACGAAACATTTCTTGAAAAATGTGAAAAAATAGTAGTTTAAAAAATTTATTATGAATATGGAAAGTAAATGTGCATCGGAAAGTTTAATAATAATGACAGAATTGGTATTGCCCAATGATACCAATCTATTTGGCAATTTGATGGGAGGAAGATTGATGTATTGGATGGATATTGCGGCAGCTCTATCTGCGGGTAAACATTGTAATTCTTTGGTTGTAACTGCTTCTGTAGACAATATATCTTTCGAATCACCAATTAAATTGGGGAATGTTGTGCATATTGAAGCAAAGGTGACAAGAGCGTTTAATACTTCTATGGAAGTTCACATTAATGTTTGGGGAGAAGACCATACCTTACAATATAAGTATAAGAGCAACGAGGCATATTATACATTTGTTTCATTAGATCCAAACCGTAAACCGCGAAAAGTACCTACAATTATTGCAGAAACAACAGATGAAATCAGCTTATTTGAAGGAGCTTTAAGGAGAAGACAATTGAGATTGATATTAGGAGGCAAAATGAAGCCAGATGATGCACTAGAACTTAAAGCATTGTTTGGCAAATAAATATATACTCAACAGACTTATTTTTTTCAATAAGTCTGTTGAAATGTTATTAGGATTATACAGTTATAAATATGATGAAATCTATATTTTCGATGCATTCATATCAGGATTGCTAATATTCATCATATAAGAAGCACTTTGCTCGATGGCATCCATTATTTTTTCCATAATTGCATCAACAGTTTCATTGATATCAAAATGAATAGGTTCTTTAAAGCAAACAGAAAGCATGCATCCCTTTTCTTTTAGTCTTAACCCTTTTTTACCAAAGGCGTTCCAAAAACCTTTAATTACAATCGGCACAACAATAGGATTGTTTTTCTTAATAATATAAGCTGTTCCTTTTCTACCGGGTGCAAAAGGTTTAGTTGTGCCTTGAGGAAAAGTAATTACCCAACTTTTGGATAATGTTTCATCTATTTTTTGTGTATCAGAGGTGTCAATCTCTCTTTTAATTTCTTTTCCACCTTCACGCCATGTACGTTTGATAGTAATTGCTCCAGCCTTCGCAAGAATTTTACTAATAAAACTGCTATTCATTGTTTCTTCAGCAGCAATATAATGAACATTTGTAAAAGGGTTTAGTAAATAATAAGGAAGCCCTAGCTTATTAATTTTTCTCCATTTGTGTGCACAAAAAATATGAATAAATGTAATAACGTCTGCGAAATATGTTTGGTGATTAGAGACAAAAAGAACGTTTGTTTTAGGCAACTTCTTTAAATGCTCCATTCCGCTAATTTGAATTTTATTAACAACAGTTAGTCCTGAATATGTAATAAATCCAACCACAGCGTAAAGTATTTTTTTAAGAGGTTGAAATCCTCGCAATCTTTTAACCCAGTTTAGCATGCATCGTTATTGAATAAAAATAGTTGCAATATAGAACAATCCATGTTAATAATCATTATTCAAACATCAAGGTTCTAAATCAACAAATTTAAATGTACAAAAATTATAGAAATTGTACAAACTAAGTTAAACCATAAGTAATTAATACCAATTAAAAATCATCTAACAACTAACTACTAACAACTAACTACTAATCCCTAATTTTGCACCATATGAAAGCAGTAATTTTTGACATGGATGGACTAATTATAGATTCAGAGCCACTTTGGTATGAGGCTGCAGTAGAATGTTTTAGTCCTTTAGGGATTAAACTTACCCCTAGTTTATATGCAGATTCGGTAGGATTAAGGACTAAAGAATTTGTAGCCTATTGGTTTGAGCAATATCAAATTGATTTAACAAAATCAGAAGAAACTATCCATGCAATTAATGAAGTAGTTGTAGATAAAATCCAAAAAAAAGGAGAAGAATTACCGGGAGTACATCAAGTATTAGAGATGTTAAAAAAGAAAGAATTTGCAATTGGATTGGCTTCATCATCCCCTTCTAGATTGATTGAAATTGTTTTAAAAAAATTAAATATTGCAAACTATTTTGATGCGTTCAGTTCTGCTGAGTTTCTTCCATTTGGAAAACCTCATCCACAAGTATATCTTGATTGTGCAAGTTTGTTGAATATAAAACCTGTGAATTGTTTTTGTTTTGAAGATTCATTTTATGGGATGATTGCCGCAAAATCGGCTAGAATGAAATGTGTAGTTGTACCTCATAATGATGTGATTCACCAACCTAGATGGAATGCTGCAGATATAATATTAAAGTCGTTAATCGAATTTGATGAAGAACAATTAAAATATATAATAAACGGAGCCAATTAAGAGGTTTAAATAAAAAAAATCTCCTGTGGTTAGCAGGAGATTTTAATATACTTAAGATGTAGTTGGGATTTTTATTCGCCGTCTTCCATTTTCTTTTTAAGTTCAGCAAGAATACTAAGATCACCAAGGGTAGTTTTTTCAACTTTACCTTGTACTTCCTTAACCGCTTTTTTGGTTTTAGCAGCTTCAGCTTTTTTCTCTTTGAATTCAGCATCTTTTTCTTCTTGTTTCGCCAATTCCCAAATACGTGAGTGGCTTAAAACAATTCGCTTTTCATTACGATCAAACTCTATAACAATAAAATGCACATTTTCTTCAGCATTTACAGTTTTACCATCTTCTCTTAACAAATGTCTTGCAGGAGCAAATCCTTCCAAGCCATAAGGCAATTGAACAGTAGCACCTTTTTCATCTTTACGACTTACAGTACCTTCATGAACAGTTCCAACTGCAAAAGTTTCTTGTAACATGTTCCAAGGATCTTCTTCAAGTTGTTTGTGTCCAAGCTGCAATTTCCTATTTTCTTTGTCGATATTCAAAATAGCAACATCAATATGGCCACCTACTTTAGTGTATTCTGATGGGTGATTGAAACGCTTCAACCAGCTTAAGTCGCTGATGTGAATCATTCCACCAATACCAGGTTCTAACTCAATAAATACGCCATAAGGGGTAATATTCTTAACCAAACCTTTATGACGACTTTCAATAGGGAATTTAGCTTCAATTTCATTCCAAGGATCAGTAGTCATTTGTTTAATAGACAAACTCATTTTACGAGTTTCCTTATCAAGTGTAACCACTTTTGCTTCATGATCATCACCTAATTTGAAGAATTCTTTAGCATTTACTGGAGTATTTGCCCAAGTAATTTCACTAACATGCACCAATCCTTCTACACCAGGTAGAATTTCAAGGAATGCACCATAGTCTTCAATATTTACAACTTTACCTGCAACGATAGCACCTTCAACAATTGTATCTGGTAAAGTATCCCAAGGATGTGGGGTAAGTTGCTTTAATCCTAAGCTGATTCTTCTCTTTTCGTCGTCGAAATCTAATACTACAACATTCAACTTTTGGTCTAATTTCAACACCTCTGAAGGGTGAGTGATACGACCCCAGCTGATATCAGTAATATACAACAAACCATCTACGCCGCCCAAATCAAGGAATGCACCGAAGTCTGTAATATTTTTAATTGTACCTTCCAATACTTGACCTTTTTCTAATTTATTCATGATCTCAACACGTTGTGCTTCGATGTCACTTTCAATTAGTGCTTTGTGTGAAACTACAGCATTCTTAATGGTTTCGTTGATCTTAACCACTTTAAATTCCATTGTTTTACCTACAAACTGGTCGTAATCTGTAACTGGTTTCACATCAATTTGCGAACCTGGCAAGAAAGTCTCCATTCCTAAAATGTCAACAATCAAGCCACCTTTAGTTTTGCTTGTAACATAACCTGCAACAACTTCGCCAGTTTTGTGCATTTCAACAATTCTCTCCCAAGCACGAGTAATACGAGCTTGTTTGCGACTGAGGTGAAGATTTCCTTCTCTGTCTTCTTTTTCTACAACCATTACTTCAACAACATCTCCAACTTTCAGGTTATTTAAATCCCTGAATTCGTTAAGAGAAATCAATCCATCGCTCTTAAATCCAATGTTAATTACAGCATCGGTTTTGGTTAAAGCAACCAAAATACCATCAATCATTTCTCCGTCTGTAATTGTTTTGAATGTGTTTTCATACACATAATCGTACTTTTCTTTTTCCTCTTTAGTGTACGATGTAACATTTCTTTTGTCAACGCTCCAATCGAAATCGTCATGGGCGGTAACAACTGGCTGAAATACTGGCTTAGCAGCAATTGGTACTGGTGCTGGTGCTTCAATTTCAACAGTTTTAACTTCTTCTGCAACAACTTCACTAGAAACAACTGGTTCAACAGTTTCTGGAGTTGCATTTTCTACCGGGCTTTCTAAATTTGCCTCGATTTGTTCTGGCTGGTCAGGGCTGGTTGAGTGTGATTTGTTTTCTTCCACTTATTAAGTCCTCCTTTTGTTAGATTAACAGGTTTTTTTTTCCTGTTTGGGGACTGCAAAGTTAAATTGTTTTTTTGTAATATGATATTTTTTTAAATAATGATATAATAATTTTACTGAATTGATAATCAGTTATTTATAAATGATAAACAATTAATTGAAACCTTACATTACAATTATTTTCAAATAACTATCATAAATCATAAATCAATTTATTTAAAAGTAGCTTTATTAAAATTCTAATAATACATCTTTTTAAAACTAAGATTTATGGTTTTATAATTGAATTCTAATACTTACGAGGAAGAAAACAGGATGGAAATAAATTTTAGTTTAAATGAAATGTGCACTAAAAAAGAAATTAATCAATAAGACTATTAAATTACTAACACATTAGAAGTTTTAAAAAAATGAAAATGATCTATTTTATTTGACACATTTAAGAAATGTGTAAAAATTATTGAATAAAAACCATCAAAACCTGCTAAAAATCAATAAAATAAAATAAATAGATTTTTTATGCCTTGAATTTTGAGATTTGTGTTGTCAGGTTGTACTTTGCAGCCGAATTTACTTATTTATGATTACTTCTCTGTTAATTGAACTTTACAACAACGAATTTGACAAACTTAATGATGAGTTAATGGCTTATGAATCAGATGAGTTGATTTGGAAAACCATTGGCGATAATAAAACTACTGCTGGAAACAATTGCCTAATTATTTCAGGATCTTTACAGCAATATATAGGTTCTATGATTGGAGAATATGAGTACATGCGCAACAAAGAAGCTGAACTCAAAGCAAAAAACATGTCTAAAGAGAGGCTTGCGGAAGAAATATCCAATACCAGAAAAGTAGTAATTGCAACCTTAGAAGAGGTTTCTAAAATGGATTTGATGAAAGTTTTTCCAACTACAGAATTTAAAGAACCAGTTACTACTGAATTCTATCTACTTCATTTGTTAAAAACATTAGGTTTTTATAATGGACAAATAGCATTCCACAGACAACTAATTGCTGGATAAATTTCTGCCTAAAACTATTTTGTTTTTTAATTATATATTTTTAAAAAGAATATACAATCAATTATATAAATGCAAAAGTCCAATTAAATTGGATTATATACATTTATATGATTGATTGTTGTATATATTAGGTTAGTAAAAGGATTTATTTATTGAATAAAACCCATTTTAGATTAATCAGTTTCCTCTTCTCTAAGTTGAACGGCTATTAAATCTGCAAGATCAACAGTTATAGGAATTGCACCAAGTTGTACAATAGCTTTCTTTCCCCGAATTTCCTTAACTGTTCCAACTTGATTGTTTTGTTTCATCAATGCAAGTTCTCCAACAGCAACGGCTGTGCCAGTTTCAATATAGCGAGCGTTGAATTTTCTTTTAACTTTTTCGGTAACCTGCTTTTCTTTTTGTTTAAACAATATGCCTTGTAATAATTTCATTAAATCACGTTTGTCTTCTTGAGATTCAGACTTACGCCAATCCATTACAATTTGTTTGAGCTTTCGCTCCATATCTTTTAAATACAAAATTCGATCTTCGGAGATTTTATTTTGCTGTTGCAAAATTTCAACCTGCATCCTATGTTTTTCCTTATTAAGTTCAGTTTCCATTTGCTTTTTCAACCTTTCGTTGGTCTTGAGCAACTTTTGCAAGTCAGATTCTTTCTCTTCAATCTTTCTTAAATCTTGTTCAGTTCGGTTAAGGAGTTTGTCTAAGCTAAAATGATCATCATCAACTAATTTTCTTGCTCTATCGATGATTCTTCTTTCCAAACCAATTCTTTCAGCGATCGAAAAAGTATAAGAACTTCCGGGTTTTCCCACAGTAAGTTGGTATAGAGGCAATAAATTTTGTTCATCAAAAGCCATTGCACCATTTATGATTCCTGAGGTTTTACCAGCCATTACTTTTAGATTTAAGTAATGCGTTGTTACAATACCATAAGCATGTTTTCGCAACAATTCTTCTAAAATTACTTCCGCAAAAGCTCCACCTAAATTTGGATCAGAACCACTTCCCAACTCATCAATGAAAAACAAAGTTCGTCCGCTAGCGTTTTCCATGAAATATTTCATATTTTTGAGGTGCGAGCTGTAAGTTGATAATTCAAATTCCAGACTTTGAGTATCGCCAATATGAATCATTATTTGTTTAAAAATACCAAATTCAGATCCTGGATCAACAGGAACCAATAATCCAGATTGAACCATCAACTGCAATAAACCCACAGTTTTAAGGGTAACGGTTTTGCCACCAGCATTTGGACCAGATATCACCAACATCCTTTGCTTTTCGTTCAGCGTTACATTAACCGGCATGGTAACTTTCCCTTGTCTGCGGTTATACAAATAGAGCAATGGATGAAAAGCTTTAATCAAATGAACTCCAGAACGGTCAGATAAATTTGGCAATGTTGCATTAGTATCAGCCGCCAATTTTGCTTTTGCCCTAATAAAATCATAAGTACCCAAAATGGAATGCCACTGAACCAATAAAGGTGCATAAACGGAGAGCCTTTGTGTTAGGTCTCGTAAAATTCGAATTATTTCCTTTTGTTCTTCACTCTCTAAAGAAAAAATATCATTATTTAATTCGATTGTTTCTTCAGGTTCGATAAAAGTAGTTCGTCGGGTGTCGCTTTCACCATGCAAAATGCCTTTAACTTGACGTTTGTATTCAGCTTGAACCGCAACTACCCTTCTTCCATTAAGAAAAGATTCGTCAATATCCGCCATAAATCCGGCTTTATTGAGCTTCTGGATAATGCGATCGAACATCCTCCTTAGTTCGGTTCTTTTACGAAACAAACTCATACGTATTTTTTGCAAATCATCGGATGCATTGTCTTTAACCTGCCCAGATTCATCAAAAATATGATCTATTGAAACCAAAATAGCCTTCTCATAATAAGATTCTGCAATTACTTTATGCAATGCCGAAAAATTTGTAACCCTTTCTGCATCAAACCATCTGAATATTTTTTGAAGCCCTTCACACAATTTTCGGATTTGCATGAAATCATCTTCCCGAAGCACTGCTCCTGGAATACCTAATAATTTTAATTCCCTGCTTATATTTAGAATGGAATCATTAGGAAAATACATTGCAGTTCTAATCAACAACAAATATTCATAAGATTGACGGAGTTCAAGCTCTATATATTCTCTTCTTGTATGCAAACGCAATTCAGCTGCCAATTGCTTTCCTAATTCAGTTGCACAATATTCCACCACAATTTGGCGGATCTTCTCAAATTCTAATTGAACGGAGGCCGATTCTGGAAATAACTTCAATCCTGATTTTTTTTGCAAAGTTAGCAGTTTGATTGCTATTTCAAATGGATTATAGAATAAAGGATTGATTAAATAAACTAAACTTTAATTCAATATTTTTGTTTCTAAATCAAATAATTCATCAATAACCATAAATCTTTTAATCAATTATCTTACTAATAAATCAAAATGAATATTAATCATGAAGACATTTATCTTTAGTTTTATGAGCCTTTCGATGTTATTAACAGCTTGTGCTCAAAAAAAAGCTAGCCCTACAGATTTGGAAAAAAACCTTAATAAATCTAAAAATATACAAACATCTATGCAAAAAGATACAGCAACATTTGCCAACGGTTGTTTTTGGTGTACAGAAGCCATTTTTCAACAATTAAAAGGAGTTGACACTGTAACCAGTGGTTATAGTGGTGGACAAGTAGAAAATCCAACTTACGAACAAGTTTGCAATAAAAAAACAGGTCATGCAGAAGCATTAAGAATTGTTTTTGACCCTAAAGTGATAAGTTTTGACGAGCTATTAGAAATATTTTGGAGCACGCACGATCCAACAACATTGAATCAACAAGGAAATGATGTTGGGCCTCAATACCGTAGTGTTGTATTTTACCACAATGATTTTCAGAAAGAGCGTACAGAACATTTTAAAGCAGAATTAGAGAAATCTAAAGCTTTTGACAAACCAATTGTTACTGCAATTGAACCTTTTACAAATTTTTACGCTGCAGAAGATTACCATCAAAATTATTTCAATAGCAATGGGAATCAACCTTATTGCCATTTTGTAATTAGACCTAAGGTTGAGAAATTTGAAAAAGCTTTTAAGGATAAAATAAAACATTAAAGTTGTTAGTGGTTAGTATTTAGTGGTTAGTATTTAGTGGTTAGAATTTCTAGTTATTTATGACTAACAACTAATTACTAACTACTAACAACTAATTACTAACTACTAACAACTAATTACTATTTTCAAATCTTTTTCACAGAACTAGCCCCATTACTGCGAATATCTTTAATTACACCTTCACCTTTGTAATTAACAGAACTAGCACCAGAAGCTTCAACAGACAATTCTTTGTTTACTATAATATTTATATTGCTTGCACCAGAAGCTTTAGCTTTACAAATTTCTGATGACAATTCAATTGCTTTTATTGAACTTGCTCCACTTGCATTAGCAGCTGTATAGTTTGATTTTCCCTTTAATGTTATTCTTGAACTTCCATTGGAATTCAATTGAAGGTTTTTAACATCTACTTCACCATTAAAGTTACTTGCTCCACTTACTTGAATATCTAAATCAACAGTTTTAAGAATTCCGTTAAGGTTTATTGAAGTTGAACCAGAACCTGTAATTTCAGTTAGTTTTTTAAAAGAAACATAGGCTTTTAGTTTCAAATCAGGCATTCTAATCCAAGTTTTGCTATCATAATATATTTCCAACCTGTTGCCAACTACTTTGGTGATAATTCTATTTCTGACTTCTTCATCTCTTGCAGAAACAACTACTTCATCTTTATCATCCTGAGTTAAAAAAAGTTGTATTCCTCCTGAAACTGAAATCTCACTAAACGCATCTACCGACCTCTTTTCTGCCAATCTGTCTGAAATAGTAATTTTTTCTTGTGCCATTGTTGAAAAAGAAATTACCAAAAAAAAGCCAACTATCCAATTGCTGTATTTCATGTTATGTGATTTTAAATTTGAAAACTTAAATGAATTACAATTATAATGATTTTTTTTGCAATAGATTTGCATTTCGTTCCCGGGGTGCTGCGGCAAATGCCAACGCTGAGATTATACCCGTAGAACCTGATCAGGATAATGCCTGCGCAGGGAAGGTTACCGACTTTTATGCGGCTCCTTTCCTGTTTTTGTAAACCCCGTCTCTTTAAAAATCAAAAGAGACTTAAACAAAAACAGATGAAAAAGTTTTTTTTGCTCAGTTTTTGCCTATTTACGGCAATTTTAGCCCAATCACAAAGTATTGTTAAAGGTAAGATTACTGCTCTCGAAGATGGTACGCCCATCTCAAATGCAACCATCAAATCTTCAAAAGGTCAAATTTGGTTGGTTGATGAAAACGGATTTTTCAACTTTCAAGTTTCTGCAAAGGACAGTTTGATGCTTGAAATTTCAGCAATTGGATACGTAACTTGGAAAGGGAAAATTGATCCATCACAACTGCTAAACATTAATTTAGAACAAAACAAAAGCTTGATGCAACCTATTGAGCTGCTAGCAGTAAGAGCGGCTGATCGATCTCCTTTTACCAAAACAACCTTAAATGCGAGTGCAATTGTTAAACAAAATTTTGGGCAAGACATCCCATTTTTATTAAACCAAACTCCTAGCGTTGTGATTCATTCTGATGCGGGAAATGGTGTTGGCTATACAGGTATTCGAATTCGAGGATCAGATGCATCACGCATTAATGTAACTATAAACGGTATTCCCTATAATGATGCAGAATCCCAAGGAACTTTTTTTGTAAATCTCCCAGACTTTGCTTCATCTTTAAACAGCATTCAAGTGCAACGTGGCGTAGGAACCAGCAGCAATGGTGCTGGTGCATTTGGTGCAACGCTCAATCTTTCAACAAACGATATAATAGAAAACCAATATGCTGAAATCAATTCTAGTTTAGGATCTTTCCAAACTTTAAAAAATACTATTAAAGTTGGTACAGGATTACTAAACAACCATTTTACAATAGATGGAAGATTGTCTAGAATTTCAAGTGCTGGATATATTGATAGAGCTTCAAGCAACTTACAATCTTATTATATTTCAGCTGCTTATCTTAACAAAAAATCTTCTTTAAGATTGAACGTATTCTCAGGAAAAGAAAAAACTTATCAAGCTTGGAATGGAGTTTCAGAAGCAAATTTGATAACAAATAGAACATTAAATACAACAGGAACCGAAAAACCAGGTAATCCTTACGATAATGAAACCGATAATTATAGTCAAACTCATCTACAATTGTTTTATAACCAAACATTAAAAAAAGATTGGAAATTAAATGTTGCAAGCTTTTATACACGTGGATTGGGCTATTACGAACAATACAAAGCAGAAAATGCTTATGCCGATTATGGATTAAAAGATTTTATTGATAATAAAGATACTATTAGAACAACCGATTTTATTAGGCGGCTTTGGTTGAACAATCACTTTTTTGGCAACAATTTTTCTTTGCAGCAAAAAAATAAAAAATCTGAATTCATAATTGGCGGTGGCTGGAACATTTATTTAGGCAATCATTATGGTGAGGTAATTTGGGCAAAACAAGGATTAACAGAACCACATCGTTGGTATCAATTGAATTCAAATAAAAAAGATTTCAATTTTTACAGCAAATGGCAGCAAAAGATATCGAACCATTTTACATTTTTTACTGATTTACAATTCAGACAAGTATCTTATTCAATCAATGGATTCAGATACAACCCTGATTTGATGATTGATAACCATTGGAGTTTTCTAAATCCAAAATTAGGAATTAGCCATTCAAAAAATAATTGGTTTAGCTATTTGTCGTATGCAATATCAAGTAAAGAACCGAATCGAGATGATTTTGAAGCAGGTAAATTACAATTGCCAAAACCTGAAAAATTGCATGATTTAGAATTGGGAATTGAAAGAAGATCAGAAACATTAAATTTTGGAGCTGCTTTTTACTATATGAAATATGTGGATCAATTGATTTTAACCGGACAAATTAATGATGTAGGGGCATATACAAGAACCAATATCCCCAATAGTTATCGAGCTGGTATTGAACTTACTACAAGATGGAAACCTTCCACGTGGGCAACTCTTTCTGGGAACTTAACTTATTCGCAAAATAAGATAAGCAAGTTCACTGCTTATTACGACGATTATGACAATTTTTCCCAAAAACAAGAAACCTTTTCTAATACTGATATTGCATTATCTCCAAATCTAACTGGAGCAGTAACTTTAACCGTAAATCCTATTAAAAACACTGCAATTGACTTTTTGAGCAAATATGTTTCAAGACAATATCTTGATAATACCTCAAGAATAAACCGAAGTTTAGAAGCATTTTTTGTGCAAGATATAAGATTGGCTTATGTAATGAAAACAAAGCTGGTTAAAGAGATAAACTGGGGATTTCAAGTAAACAATATTTTTAACAAGTTGTACCAACCCAATGGATATACTTATTCTTATTATTATAATGGAAAATTAGAAACTGAAAACTTTTACTATCCAATGGCAGGAACCAATTTCATGATATCAATGAATATAAAATTGTAATTCAAAGCGATTGAGATATAGAATAAAACGAAAGGTAATAATCAATTAATATAATTTGATTATCACCTTTTGTTTTATATCATTATTTACTGATTAAAACTTTTCTTGCCAAGCAAGCATACCACCAATAAGGTTTTTAACATTTGTAAAACCCAAAGTTTCTAAAATCAAAGCAGCCTGACCACTGCGATTACCACTTCTACAATACAAGATTACTTCCTGTTCTTTTAAGTTATCAATTTCACTTGTGTCGAAATCTTTTATTTTTCCGAGTGGAACCAATAACCCGCCAATGTTGAATGCATCGTGTTCAAAAGATTCTCTAACATCAACAAGTTGGAGATTTTCATTTGCATCCAACCGCTTTTTCACTTCTTCAGGAGTAATAGTAAGCATAATACTTTCTTTGGAGTTTTTTAATAAATTAATATTTAGCGGCTGTATCTATTAATGATACTGGTTTTGTGATTGCCAACCGTATATCCATTAACTGTCCGCTTCTAATTGTGTTTTTTTGGTTATCATCTTTAAGAGGTGAAGGGTTTTGCCAATACACATAGCCAGCTGTTGTGTCAGTAAGGTTTGCATCTAATAAAACCACACCCATGGTAATTCCAGATGCTTCTAATAGGATTGAAGCTTCTGGATAGGACATTCCAAACAAATCGGGAACTGGAATTTCTTCTGCCCCTAATCCAGATCCCAATTCTAGATCTATTCTGCTACCTAATGCAATTTTACTACCTGCCCTTATTGGAACATTGTTAAACAATTGGGTTTTTACCGCATTTTTTGCTAAATCAGGCACATAAGTTATGGCACCCAATTTTAAACCCTTTGCTCTTATTTCAAGTTCTGCAGTTCTATAACTCATTCCAACCAAATTGGGCATATCAATTAAAGGTGCAATGCCGCTGTTTATAGTAAGATAAACAGTTCTGTTTACTTTCACTGTTGCTTCAGGATCTGGAAATTGCTTAAGTACCACTAATGGCATTTCTGTTTCATTAAAAACAGAATCTTGAATTACAACTTCAAAACCTTCTTTTTCAAGCATTTTTTTTGCATCATTAAAAGATTTACCTATTATATCTGGTACAATCAGTTGTTGACCATGACTTGTCCAAAACTTTAATGTTTGTAAAAACACAAACAAAACTAATGCTGATATAAGTAATCCGGATAGGATATTGAATACCAGAGATTTTTTAAAAAGTTTTTCAAACACTATGAATAGTTTTATTGTTTTGGAAGAATTTCTTCAATCAATGAAGTATAAAAAGACATCAAATCCATTCCTGAAGCACGCACTTGTTGGGGCACTATACTAGCAGCCGATTGGCCAGGAACTGTATTTATTTCCAATAAAAAAAGCTTGCCGCTATTTTCATTGTATATAAAATCTATCCTTATAACTCCTTTACAATTGAACAATTCATACAATTTAGAAGCTGTTTGTTGAACTAGATTCGTTAATTCATCATCACAATTTGCTGGAGTAATTTCTTTTGACATGCCATTGTATTTGGCATCGTAATCAAAAAATTCTTTTTCAGTAATGATTTCAGTAAAAGGCAAAGGTATAATTTCTCCATTTTTACGATAGATGCCAATAGTGAATTCTCTTCCATTTATAAATTCTTCTAATAAAATTTGGTTGTCTTCTTTAAATGCTTTTGTAATTGCAAGATCTAGTTCTTCGGGTTTATTCACTTTACTCATTCCGATGCTAGAACCACCATTATTAGGCTTTACAAAAAGAGGAAGTGTTAATTTTTGAAGAATAGAAGCAGCAGGCAAAGCTGAATGCTGGAACATCACAATAGATTTTGCTGTATTTATACCGCCGGCTGCGGCAATAGCAATTGTATATTTTTTATTAAATGTAACAGCAGATGAAGAAGCATCACAAGAAGTATAAGGAATATCAAGCATATCAAAATATCCTTGCAATTTTCCATCTTCACCAGGGGTACCGTGGATACCAATTAATACACCATCAAATAATACTTTCTCACCTTGAATGGTTAATGAAAAATCATTTTTATCTACTAATACAATGTTATTGTCAACAATTTTATGGAACCAACTATCTTTAGTTATATCAATTCTGTAAACATCAAACTTAGAAACATCTACATTTTGCTGTATAGTTATTGCACTTGCATAAGAAATAACAGCTTCGCCAGAATATCCGCCAGTTACAAAAGCTATACGTGGTTTACTCATTTATTTTTAAGTTGAATATTTAGATATAAGTTTAATCATGCTTTTCCAATACAAACTTCCACTTTCCGTCTGGTTGTTTTTTCCAAATGGTAACATAGCTTCCTTGTTGCATGGTAGTTGTATCTTTTTTAAGAAAAAAAGTTCCATAAGTATAACCCATTTCGCCAGAGGAAGCAACTTCTCCACCAAGTGGATTCCAAGTAAGTTCAAGATTCGCATCATTCATATTTGCAATAAATAGAATAGCATCAGCCCCAATAATAGGAATAGTATTTGAATGCAACAAAACTGCATCATCAGCTATAAATTGCAAAAAAGCTTTATGCATTCCTTTTAGCTTACTGTATTCGGAAAAAGCTATGTCTGCTTTTTGCATTTCAATTAAAGCTTCTTCATTGGTATTAATTTCTTCTTTCTCGGTAGAAAAAAAACTACACGAAGTGGTAAAAAATAGCAAACAAAGAGAAATAAATTTCATGTAAAGATTTAACCTAATGCAAAATTTATGAATGTAGGCTCTCTTTTTTAGCCATTAATTCATCAACTGTTTCAACATACATTTCGTCAGGAACGCAACAATCAACAGGACAAACTGCAGCACATTGTGGCTCTTCATGAAAACCTTGACATTCAGTACATTTATTTGCTACAATATAATAGGTATCTGTGCTAAATGGAGCATTTTTTTCTGATGCACTAATGATAGATCCATTAAGAAGCGTAAAATTTCCTCTAACAGTTGTTCCTTCAGATAATGTCCATTCTACTCCCCCTTCATAAATTGCATTATTTGGACATTCAGGTTCACAAGCTCCACAATTGATACATTCATCAGTAATTTTAATAGCCATATTTAAATATTAAATTTATCGTTAATACAAGTTTAAATTTGCATATAAAGTTAGGACAATAAGAACAAATTTACACATGAATTTACAGAACAGAATCGCAATTCTTCAACAATTACAGCAGTATTTATTATCTAAAGAGGAAACTTGGGTAGAAGCCAAAGAAAACGCAGCTTATCACAATGCCTGGTTTCTTCCTTCTTTTATTGAAATTGCCACAAAAAATATAGCAGAACACCTTTTAAATATAGAAACTTTAGGAAAAGCCATCAATATTTATCCTCAAACACAAAATCCGCAAAACATAGGAATAATTATGGCGGGAAATATTCCACTTGTAGGGTTTCATGATTTTTTATGTGTTTTTTTAAGTGGTCATAAACAAACGATCAAACTATCATCAAAAGACAATAATTTACTACCGCACTTGGTGGAAAAGATGAGAGCATGGAATCCTGAAATTCAAAAAATAGTTCAATTTGCAGAAATGCTTAACGGATGTGATGCTTACATCGCAACAGGTTCAAACAATTCAGCAAGATATTTTCATCAATATTTTGGTAAATTTCCTAATATCATCCGAAAGAACAGAACATCAATTGCCATTCTTGATGGCACAGAAACAAATGAAGAACTTATTCTTTTGGCAGATGATATACAGTTGTATTTTGGACTAGGCTGTAGAAATGTAACTCAAGTTTTAGTGCCAGAAGAATATGACTTTCTGCCATTACTAAATGCATTAGACAAGTATGATTATCTGATGGATGCACACAAATATAAACACAATTATGATTATGTATTGACGATAAACATAATGAACAATACAAGTTATAAAACCAATGGCTCAATTGTTTTAACCCCAAACCCATCTCCCTTCTCTGTTATTTCAAGCTTAAATTACGATTATTATAAAAACTTAGAAAGTGTAATTTCAACTATCGACAAGGAACAGTTGCAAGTAATCATTGGGCATTCTTTTAAGCCATTTGGAGAGGCACAATGTCCAAGTTTTTTTGATTATGCCGATGGGATAGACATTATGGCATTTTTAAGTAACCTTTAAAGTAAAATAAACTGTCAAAATGCTAGCTAATAATGTTGTAATTTTAATACCTATTTATAATATTTATTCAATAAACTAAAATTTTGTTAAAAGTTATACATTAACAATTTCAAAGTTGTCAGCTTTATATTTTTGCAAACCAAAAGGCATACAATTTGCTAATTTTAAATTTTAAATTCTTAATACAATGACAATCAAACAAACACTTTCTGTTGTGCTTATTAGTGCCACAACCACTGTGGCGACGTTTTTTACTTATAATTACTATACTAAAAAACCTGCTTTAATACAAGCAGAAAATGGAAAAATTCCTGCTAATTACACGGGTATTCCAGAAAAATCAAGTAGCCCTGATATACCAGTTGTAGATTTTCAGCAAGCTGCAAAATCATCGATACCTGCAGTTGTTCATATTACCACGGTTATAGGAAAAGCAAATGCAAGCAATAATTTACCAAAGAAAAAGAATCCATTTTTTGATTTTTTTGGAGACGATTATGAAGATTTTTTTGGAGGCCCACAAATGCGCTCCGTTCCACAAAGAGCAAGTGGTTCAGGAGTTATAGTAAGTGAAGACGGTTATATCGTAACCAATAATCATGTAATAGACGAAGCTGAAGAGATAAAAGTTACTTTGAGTAATAAAAAATCATACAAGGCAAAACTAATTGGGAAAGATCCAAGTAGCGATTTAGCGATGATAAAAATTGAAGAAAAGGGTTTGCCGTTTATATTATATGGTAATTCAGATGTTGTAAAAATAGGACAATGGGTTTTAGCTGTAGGATATCCTCTAAATCTTGAAACTACTGTAACCGCAGGAATTATCAGTGCAAAAGCACGCTCATTGGGCTTAAATTCGCAAAAAAGCAATACGCCTATTGAGTCATATATTCAAACAGATGCCGCTGTAAACCAAGGAAATTCTGGTGGTGCATTAATAAATACAAATGGCGAATTGGTAGGAATTGTTTCTGCTATTGCATCACCTACAGGATCTTATGCGGGTTATTCTTATGCAATTCCGGTTAATATTGTAAAGAAAATCATCAACGATTTACTGCAATTTGGAACAGTGCAGCGTGCTTATTTAGGAATTTCATATTTACCAGACGCTGCTCCAGATACTGAAAAAGAAAAGATTGGTTTCAAAGAGGGACAAGGTGTTTTTGTGAGAGAAGTTGCAAAAGATGGGGCTGCTGCAAATTCAGGTATTCAAACAGGAGATTATATTACAAAAATAAATGGAGTAAAAGTAATTTCAGGTAGTGAAATGATTGAGCAAATTGCGGGCTACAAGCCAGGAGATAAAATCACATTAACCTATTCGAGAAATAGTAAAGAATTTACAACCAACATCATCTTAAAAAATAAAACAGGTTCTTATGGTATTGTAAAAACGGCAGTATTGGATGTTTTAGGAGCTGAACTTGAAAACCTTTCTGCAGCAAAGACCAAGGAATTTGGAACTACAGGTGGCGTAATTGTAAAAAAAGTAAATAAAGGTGCAATTGATGACCAAACACGTATGCGCGATGGATTTATCATAATCAAAGCTAATAATGCAGAAGTTAAAAACATTGATGACCTAAATAATATTTTCTCAAAAAGTCCAAAACGTATTATTCTTGAAGGATTTTACCCTGGATATGATGGAATGTATAGTTATCC
>CAMBYC010000007.1 GCA_945871875.1 Sphingobacterium thalpophilum
TTGCATGCTTTGTGGGATTATGGGATTATTGAACAAACACAAATTACAAAAGATGAAGTATGGAATTCAATAGAATCAATGTGGGGATGTAAGAAGAAAAAGATCCAAAGAGTTGATTTGAAAGTTTGGATGAATGATGCAAGAACCCATTTGGATCAAGTGTATAAAATTGAAAACGAGAATATTAATAAGAAGTATGAGAGAAATGCTCGTAAAATTATAAAAAGGCAATTGGCTTATGCGGCTTTGAGGTTAGCAGCAGCAATTGAACAAGCTATTGGATAAAGACATCTTTCTTTAAAGCAGAATAAATCCAATAAAAAAAACCAAGTTTCGCCATGGAGTAGTAAAATGCTAATCCATGGCTTCACGTGGTTTTTCATGACTAGATAATAATTAGTTTTTCACGGTTTAGGATTTTGTTGGAGTTTCATGGGAAGGATTAAAAACGGCTATTGGGTAGCTGGTTATTGGTGTTTTTAGGTTTTGTGATTGATGGTGCTTTGAGGTTTTGTGGTTTTCAGGGGGTTGGATAGGTGTTGGTGTTTTTTAGGTTTTGTGGTTTTCAGGGGGTTGGATTGGTTGTTGGTGTTTTTTAGGTTTTGTGGTTTTCAGGGGGTTGGATAGGTTGTTGGTGTTTTTAAGGTTTTGTGGTTTTCAGGGGGTTGGATAGGTGTTGGTGTTTTTAAGGTTTTGTGGTTTTCAGGGGTTGGATTAGGTTGTTGGTGTTTTAAGGTTTCAGAGGTTTTTCAATTGGTTAGCAAACTGTTTTTAATTATTTTGTTCTTCATAAGTTATGTTGTTTTCTAGAGTTATATAATTTTAATTATTGAAAATAAAGAACGGTACTACTTTTAAAAACTTTCAGATGGTTTGTATCTGATTGTTTAGCTAAAGTAGTACCGTTAATAGTATTTTATATAATGTATTCTCTAATTCTTAACCGTTAGCAGAATAAATCAGTACAAATACTTAATCTTGTTAGTGCGATTACGAAATTCCTACATACAAAACTTACGCAAATCACTTTTTAAATGTCTAACCTTTATAGTTTAACCATCTTTTTAATTATAGTTTTTTTCCCTTGTTTAATTACTGCGAAATAAAATCCTTTGGTCCATTTTGTTCCCAATTGCAACGCATAATGTGGAGGTAGATTGGTATATTTAGTTACCAAAATTCCTGTTGAGGTAAACACTTTTACTTCGGATGTTTCTTGTCCCATCAATTGAATTGTGAAATTTTGGTAAGATGGATTAGGGTAGACAATTGCACCCGATTGTTGCTGCTGGTTTCTTTGAAACCAAACATTAGTCACAACAAACTGAATGGACAGTGGAATCCCTTTAATTCCCTTTCCTCCAGTGCCACTAAATGGTGTAGCTGTTAAAGTATAACTTCCCGCAATCGGCATCCAATTAACATAATTTCCTGCAACATCACTAAAAAGAGAATATGGGTAGATGGATTTTGTTTTATTGATAACTTGACTTCCAGATAAATTAAATACTATACTTCCAACGCTATTAGAGTTGCTGTTTGCTCTGATATTCAATAAGTTGGTAGATAGTTTCGTAAAATCTAAAGTGTCCAAATCTTTTAATTTTTGTAAATCAGTATCTAGTGCTGCATTCACTAAAGTAAAACTTGTTATTCGCTGAGCTAAACTATTAATAACTGTTGAATTTATCAATGCTGGAATGATTTCTATCCCAGAAATTTTTGCTTGATCGGCTACCGTACTAAAATGTATTGTTAGAGCACTGTCTTTTACATGGACTGGGAATGATTGAATATAGGCACTGTTTTTTCCAGCCTTAGCAAATATGTCAAAATTAGAAAGTTTACCTTGACCATTTTCTACATCTATATTCATTACCCTCGCACCAGCAACTGTCCAATAGATTTCTGCAAAATGTAGTTTTACTGTATAATCACCATTCAAAATGGGAATATTATAGGTAAATGCATTTCCGTATCGCTCCGTTTTATAAACATCCTGCAAAGACGTGTTAGCTATATAGTCTTTTGTAGCATAAGTTTGCGAAGGATTTGACAAAACATCATTTGTGAAATATTTATCTTCATTCCAAACTTGTCCATTCAAAATATATTTTGCACCTCCAGTATTAATACGAACAATATTACTATCAACTATCGTGACAGGAACATTTGAATTGTTAGCTAATGAAACTATTTCAATTCCTGAAATTTTAGCATTGTCAACTCCTGCAATCAAATCGATATTTAATAAACTATCTGTGATATTTACATTAAATGTTTTAACTATGGCTACGTCTCCGCCAGTTGCAGCATAAATATCAAAATCAATTAAACTTCCTTGTCCTTTTTCAACATCTATTGAAAAAACCCTTTTGCCAGGCAACGTATAATAGATTTCAGCAAAATGCAGTCTAATTTCATACATCCCATTTGTAACCGGTATTGCATAACCAAAAGATTTTCCATAACGCTCCGTTTGATAAATTCCGTTATTGGTTGTATTTGAAATATTCTTTTTGGCACTAAAAATATATGATGGAGATACATTTGCAAAGAATTGATCGGCAATCCAATGTTCACCTTTATTCGTTAAGCTGTCTCCTCCAGTATTTATGCGTAAACTAAACTTTGGTGTTACTGTTGTATTGTAATACACATTTATATAATCCCAAGTGGCAGAAAAGCTTTTTCCAGATCTTGAAGATGCTGCTATACCTATTGCAACCGCTTCTGGACCCCGCACTGTTTGTAAAAGCTTTCCACTCAGATTAATTAATGGTCCCAAAACTGTATAAACTGAATCACCTGCTTTTTTGTATTTCGGTTGCACCGTTCCCGTTGCCGGATTTACATCAAGATACACTGTCAATGTTCCATTTAGTAATCCATTTATAGGATACAAAGTTGAACTGATTGCACCACTGTTTTCTTTGATAACTACCATAGCTGGATTGCCCATATTTGGTGTAATACCTACAAAAACATAATTGTCTTGATCGCCATTGCCGAGGTAAATTCCTTGTTGCTCATCTTTTAAATTAGAAGGGGAAATGTTGTTAAAAAATGGACTAACCATTGCAGATTCAATTGTAAATGATGTAGTAGATGAATCAACCAAAACACCGAAATGAAAAGCTTGTCTTTGCGTGTTATTCAACATTGTTCCACTATCCGCTGGAACAGTAGCAAGTCCAACAGCACCTCCCATTATGAAGCCATCAATTGTTACATTATAAAGATTGTCTGGATCTTTTCCGTTGTTCATCAAACCTGTAAAGCCCATTCCAAATAAACCAGAACCTGGATTGCCGTTTAGGAGTGGATAATTGATTGGAAGATACTTGGTTGTTCCATTTTTGGCATCAATGTGAAACAAATCTTTAGCGTCTAAGATGCCATCATTGTCGTCATCTTGATCGTTAAGATTAGATATTTTATCGTTGTCATTGTCTTTGGGTTTACTGGCTGCAGAGCAAGGGTCGGTGGCATTGTCGGTTTCGTCTTTGTTACTATACCCATCTCCATCATCATCCAGAAAAAGGCTTTTAGTATCGCCGCTGCACATAACAATTCCAGAGCCAAAAGTTTCTATGGTATTTATATCTGAACCATCATAAGCGCCTTGTGCAATAGAACCTCCTGCTATGAAAATTTTAGAATTAATTACCACAGCTTGCATCCCATGTCTTCCATTTATAAGATCGCCCCTACTTGTCCAAGTGTTGGTAAGTGGATCAAATGCAAATGTTTCTTTGTGTGCATATTGCTGGGTGCTCTCGCCTCCAATAATAAACATCTTGTTGTCGTAAGCGATACAACCACCACTTGCAGTAAGTTTTGGAATATTCGCTGAGGTAGGTAGCGTTGTCCAACTGTTGGTTGCTATATCATAAACATCAGTACTTGATTCTAAATCACTAAAAATTGCACCTGTAAGATTGTTCGTTCTTCTTCCTCCCGCCGTGTAAATTTTTCCATTTATTACTGCCGCTTGTGCATGGTCGCGGAGATGTGGTGCATTGGCGAGCGTTGTCCAATTGTCTTTTGCAGGATCATATACATCTGTCCAATTAACTGTTCCACCATTACTGCCCTTGGTAGATCCCCCACTAAGGTAAATTTTGTCGTTATAAACTACTGCAACACTTGAACCTCTTCTTCTTGAAACTGGAATTGCATTGGGTTTTACTGTCCAACTGTTGGCAATTGCATCATAAATATAAATATCAGGCACAGGCGTTTCTAATGGAAATCCTCCTGTAAAAGCATTTATAATGTAGATTTTATCTTTTACTGTTACAGCCTGAAAAGTATGCAATATTTTTTTACCAGGAATTTCTGCAACTGTTGACCATTTTTTTGATACCGTATTGTATGTCTGAACGGGTAAATTTCCTCTTCCACCAATTAAATACATTTGTCCGGCAGCAACTGCCAATCCATTGTCGTGGCGTTTTTCTGAAAGAATTCCGTCGGATGGTGTTTCTGCAACCCAACTGCCCGAATTGAGGGTACTACCAGCTGGCTCAAATACATAAATGGCAGCAGAAAGATAATCAGCAACCCATACCGAACCTGCAAAAACATCATTATCTCCTTGTGCAGTAATATCTAATGGAATTTGTCCAAAACCTGAAGCCAATACTTTGTTTGATAATGCTTGTGTTCCATCAGCACTCAATTGAATTCGATGAATAGATCCATCCATCGAAGCAACCAATAAATTTGATGTCAGTTCACCATTAAAAAAACCTGTGGCTGTATATTCTGTAATTCCATTAGTTGAAGCAGTAAATGTTGTTAATGCACCATCGTTTACACCTGGATTTTTATAATCAGATTCTATAGGATTAGCCATAGAGATAGGTACCGGTGGCCAATCTGTGGTTGGTTTTAACTCAAAATGTTCACCTTTTGCATCTTTCCAGAACAATCCCGCAGTTGCTGGATTTGCCCTTATTGGATTTGGATGTCCACCATAAATTGGAGCAATCATTCCAGGTTTGTAAACAAGATGCAAATTGTCTAAATTGTTAATTTGTGCATCATTTGGCCCTGCACTGTAAGAACCCGGTTCTCCTACAACATAATTATTGGTTACTTGAGGGGTTCCTTCTTTATCAGGATAACCTCCCCAGCCAGGGTTAGCTCCATTGTCTACCAAATAAAATCTACCTTCTTTACCCGCAGTTTTGGTTATAACAAGATCATAAGCATTGCGATAACCTGCAGAAAAAACCTGAACAGGTCCGCTTATAACAATTTTAGCTTGGTTTCTACCGTCATTTCCACCAAACGGATCATTGATATCGCCTAATCCAACATTGGATCGGGTAGGGTCGTCAAGTGTAGGAAGATCATAAATGTATTTATCGTTGCCAGTTCCTTTTACGGTTATTGCTTTTATTGCTGCAAGATCAATACGGAGCAAACAAGCAGAAAGGGCATATTCAGTTATTTTTGCAAAGTTGACCGAAGGCGATCCAGCATTGGTATGTCCACCAACTGCTAAATAAAGCGAGTTGGTAACTTCATCTAAAGTCATACCATTTACTGCATGGTTTTCTTCAGAGCGCGGCAATCCCCTTACGAGGTCGGTTTTGTCCCAAGTTGTTCCAGTAAAAGTGAGTAGAGAAATTGTTCCAGAGTTTGTGTCTAAATTAGCATCCCCGTCACCAAGTGTACCAATATTTCCTGCTGAACCTCCAATCCGTGGATCACTAGATGATACATAAAGCAAAGGAAATGCAGCCGTTCCAACAACTACAATACCAGTAATTTGTCTGGTATTGATAGATGTATTTAAACTTCCATCATCATCATGGTTTTTAATTTGTTTAACCAGATTGATGATTTCTGTTTTGGTTACCACATAATTGTTTGCACTGTTTTTTTGAATAGAATAACGATGAATGGTTCCATCTTGGCTGGCTACATACAATTTGTCATCTGGTCCAAATTGTAGACTGGTAGGTGAATTGATAGATGTTCCAATCAGTTTCGAGGTGTTAAAATTTACTTGTGCTGAAACATTCGTAGTGTAGAACAAGCAGCAAGAAATTTGTGACAACAATAATAGTTTGTGAAAAATACGCATCATATTCATAGGTTTTAATTAGGCTTTGGTGCTACATTAATTGGAAATTGTAGTAACAATAGCATTATAAATTTGATGCCTTAGAAAGTTTGTTGAATATCTAATAACATTTGTCTAATTGAAAAATGGTAATAGTGTTTTTCGACAAACCAAGTGCTTCCTCATGTTTAAGTAATATTCCAATTTTATCATCTAAAGTGGATACAAAAGCCGCATACAAATTGTGTGGATAGGCAACGCCTTTTTTGTTGTAATATTCTAACCATTTTGGATCTCCATGGTAGGGACAATTATTATCAATTGTTAATGGTTAATTGTCAATGGTTAATTGTTTTCATAATTCATAACTCATAACTCTTTTTATCTTAACCTTGATTTTCTTGATTTTAGGATTTAAGGATTGTATGCATTTAGTTCAATGATCAAGGTTAAGATAATAATGGTTAATTGTTTTCATAATTCATAACTCAAAATATGATTTAAGGATTTTCAGTATGATTTTATAAACTAAGTTTGATTTTGGGATTTCAAGAACAATTAATCATAAATATGCGACTCCTTCGGAGTCGTTTTTGTTAGGATAATTCTGCTATAAATATTTGACCACTTCGTGGTCAGAATACAAATACTGGAATTATTTGTATTCTGATTCCAAATAATTCCAGTATATATATTTAATAAGAGTAATTGTTTTATGTAGGAGCAGATTAACAACTGCAATAATTGCTAGGTAATTTGATCTTTGCAAAAGCAATTCTGAAAACTAGTTAGGAATAATGATCAATCATTCCACACTATTCCATAATTGTGTTCAATTGTAAATATTGTATTTCGGTAAAATAAAAAAGGCAATCTATTTAAAGATTGCCTTTTTGGTAGATGTGCCCAGAACAGGAATCGAACCTGCACTTCCTTTCGAAAACAAGATTTTGAGTCTAGCGCGTCTACCAATTCCGCCATCTGGGCTCGTAAGGGGATGCAATATTACTGATTTATATCTTACAAAAAAAACCTTTTTTATCAAATTACTCATTTTAATCTAATTGATTTTGAAATTGGATTTAAAATAGAAATTTTATACTTTAGTAATATGAACTGTACTATTGGAATAATTCGGGAAGAAAAAACGCCTCAAGACAATCGGGTTGCTTTAACTCCCTCACAATGCAAATGGTTGTTAAAAAACTTCAATTCAGTAAATGTTATTGTTCAACCTTCTGCTCATAGATGTTTTTCAGATCAAGAATACACCAGAGCAAGAATTACAGTTCAAGAAGATTTATCTAATTGTGATTTTCTATTTGGTATAAAAGAAGCAATTGGCAATTCTTTAATTCCCAATAAAACATATCTATTTTTTTCTCACACCAAAAAACTTCAGCCTTATAACCAAAAACTTTTACAAACCATAATCAAAAAGAATATCACATTAATAGATTATGAATGTCTTGAACACGAAGATGGAGCAAGAATAATCGGCTTTGGTTTTTTTGCTGGTATTGTAGGTGCCCATAATGGAATAATGTGTTACGGTGAAAGAACTGGGCAGTTTCATTTGGATCGTGTGTATAATGTAAAAAGTTTTCAAGAATTAATTCATACCTATTTTGGACTAAAATTGCCCAATATAAAAGTAGTTATTACAGGTTCGGGTAGGGTAGCACATGGTGTGGTAGAAATTATGAATCTGCTTCAATTGCATGAAGTTGAACCCAGTGATTTTTTATCCCGAAATTTCCCATATCCAGTATTTACCGAACTTAAAGGTGCTTCATTGTATACACACAAACAAAATGGAACCTATAATCGTGAAGATTTTCACCTTCACCCCGAAAATTATAAATCGTTGTTCGAACCTTATTCCAAACAAGCAGATATTCTGATGAATGGCGTTTATTGGGATTCTAAAACACCAAGATTGTTTGAAAAAGAGGCCATTCAATCTCCAGATTTCAAAATACAAACCATTGCAGATATTACTGATGATGAAAATGGTTCGGTACCAATTAACTTGGGCGATCAAACCATTGAAAATCCTGTTTATGGCGTTAACAAAGTTTCAGGATTAAAAACTCCTCCGTATTTACCTGAATCTATAGATGTGATTGCTGTAGGTAATCTCCCCAACGAACTTCCACGAGATGCATCTCGCTATTTTGGTGAACAATTAATCAAATTTGTGCTACCCGGATTATTGGTTGAACACAATGAAACCATCGAAGGTGCAACAATTGTTAAAGATGGAAAACTTATGGATAGTTACAAATATATGGCTGCTTATGCTGGTTTAATCGGGTAGTTTTAAATAATAATCTTTCAACAATTCGATAAATGCAGAGGTAAATTCATCGTTTTCTTTAATGATTATCGTTTCAGTTGCATAATTTGAATGATCTCTTGAGAAATGTAGAATCACCCTAAAGTAGGGATGATTAGTTGTTTGCTTTACAAGAATTTTTTCTTTTAAATAAAAGCCATTTAAAGATGATATTTCTTCTATTTCAGCCAAACGAGAATAGGGTAGAAGTATTCCAAATTCGCCATGGGGAAGCAGTTGGGTTTTGATAATGGCTACCAGCTCTTTTAAACCCAAATGTGAACTGTGTTTAGCAAGATTGTTTTTTTTATCAACAGATTCCAGTTGTTGTTCGTAAAAAGGAGGGTTGGTAATGATGAAATCATATTGACGCGGAAACAAATATGTTCTGGCATCACCGTTTAAAACGTTACATCGATTTGCCCATGGACTAGTTTTAATATTTTCTAGAGATTCTACAAAACAGTTTTCATCTATCTCGATACCATCAATATTGCTTTCAGTTTGTTTTTGTGCCAACATCAATACCAATAAACCTGTCCCACTTCCAATATCTAATATATGTTGTTTGTTTTCCAATTTTTGGGCAAACCAAGCACCCAATAAGCAAGAATCAGTACTAACTTTTAATGTTGCCTGCTCTTGAAGTATGGTAAACTGTTTAAATTGGAAAGACATTATTTTATGAGTTATGAGTTATGAGTTATGATTAAATTTTAGGGGGAGAAAGGTTAATAAATCTGTATTAAATCCAATATTATTTATTCTTACTACTTACTATTTACTTCCCATAATTTATAATTTATAATTCATAATTCATAATTCATAATTCATATAGTTCCTCTCGCTTCCGGAACCACATCAAGCCCGCAGAAATCTTCTGCTAAATATTTATAATAACCTGTTATCGCAATCATTCCGGCATTGTCTGTGCAATATTCAAAATCTGGAAGATAGGTGTTCCAACCTAATTTTTTACCTGTTTCATCAATGGCTTTGCGTAAACCACTGTTTGCAGAAACCCCGCCAGCAATACAAATCTCCTTTATCCCTGTTTGCTTTGATGCTTTCCTTAATTTATTCATCAAAATAGACACAATTCTATATTGTACTGAAGCACAAATATCATACAAGTTTTTTTCTACAAAATCCGGATCACTGCGTTTGTTATTTTGTAAGAAATATAAAATCGCCGTTTTTACACCGCTGAAACTGAAATTCAAACCTTCAATCTTGGGTTCCGGAAAAGTAAACTTCAGATGATCTCCCAATGCCGCATATTTATCTACCAATGGCCCTCCTGGATAAGGCAATCCTAACATCTTTGCAGATTTATCAAATGCTTCTCCAGCGGCATCATCAATCGTCTCTCCTAATATTTGCATGTTTAATGGACTATCACATCTTACAATCTGGGTATGTCCACCACTTACTGTCAAACATAAAAAAGGAAATTTAGGCATTTTGGTGCCAATTAGATTTGCCAAAACATGTGCTTGCATGTGGTGAACCTTAATTAGAGGAATATTTAAACACAACGCCAAAGACTTTGCCACTTCAGCACCTACCAAAAGTGCTCCAATTAATCCTGGCGAATGGGTAAACGCAATTGCATTCAAATCTTTTTTTGAAATTCCTGCAGTAGATATTGCCGCATCAATAACGGGTATGATTTGTTGAATATGTGCTCTACTCGCCAATTCTGGAACAACTCCTCCATATTGTGCATGAATTTGTTGGGTAGCAATTATATTGGATAAAATTTTTCCATCCGAACAAATAGATGCACTGGTTTCATCGCAAGATGTTTCTATCGCTAAAATATTTACGGTCAACATCTTTAATTTTTATGAAACTTTTAATCAACTTATTTAGATCGAATAGCAACTACAGGGTCCATTTTTGCCGCAATTGAAGCTGGAATGATTCCTGCTACTACGCCAATCATAATGCAAATTCCTAATGCTAAACTGAGTATATTAAAGGAGATAAATACAGGAAATTGAAAAGCAGCGGTTAGTACGAAAGTCATACCAAATACCAACAACAACCCTATTGCCCCTCCAAGTATGCAGATAAACGCAGATTCTAATAGAAATTCAGCTAAAATGGTTCCTCTCTTAGCACCAATTGCTTTTTTCAAACCTATTATTGGGGTTCTTTCACGAACGGTTACAAACATAATATTTGCAATACTAAACGCTCCAACAATCAAACTTAAAATACCAATAAACCATCCGCCTATAGATACATTTCCAAAGAATCCGTTAACTGCTTTGCTAAAATCACTTACCGAATTCAATGTGAAATCATCTTCTTCTTTAGGTCCTAATCTTCTCATGTTGCGCATTTCACCTTTTAATTCTCCACGCATCGATTCTACATCTATATTGGGTTTGCCTTGTACCATTATAATAGGATCTGACCGCTTTTCGTCGTACATCAATTTAAAATATGGATAAGATAAAAACGCAGATTGATCAAACTGCCAACCTCCCATTAAACTTTTTCCTTTCTTTTTTATTACCCCAATAATTTGCATTTTTCGGCTTTTGATCGTCAATATTTGCCCAACAGCTTTTTCTGGTTTGCCAAAAAGTTGTTCTGCATTGTCGAATCCAATAACTACTAAGGGTGCTGCTTTTTCCAATTCAGATAAGCTGAAATATCTTCCCGAAAGCATTTCAAAGGGTTGTATTTGGGTAAATCCATCTGATGCACCATATATATTTACAGCACTAATATTTATATTGTTGTGTTCAATTGATCCATTTGTTGACAATACAAAACAAATATTTTCAATAAGTGGACTACTTTTTTTAAGTTGCTTCATCTCAGCAAACTTTGGTGTTGGTCTGTTTACATATTTCCACCAAGGATAATCTGGACCACCAGAATAATCCCACTTATCTATATATATGGTATTGCTCCCCAAAGATTTGATATCGTTTTGAACATTTTGTTCTAAACTATTAACCGTTGCCAACACTCCGATAATACAGAAAATGCCAAAAGTTACCCCTAAGAGAGAAAGGGTTGTTCTTAAAGTATTGTTTCTTAACTCAAGCAATGCCAGTTTAAAACTATTCAGAAGGATTTCAGCGAGCTTTTTCATCGTGTCAAAATTAATGATTCCTATTTGGGTTGGCTAAAGCTTTTTTTAAACGGAAAAAATCAACCTATTAATGGTGATTGTTCTGTTTTTTGTAAATGGGCAGTAAAGTTAAAAGTTTTACCTTTGCAAAAGCATGAAATACGACAGTGAAATTCAGAAAAGACGAACATTTGCCATTATTTCTCACCCCGATGCGGGAAAAACAACGTTAACAGAGAAATTTTTGCTCTTTGGAGGAGCAATTCAAATTGCTGGTGCTGTAAAAAGCAATAAAATTAAAAAGCATGCGACCTCCGATTTTATGGAGATTGAAAGACAGCGTGGAATTAGTGTTGCCACAAGTGTGATGTCTTTTCAATACAAAGACAAACTTATTAATCTACTAGATACACCTGGTCACAAAGATTTTGCCGAAGATACATACAGAACCCTTACTGCGGTGGATAGTGTGGTTTTGGTTGTGGATAGTGTAAAAGGGGTAGAAGAGCAAACCCGAAAATTGATGTCGGTTTGTAGAATGAGGGATACACCTGTTATTGTTTTCATCAATAAACTAGATCGTGACGGTAAAGTTCCTTTTGATTTGTTGGATGAAATTGAAAAAGAATTGAATATTCAATTGCATCCATTAAGCTGGCCCATTAATATGGGTAAAGAATTTAAAGGGGTTTACAATTTATATGACAAGAGTTTGTTGTTGTTTAAAGCAAACCAAAAAGCCACTGCTGAAGATATTTTGCCATTACAAGACTTAAATGATCCTATTTTGGTTAGTCAAGTGGGAGAAAAAGATGCAGCACAACTCCGCGAAGATGTAGAATTAATAGAAGGCGTTTATGGCGATTTTGATACTACCAATTATTTGCAAGGCAAAACGGCTCCAGTGTTTTTTGGATCTGCAATTAATAATTTTGGTGTAAAAGAATTGCTAGATACATTTATCCAAATTGCACCAGAACCAAGAAGTTTGGAAGCTACAGAACGAACTGTAAATGTGCATGAAGACAAATTTTCAGGTTTTATATTTAAGATACATGCCAATTTAGATCCAAGACATAGAGATCGAATTGCATTTTTGCGTGTTTGTTCAGGAAAATTTGAACGCAATAAGTTTTTCCATCATGTGCGTTTAAATAAAGATGTACGATTCAGTAATCCGTATAGTTTTATGGCACGTGAAAAAGATGTTATTGAGGAAGCTTATCCAGGAGATGTAGTAGGTTTGTTTGACACTGGCAACTTTAAAATCGGAGATACATTAACAGAGGGTGAAAATTTTTACTTTACCGGAATTCCTTCATTTTCTCCTGAGATTTTTAAAGAGGTGGTAAATAAAGATCCGATGAAAACCAAGCAACTTGAAAAAGGTTTACTACAATTAACCGATGAGGGTGTTGCTCAATTGTTTACGCAGCTTAATGGAAATCGAAAAATTATAGGGTGTGTGGGAGAACTTCAATTTGAAGTTATACAGTATCGTTTGTTGCAAGAATATGGAGCATCTGTACAGTTTAATACATTGCCTTTTTATAAAGCTTGTTGGATTACTTCAAACAATAAGACTAAACTAGATGATTTTACGCGTTTTAAAACCACCAATGTGGTTACAGACAAAGATGGTTATTTGGTATATCTAGCCCAAAGTGAGTGGTTTTTACAAACAGAAATAGCAAACAATCTTGATATTAAGTTCCATTTTACTTCAGAGATACATAAAAACAATTAAAGTTGCACAATAAATAGGCAAGTTTGAATTTCTAATTTCATTAAAAATTTTTCATTCTTTTTATTTATCCATTATTGAATTGTTAATAAATTCTTTCAAACATAATCCATTTTAAAAAATCTCAAAAATTAGGGAATACTAAATATTTAAATATTTGGAATACTAATATTTATTTTGTTAAGATTTCGTTAAATAACTTAATTTGCATTCGACTTTTTTAAACTAAAAAATGATTATGAGAAATTTTTTAATGCTTTTACTGTGCATTTTAACCTGCTCTACGCAGGTTTGGGCACAAAATCGAACCATTTCAGGTAAAATATCTGATTCAAAGACTGGAGAAGCCCTAAGAGGTGTAACTGTAACTTCAGGTACTACAAGTTCTTTGTCTGATGTAAACGGAAATTATCAAATTAAAACTTCTGCAAAATCCATCACATTTATGTTTGTTGGATATGAAAGAACAGAAATTCAAGTTGGTAAAGCAAACGTTGTAAATGTTTTATTAACAAACACTTCTAAGGCTTTGGATGAAGTGGTAATTACAGGTTACTCTCGTGAGCGCAAAACACAATTTGCTGGTGCTGCTACAGTTTTAGGTAGCAAATCAGTAGAAACTGTTCCTGTGGGAGCATTTGACCAAGCATTACAAGGTAAAGTACCTGGTATGTTGGTAAACTCTGGATCTGGTCAACCAGGAACTAGTGCTACTGTAACCATTCGTGGTGTACAATCTATCCAAGGTGCTGGTGCACAACCTTTGTATGTATTAGATGGTGTACCATTACCTGCATTTGACATGTCTACTATCAATGCCAACGATTTTGAATCTATTACCATTTTGAAAGATGCAAATGCTGCAGCTTTATATGGTGCTAGAGCAGGTACTGGTGTAATTGTAATTACTACTAAAAGAGGTAAAGCTGGTCAAACCAATTTTCAATACAGATCCCAAATGGGTATCACTTCTCGTCCTGACTTCACTCGCATGAATTTGATGAACACAAGAGAAATGCTTGCATATGAAGAAAGAGAGAAAATTGGAAATACTCCAGGATGGGTTTATTCTTCTTTGAATCCTGCTATTCCAGCTGGTTATACTGCTTCAATGAAGCAAAAGAGTTTAGATAGTATTAGTAACATTGATGTTGATTATGCAAATATCTTCTTCCGCAAAGGTTTGTCTCAAACACACGAATTGAATATGTCTGGCGGAACAGATAAAACTAAATATTACGTTTCTGCAGGATTTTTTAATCAACAAGGTATTGACCTTGGTTCTGAGTTGAAAAGATATACTGTAAGGTTTAATTTGGACCATACTGCTGATAAATTAACCGTTGGATTTAATACTACCGTTGGTTACTCACAGTCTAAATTTTCTGAAGGTGAATTATATGGAAACAGTCCTCGTAACCCTTTCCAAATGACTTACCGTGCAAAAAATTATGAGAATCCTTACAAGCCAGACGGATCTTTGAATTTTGGTGCAAGTACTAGTATGGCAATTAAATCAGTAGCTAACTTGTTAGAAGGTATTAAAAACTCTATGAGAAATGCAAACCAGTTGAAAATCAACGGAGCTGGATCAGTTGCTTACAAAGTACTTCCTTCATTCACATTAAAAACAACAATGGGTGTGGATGTATCTAGTAACTATTCTAACCGTTACATCAACGCAAACTCATACATCGGTGCTTTGCAATTCTCACAGAATGGATTGGCACAAGAAGGATATAACCTTACTTCACAGTTTATCAGTACTTCAAGTGCTGTTTATGCAAAGAAATTTGGCAAGCATGAAGTAGAAACTGGTGGTTATTTCGAAGTTGTTCGTGGTTTTGATCGCGGCCTTGGTTTTACTTTGTATAACTTAGATCCAAGATTGACACAAACTGGTCAAGGTGCAACTGCATTGGCAACTGGTGGTGCTGCAACTTATCCTCAGAATGCTACATCTGCAAAAAGTGGATTCGGTATCCGTTCATACTTTGGAACTGCTAGGTATACTTTCAACAACAAGTATTCTATTAACGGAAATATCCGTCGTGATGGAACTTCTCGTATTGTAAATCAAGACAATAGAGAAATCACAACTTGGTCAACAGGTTTCATTTGGAATGCTATCCAAGAGAAATTTTTGAGCAAAGTTGAATTCTTAACAGATTTGAAAGTTAGAGCTTCTTATGGTATTGTTCCTAACATTGGATCAATCCCTACTGGTTCTTTCGGTACTTATTTGGGAAGTGTTACCAACTTTCAAGGACCTCAGGTTCCTACATTTGGTACTACAGCTTATGCAGGTTCAACAATTGGTGGTTTGGCTCCAAGCACACCGGGTAACCCCAATTTGAAAATCGAAAACATCCAAAAAACAAATATCGGTATTGATTTTGCCATTTGGAACAACCGTGCAAGATTCACTGTTGACGCATACAAAAACAAAACTGTTGATTTATTCGTTAGTCAGCCACTTTCTGGTACAACTGGATTTGGTAGCTTGAACGTGAATGCAGGTATTATGACCAATCAAGGACTTGAATTGACTGCAAAAGTAGATGCAATCAAGACAAAGAATTTTGGGTTAGCACTTGGTATAAACCATTCAATCAACAACAACAATATTGAAGATCTAGGATTGGTTAACGAATATTTCTTAGGAACATTCGTAATTAGAAAAGGTCTTCCTTATGGATCTCATTATACTTACAATTACTTAGGAGCAGATGCTGCAACTGGTAATCCTATATATGAGACGGCTGATGGAAAAACTACATTTGATATCTCAAAAGCAGGACAGTTTGCAAAGTTTGGCACTTATTTACCAAAGCATGTAGGTGGATTTGATTTTGAAGTAAGATACAAGATGATTACTCTTTCTGGTTTGTTTTCTTACCAATTTGATGTAATTAGAAGTAACAACACCCGCAATTGGATTACTAGAGGAACTCCTGGATACCAACAAAGTGTTAGAGGTTCAAGAGAGTTGATTGAGAACCAATGGCAAAAACCAGGTGATGTTAAAATATTCCAGGCTTCTAAATTCGACAGAGGTTTTACTTCTTCAGATTTGGAAGATGCTAAGTTCTTACGTCTTAGAAACTTGATGGTTTCTTACCAATTGCCAGAAATTAAAGCTACAAGTGGAAAAGTAATCATCAAGAGTGCTCGTTTTTATGTTCAAGGTCAAAACCTTGCAATATGGAGCCCTTGGAGAGGTTTAGATCCTGAAGACAACAACAACATCAGTTTGAACGAATATCCTAACCCAAGAATGATTGTTTCAGGATTGGATATCAACTTCTAATATTTAAATATTTTATATAATGAAAAAGAGTATAATCATCTTAGGATCACTTTTAATGTTGCTTGCGGTATCATCGTGCAAGAAAGTGATTGATGTTAAAGAAACTGACTTTATAGGTGGAGATATCGCCTTGAAAACTGTTGCAAATAACCAACAAGGTATTATTGGTGCTTATGCAGCAATGAACGTTGAAATGGGTATCTTAATTAACAGCGTATTTTCTGATGAAGTTAAAGTAGCAGAATTTTACAATGCAGCAACCAATCACGAATGGCAGTATGCTTCTACAGATATTGGTTTAAGAGACAACTACACTGCATTTCCATTGTATTACAGAATCATTGACCGTGTAAACCGTGTTTTAATTGCTCTTCCACTTGCACCTTCAACTGGTGCAGCAGATGATGCTTTGAAATTGCGTTTGAAAGGTGAAGCACTTTTCTTAAGAGCTTTTGCACATTTTGAATTGTATCGTTATTACAGCAACAGTGCTTTAGGTACTGATTTGGCATTGGCTTATATGGAAACACCTTCTTTGGAAACCAAGGAAAGAATTACAGTTGCTCCTTATTTCCAAAAATTAAAGGCAGATTTAACAGAGGCAAAAGCTTTGTTGCCTACTGCTACAACTGATATCTACAGAGCTACAAGAGCAGCAGCTGTTGGTTTGCAAGCACGTGTAGCATTGTATCTTAAAGAATATGCTGATGCAGTTACATTTACAAATGACTACATCTCTACATTGCCTTTGGCTTCAGCTGCTGCTTTCCCTAGCATTTGGTCTGATGCAAGCAATGCTGAAATTGCATTTAAATTAAGTCGTACACCTTCATTAGGAACCAAAATTGGTTCTTTGTACAGAGGTACTTCTGCAATCTCTGCGGGCGTTACTAATATTGGTACAGTTACTTGGAGGCCTTCTGATAAATTATGGGATTCTTATGACCAAGTAAATGATGTACGTTTTAATGCTTATTTTAAAGTTGAAGCATTATTAACAGCCACTAGTCGTTCTCCAAGATTGATTTTTAAATATGCTGGTACAGCTTATGCAACTCCGGGTGAAAACGTTGCTGATGCAAAAGTTTTCAGAACTGGTGAAATGTTTCTTATCCGTGCAGAAGCTAAAGCAGAAAATAATGATTTAGCTGGTGCTGCTGCAGACCTTAACGCATTAAGAACTGCGCGTATCACTGGATATGTTAATGAAACATTTGCTTCAAAAGATGTTTTGATTGCAGCTATCATGAACGAGCGTTTTAAAGAATTGGCTTTTGAAGGCCATCGTTTTTGGGATTTGAAAAGAAGAAATCTACCTGTAAATAGATTGGCTGCTGATGCTCCAAACGCTGCTGCTATGACATTGTCTGCTGGTAATTTCAGATTTTTATTGCCTATTCCAAACTCTGAAATTCAAGCAAACCCTAAAATTCAACAGAATCCTGGTTATACAAACTAATCAGATCTAAATTCTAGGTTTTAAATATTACAAAAGACCGTCTCAAATTGAGACGGTCTTTTTTTGTTTGAATTATTTATTAAACGAATCATTTACAATGTGAATGAATTTGATTTGTAAAACCCAAATAAAACAATTGTTTCATAAATCAGAAGCTGCAGAAGAATCATCCGTTTCGCGGTTGTATAAAGGCATACATTTCAGAGATGCGATAACCGAGGGGATTTGTTTGGGGAAAATGGTGCGAGAGATGGTAAATTATAAATTATAAGTTATAAGTTATAAGTTATAAGTTATAAGTTATGAGTTATAAGTTATGAGTTATGAGTTATGAGTTATGAGTTATAAGTTATGAGTTATGAGTTATAAGTTATGAGTTATGAGTAATAAGTTATAAGTTTTGAGGTATAAATTTTTTTAATATTATTTGTGTATTCGTGGCAAAATCATTCGTGCATTCGTGGCAAAATAAAAATTATTCGTGCATTCGTAGCAAATAACAAAAACCCCCGCAACCTTTTTCAAGATTCGGGGGTTTCACTTTTCTGCTTCCATGATTCTAGCCCTCTTTTACTGTGGTTACAGCAGCTTTTCTTCTGCCTCTGTTAGCGAATTGAACTTTCCATTTGTCAAAATACACTTTGTAACCTACTACATTTTGATAGCAAAATTCTTTTGCTGTTCTGTAAACGGCTGAGCAAGCTAGAACGATGTTGTAGCCAATAACCCTATTGGTGTCATTCAACTGAACGGCGATGCTTTCGAGTCTTTTTGCAAGTGGACTCAAAATTTCGTGAGCCTTTGCATTTTTAGCCCAAATTTCTGCATCTACGTGTGGTGGAACTAGCATTGGGTTGTTGGTAGCGTCTTGAAGCACTTGAATAGCCCAACCTTCTGTTGCTTTGCCAAGTTTTCCATAATGACGGGCATCATTGGCTTTAAGTTGGAATGTCTTGTTTTTCAAAACCTCTTCAATTGCGAGAATGGCATCATTCAATACCTTAATTTCTGCATCTGAAAATTCAACTTGGTGTACATTGTCAATTGCCATAGAAAAAAATTTAAATGGTTTATTAATACCTTGAAGATAAAACATCTCTTGTATATGCTTGACATTCAGATTCTTAAAAAGTTGTTAAAAAAATTTATCTAATTTTTTCAGTTTTAAGGATGTTGAGTATTTAGTTTAGAATGTGAAATATTTAAAAAATACAATTTAATTGTATGTTGGTAAATGTTCACATTTAAAAAGTACAATTTAATTGTATGTTGGATAAACTGAATGGAGTAAAATATGAACTGAGAAGTATGCTGGATGAACTGAGAAGTATAAAACATATAATTTAATTGCATGTTGGATGAACGGAGAATTATGCTGGATGAACTGAGAAGTAAAAAATATACAATTTAATTGCATGTTGTTAAGTGTGAACATTTAAGAAAGTACAATTTAATTGTAAGTTGGATAGACTGAGAAGTATAAAACATGAACTGAGAAGTATGCTGGATGAACTGAGAAGTATAAAATATACAATTTAATTGTATGGTGGATAAACTGAGAACTATGCTGGATGAACTGAGAAGTATAAAAAATATAATTTAATTGCATGTTGGTAACTGTGAACATTTAAAAATGTACAATTTAATTGTATGTTGGATAAACTGAGAAGTTTAAAACATGAACTGAGAATCATAAAACATACAATTTAATTGTATGTTGGTAAGTGTGAACATTTAAGAAAGTAAAATTTAATTGTATGTTGGATAATCTGAATGATTAGTTGGTAAAGGGTTGCAATGTAGGGGCAGCCCTCGTGGCTGCCCTGCTCGAAAACAATACTGCCCTGCTTGAAAACAATGCTGACACCTAGAATTACAATTCTCTTAATGTTATTCAATCATTTAAACGTTAGGCAATTGAGGATTATCCTAAATTCCGCATTAGAAGTATTTGTTCAAATTTTTGTCTAAAGCCAATCTATAATTTTAATATCCCCCAGCTAAAGCTGGGGGCAATTCAATAAGACACCCAAACTGTGTATAATTCATTAGCGACAATTCTTTGAATCAGGATGTAGGTCATTGTTAACTGTTAATGGTTAATTGAACATCAGGGTTTTGTAGGGGCGACCCTTGTGGTCGCCCTAGTACATTATGGATGCATGTAGCACGAACAATCGCCATTTAACACAAACGGATTCTTTTTGTATTAGTATGCTGTTTTGTAGGGGCAGAAAATTTTCTGACCCTACATTGGATATCATCTAATTCTAAAAATGCTGTTTCATTAACGGTTTTATTGAATAGCCCCCAGCTTCAGCTGGGGGTAAATGTCATTATTCAATTGGCTTTAGCCATAAATTTTCAAAATGTTTTAGATAGGATCAATTTAAAAAATACCGATAAAAAAATAATTTTATATTGGTAAGTGTGAATGGAATGAAAATGGTATTTAAATGTATGTTATTAAGTCTGCGCACTTAAAAAGTAGAATTTAATTCTATGTTGGTAACTGTTAACAATTTAGAAAGTAAAATTTAATTGTGTTTTATATAAGCTGAAAGTTTTTAATAAAAACGTTTATATGTGGTGCAGGGGCAGAAAATTTTCTGCCCCTGCATTCGGAGAAATTAGTTTATGTATCTTGAATATTCATTCCCTAAAACATAAAAATATTTATCTTTTAAACCTATTAATACAAAATGAAAAATACCTCAATTGTTTTCTTAATTTTCTTCAACATTTCACTAGTACATGGGCAGATATATGTATCTACTTTGGGTAGTGATAAGAATATTGGAACAAAAGAAAAACCAGTTGCTAGTTTTGAAAGGGCACAACAATTGGCTAGAGAATATGATGGTACTAGTGCTTTGAAAATAATATTTCGCCCCGGGAATTATTATTTGACTGAGACAATAAAATTTACGCCGGAAGACAATATTAAAAATGGTGTTACTTATCAAGCAGAAAAAGAAGGAACTGTTACAATCAGCGGTGGAAAAAAACTCAATTTGGTTTGGAAGGCATACCGAGAAAATATTTTTGTAGCAGATGTGAATGAGAACATTGTGATTGACCAGTTGTTTGTAAATGGTATTCGACAACGCATGGCTAGATATCCAAATGCTATTGATGGCAAGTCAGTTTATGATACCTGGGATCTCAGTCACAATGCTTCCGCAGATTCTCTTAATGATGCACTTCTGCATTCAAGGGTGAATGGTTGGCGTAACCCTACGGGAGGATATGTGCATACAATGCACAACTATTTGTGGGGAGACATGCATTGGTTGATTAAAGGTAAAATAGAAGATTCTTTAATATTGTTGGGCGGATGGCAAAACAATCGTCCTTCAAAGATGCACCCATTGTATAGGATGGTTGAAAATATATTTGAGGAATTGGATAACCCCGGTGAATGGTTTTATAATGATAGGGAGCGTAAACTATACTATTATCCTTCTCTAAATGTTGATTTGAAAAAAGCCACAATTGAGGTTGTGAAATTAAAACACCTCATCGAATTTAATGGCTCTATTGCTCATGCTGTAAAAAATATTGAGCTAAAGGGTTTTGTATTTAAACATGCAGCAAGAACTTTTATGGAAAACAAAGAGCCTCTGCAGCGTTCCGATTGGACGGTTTACAGGGGAGCTGCAATTTTATTTAACGGGGCGGAACAATGTTCTGTTACGAATTGTGAATTTGATCGTGTAGGTGGAAATACAATATTTATAAACAATTACAATCGACAAATATCAATAAAGGGTTGCTATATTCATCACAGTGGGGCAAGTGGCATTTTATTTGTTGGTGATTCCAATGCCGTTCGAAGTCCTTTATTTGGCTATGTGAAAAGGGATTATCAAATAATGGATACCGTGAAAGGGCCAAGGAACAACAATTATCCTTCCGATTGTCTTGTTGAGGATTGTTTGATTACTTTAACAGGGAGAGATGAAAAACAAACCGCGGGCGTCCATATTTCTGTTGCTGCCAATATTCGAATTAACCATTGCTCTATTTACGATATGCCAAGGGCTGGCATCAATATAAATGAAGGCAGTTTCGGTGGACATATTATTGAAAATTCTGACATTTTTAATACCGTTCTCGAAACTGGAGATCATGGAAGTTTTAATTCTTGGGGTAGAGATCGTTATTGGACAATTGAGGGTAAAGACGTAGCACAGGCCATTCAATCAAATCCGAATATGTATTTATTGGATATGATTTCCACTAACATCATTAGACACAATAGATGGCGTTGTGACTATGGTTGGGATATTGACTTAGACGATGGGTCCTCTCACTATAGAATCTATGACAACCTTCTATTGAGCCGTGGATTAAAGCTTCGTGAAGGTTATGATAGAATCGTTACAAACAACATTATTGTAAACAATAGTCTTCATCCACATGTGTGGTTTCCCAACAGTGGGGATGTATTCAAACACAATATTGTTTTTGCAGCTTATAAGCCTGCCATTATGAATAAAGTGATTCCTGCAAATGGAAAATGGGGTGCATCAATTGATTCAAATTTGTTTGTTTGTGATACCATCCAACGTTTGAAATTTTTAAAAAATGGATGTGATTCTAATTCATTAAACGGTGATCCATTATTTGTAAATGGAGCTTTGGGAGATTATCAAGTTAAAGAAGGATCTCCAGCATTAAAACTTGGTTTCAAGAATTTTTCAACCAACAATTTTGGGGTATTAAAAACAAGCTTAAAAGCGATTGTCAAAAAGCCTTCGTTGCCTGAAGTAATCATCAGTTTAAGTATTCAAAAGCAATCAACTAAAAAAGGGGCTTCTTGGATGCATGCAATTGTTAAAGAACCCCAGGGAGATGAATTTTCTGCTTATGGCGTAGGATTTAATGAAGGCGGTATAGCCTTGGCGGAAATACCCGAACAAAGTCACTTGTTAAAGGCAGGATTTAAAACTGGTGATATTATTCAGGGTATAAATGGGATAAAAATCAAAACATTAAATGATTTCAAAACGCTTTTGAGTAAAATTGCAAAACCATCAGGTTCATTTGAATTTGAAATAGTTCGAAACCAAAAGAAAATGAAAATAATGTATAAAGGCCACATAGAATCAATTATGAATTATAAATTATGAATTATAGCACCTAAATCACAATTACAAATTCATAAAAATAGGGCAGAAAATTTTCTGCACCTACAAACGCATAACTCATAACTCCTAACCCCTAATTCACAATTCCAAATTCATATATCATTGTGCCTTGACTTTCCCTTCCACCTTTATCTATTTCCGTTACCTTTATCGTATATCGAACACCCGACGATAATTTAGGTTGCTTGAATATAAAACGATTGTCTCTTAAATTGCTTGCAACTTTTTCATATACCGGCGATTGGTCAAATGCCACATAAACATTATAACCAAATACATCTGGATTTTTATCCCAAATTAATGTAATTGCATTTGGATTTCTTTTTACGATTTGTAATCCCATAGGTGTGGCAATATTTGAATGTTCTGGTATCGAAACAATATGATAAACGGCTCCTTTTGTTGTGCTAAACCGAATTAAATCGTCGGATTCTTTTGTATAGTTTACTTTTTTACCTGCGGTGGAAGTGATTTTCGCTTTGCCGATATTGGGATAAAAAATGCCGCATTTTTCTCCAGCTTTTGAACGTATTTCAATCGCTATTGCTTGTCCTTTTTTCCATTTGGCTGATACTTCAAAGTTTCCTCTGGCTACCAATCCACTAAAACTGCCCGATTCCCAAGCTCTTGGTAATGCGGCTAATGGGGCAATATAGCCTTCGTGACTTTGCAACATCATCTCCGCAACGCCAGCTGTTCCGCCAAAGTTTCCGTCTATCTGAAATGGTGGATGCGAATCCCACAAATTATCAAAAGTACCTTTTTGCAACAATGTTTTATACAATATATATGCTCTTTCACCATCTTTGATTCTTGCCCACGCATTCATACGGTGTGCCATCGACCACCCTTTAGAGAAATCCCCTCGCTCTGTTAAAGATACCCTTGCCGCATCTAACCAAGCCGGTGTATTTGAATTGATCACCGTTCCAGGATACAATCCTACCAACTGCGAAATATGTCTATGCTGGTATTCGCCAATATCCCCGTATTTTTTCTCTTCCCTATATTCTTTAATTTGTCCTGATAATCCTATTTGTACTGGATCTAATTTATCCAATTGATGATGCAGTGTATCAATAAAAGCAGATTTATATCCCAATAAATTTGCTGCTGCCAATACATCTTTATGGTTTTCATAAATCATCTGCTGGTCAAATGCACAACCAATGGTTTCATAATTCTTTCCATCTACTTTTTGCTCAGGAGATGATGAAGGATTAGCCAAATAGAATCCACCAGCAGTAGGTTTTACTACTTTTGATAAGAATTTTCCCATACTTGCAATGGTTGGATAAGCCACATTTTTTAAGATGTTCTTATCTCTTGTAAAATCATAATAATCCCAAAACAATTTGGCAGTAAAACCACCGGTACCCGGACCAGAATGTCCCCCAGGACTATGAATAGAATAAGGCGAAGCACCCGTTCCGATAGACCAGCCATTTTCTCCATCAACAGCAGATAGGGCAGAAGGGTTGTTGGTTTTGACGTAAGTGGTTGCATTTTTACTCGCCAATTCTCTAAATGCTTTGTTGTAATCGGCATAAGATTCAAACATTTCGGCAAGGTTGGTATTAAAAGCTGGCCAATAATTCATTTGTACATTGATGTTGTGCCAATAACCTGATGTCCATGGAGATATTTCATATTGGCTCCAAATACCTTGCAAGTTGGCAGGTAGAGTTCCTTTGCGGGAAGAACAAATCAACAAATACCTACCATATTGAAAATAGAGTTCTTCAAGATATGGATTGAGTTTGTCTCTTTTATACTCTGCCAATAGCGAATCCGTTGGAATATTGGGTTCGATACCACCAAAATCTACCGAAGCACGAGAGAAATATTTTTGATAATCTTTACTATGGTTGATCCAGAGTTGGGTATAAGATTTATTAGAAGCCTCGTTGATAATATTGGTTATTTTTTCATGAGGATGAGATAATCCTGCAAGTTTCTTTGAAGGATTAGGTTCATTAAACACACGAGGGAGCATTTGATAATTGGTGCCGAAAGCTGCAATGATGATTACACTATCCGCATTTTCGATGTTTATTTTGCCATTGATTCCGGTCCCATCATTTGTGGCTAGTATCTTGCCGCCAAATGGTAAAACCTTTATTTGACCTTCATAATCAATGTTATAGAAATTCATATGGCCAGATAAAGTGAGCAAATTGTTTTCAGCAATTACCTTTCCGCTTCTGCCGTCATTGTCGCCGGGAGTTGCACCAAAGGGTTTACAATAGGGGATGGTTGGTCGTAAGGTGAAACTAAGCGAGCCTTTTTTGTTGGATTTTAATTTGATGACCAACACTTTATCCGGATAGCTGGCAAAATATTCGCGTGAATAATGCACATCATTGTAATCGTATTGAACAAAAGAGGCACCTTTAGAGATATCGAGACTTCTGGTGTAGTTGGTCGGGTTAGGGTGATTAAAATCGATAAAGATTTCAGCAAAACTTGTTAAGCTGCCAATCGCCCACATGCCTTTGTTGCTCAAACTATTTTCGGTGATTTGGATTCTTTCGGTATCGGTTCTACCAAAGAGGCTAGCTCCGAAGTAACCGTTGCCAATAGGTAAAGACCAATTTTCCCAATCTTCATCAAAAGGTTTTCCACCAGCTTTGATGATGGAATAATCGCTGCCTCTGTTTGGAGCGGGTTTGTTGTAGAAAAGGCGATAAGTTTTTTTATTAGTATTTTGAGCAAACAAAGGTGATGCAACACCTAGCAGCATTGAAAGTGTGATTAATGCAAACAATTGTTTCATGAAAAAAGATGAATTTATTTTTTTGTGGCTTAAGCTATGCAAATAAAGGAAAAACTATGATTTGAATTGTTCCTGATTATAATAATTGCAAATTTTAATTGCATTTTTCTTTTATTTAAACCCATATTTCAATATATGGCGTTGTTTGCAGTATTTTTTTTGCTAGTGAATGCTCAAGTTAGCAAAACAAATGCTGCAGATAATGCCATACATTGAAATTTGGGAATAAAGAAATTGAAAAAATTGGAGGACCCATCGGTTCTACATAATTAGATACTAGATACTTTGCAAAAAAGATTATTCAAGGGTAGTTTAAGAAAATCAGTTTAAAAACGGCTAATAATAAACATCTAACATCAAACTTTAATTCTAGAGCATTGAAGTTTGTTGTTTGAATATTGATTATTGATTTTGTATATTCACCCGCCATTTAAAAAATCAATAGGATATACAACTCACAATGAACAAGATTGCTACATTATTATTTGCTTCTCTTTTTTTTGTTTTTTCTGTTTTTGCTCAACAAACCAGAACTGTTTATTTAGACAATTTAACAATTCAATCTTTTAGCGAAGGAATTCCAGGTGTTACTGCCAAATCTTGTGCAGGAGGTGACAGCATCCGAATGAAAGGAAAAGTATATCAACGAGGAGTTGGTGTACATTCTACAAGTGTGTTGACCTTTCAATTGAATGGAAAAGGATTAAGCTTTTCTGCAATTACAGGGGTTGACGATAGTGCAACTCCAGGTATGGTGTATAAGATGTATGCCATTGGAGATGAAAAAATCTTGTTTGAAAGCAATCCAATGAAAATGGGAGATGCACCACAAATGGTAAATGTAAACCTGAAAGATGTAAAACGTTTCGGATTATTGGTAATGGTTAAAGAAGAACGTGGAACTAAAACCTACAGCAATTGGGCGAATGCAGTAATCACCATGAAAGATTCCAGTTTGCCTGAAACCGTACCGAATGATAAAGACAGATATATTTTAACGCCAGCTCCATCAAAGCAACCGAAAATAACAACGCCAGCTGTGTTTGGTGCTACACCTGGCAATCCATTTCTATTTACCGTTACGGCAACAGGTGAAAGACCAATGATTTTTTCGGCTAGTCCATTACCAGCTGGACTTTCCATAGATGCCAAAACCGGAATCATTACAGGAAAAGTTGCTCAAAGAGGAACATATAAGGTTTCATTAAGTGCAACAAATTCACTTAGAAGCAATGTTAAAATATTGAATATAAAAATTGGTGATACCATCGCCTTAACACCTCCAATCGGTTGGAATGGTTGGAACTCTTGGGCAAGAAACATCGATCAAGATAAAGTAATGTCGTCAGCAAAAGCAATGGTATCAAAAGGATTGAGCAACCACGGATGGAGTTATATTAATATAGATGATGCTTGGCAAGGTTACCGTGGCGGCAAATACAATGCCATTCAACCCAATAGTAAATTCCCATCTTTTATACCAATGATTGAATTTATTCACTCATTAGGATTAAAAGTAGGTGTTTATTCTACTCCTTGGATTACCAGTTATGCTGGTTATGTGGGCGGTTCTTCTAATTTTGAAAATGGTGCTTATCCAGATTCTGTAAAAAACAACAAACGTTCTTTTCGTTATATCGGTAAATATCGTTTTGATGAAAATGATGCTAAACAAATGGCAGATTGGGGAATTGATTTCTTGAAATACGATTGGCGCATTGAAGTGCCATCTACTGCTAGAATGGGAGAGGCATTAAAAAAATCTGGAAGAGATATCATTTATAGTATTTCTAATTCAGCTCCTTTTTCAAATGTAAAAGATTGGGTAAAATTGACAAATATGTACAGAACCGGTCCAGATATTCGCGACAGCTGGTTGGGTTTATATACTTGTGCATTTACATTAGACAATTGGGGGCCTTATGGCGGTCCGGGCCATTGGAACGACCCAGACATGATGATTCTCGGAAACGTATCCACTGGAACCGATATTCACCCAACTCGATTAACCCCAGATGAACAATACAGCCACGTAAGTTTATTCAGTTTGCTAGCAGCCCCTTTAATGATAGGTTGCCCTATAGAACAATTGGACGATTTCACAGTAAACTTGTTGTCGAATGATGAAGTAATCGAAATTGACCAAGATCCATTAGGAAAATCTGGACGATTGATAGCAGATGAAAACGGCGTACAAATTTGGGCAAAGCCATTAGAAGACGGCTCTTATGCTGTAGGATTATTCAATACCGCCAATTTTGAAAAAACACCACAATCTTATTTCCATTGGGGAACGGAAAAGGAAAACAAATTCACATTTGCATTTGATAAACTTGGATTGAAAGGCAATTGGAGGGTTAGAGATGTATGGCGACAAAAAGATTTAGGCGTTTTTGCAAATAATTTTTCAACATCCATCCGCCACCACGGGGTTGTAATGGTTAGATTGTTTCCATCACTCAAAAAATAAATTCAATTTATGAACTACTTCATTTCAATGCTGATTGGCAGTTTGTTATTTATAAATACCAACAACGCACAATCTATAAGAGCCATTTCAGATTCTTTCAGACCATTATTAAAAGTGCCGGAATTACTGGTTTCTAATAATGGTACAACCATCAAAACAAAAAAACAATGGAATACCATCCGAAGACCGGAAATTGTATCGTTGTTAGAGCAAGAAGAATACGGTAAAATTCCCGGTGAAATTAAAGTTTCAAAAGTTACCATTACTGATGAAGACAGAAATGCATTAAATGGAAGAGCAATTCGCAAGCAAGTGGTTTTATCCTTTGAAAAAAATGGGAGATCGGTGAGTTTTGAAATATTGCTGTATTTGCCAAAAGGGAAAAAATCTTACCCCACTTTTCTTTCCTACAATTTTGGAGGCAATCAATCCATAAACAGCGATACCAATATACATTATTCAAAACCATGGAATGGTCAGCCAGCAAATAGGGGTGCAAATGCTGTCAATTGGCCTGTAGAAAAAATTATTGAATCTGGTTGTGGCGTGGTAACGTTGAACAATTGGGATATAGCATTCGATAGAAACGATTTTAGTGTTGGGGTTTACACATTATTGTATAAAGACCAGCAGGCAAAACCAGCCCCAGATGAATGGGGTTCTTTAGCAGCATGGGCTTGGGGATTGTCCCGTGCATTGGATTATTTAAAAACAGACAAAGATGTTGATGGCAATAAAGTTATAGCATTAGGGCATTCAAGATTGGGGAAAGCATCATTGTGGGCAGGAGCTCACGACCAAAGATTTGCTGGCGTAATATCAAGTGGTTCAGGATGTGGAGGAGCTTCAATGCATATTGGAAAAATAGGAGAGAAGATTGCAAACATCAACAAGCGTTTCCCTCAATGGACTTGCGAAAATTTTAAGAAATACAGCAATAAAGAAGACAGTTTACCATTTGACCAACATTTTGTTTTAGCACTTGTAGCACCTCGTCCAATTTATGTAGCAAGTGCAACAGAAGATGCTTGGGCAGATCCTCATAATGAATTTTTATCTACTTATTATGCTTCTTCGGTGTATCAATTGTTTGGAATTAATGGAATTCAGAAGCCAGAAGTGCCAAAATTTGAACAACCCATAACCGGTATGGTTTCTCACCATATACGTATTGGTAAACATGATATTTTGGAATACGATTGGAACAATTACATTCGATTTGCTTTAGAAAATATCAAATAAAAATTCTAATTAATGAATTTGAAACGGTTTTGCACTTTTATAGTTTTTGTCTTATTTTTCAATTGTATTGATGCCCAAACATCAAATCTTTTGTGGTATAAACAACCCGCACAATATTTTGAAGAAAGTTTAGTAATGGGAAATGGAAAGATGGGTGCTTCTATTTTTAGCGGGTTGCCAACAGATACAATCATTTTAAATGATATTACCCTTTGGCGGGGTGGTCCGGTTAATCCAAATGATAATCCCGATACATATAAAAATCTTCCTGCAGTAAGAAATGCACTAAAAGAGGAAAACTATAAGCTCGCCGACCAACTCAACCGAAAAATTCAAGGGAAATATTCAAATCCCTATAGTCCACTCGGAAGCTTTTATATACAAGTAAATAATCAAGACAGCATTATCAATTATCGTCGCCAATTGGATATCGGAAAAGCTGTTGCTGCTATGCAATACCAAAGCAAAGGCGTTCTTTTTACTCGAGAATATTTTATATCTCATCCAGATAAATTAATGGTTATCAAGTTGAAAGCCAATAAAAAAGGAGCATTACAATTTGACATTAAGTTTGATAGTCCACTAAAGTTTGTAAAAAGTATTAAACAAAATAGTTTAAAAATCAATGGTGCTACAATAGGTAAAAACAATAGTTTAGGCACAAGGTTTACTACAATTTTCAAGATTAAAAATGTGGATGGAAAAATTGTTAAAACAGATAGCACAATAGGATTGGTAGGTGCTACAGAAGCTATTGTATATGTTTCGATTGCCACCAGTTTTAATGGATTTGATAAAGATCCAGTATCTAATGGCAAAAACGATGATTCATTGGCAAGCAACATTTTGGCAAATGCAATGGTAAAGACTTATGAGACCATTAAGCAGCATCACATTAAAGATTATAGCAATTATTTTAATAGAGTAAATCTAGATTTGGGAAAATCCGATAATACAGATTTGCAGATTGATGAGCGATTACAGCGTTATGCTAGCGGTAAGCCAGACAAAGAATTAGAGGCATTGTATTTTCAGTTTGGTAGATATTTGTTGATCAGTTGTTCGCGCACCCCCAAAGTTCCGGCAAATTTGCAAGGATTATGGAATCCCTATTTAAACCCACCCTGGGGAAGTAATTATACTACAAACATCAATACCGAAGAGAATTATTGGATGGCTGAAACCGGTAATCTATCAGAAATGCATACCCCGCTTTTAGGATTTATTGAGAATTTAGCCGTTACTGGAAAAGCAACCGCTAAAAATTATTATGGTGCCGGAGGTTGGGCTGCTTGTCACAATTCAGACATTTGGGCAATGAGCAATCCGGTAGGAGAGGGAAAGGGAAGTCCACAATGGGCAAATTGGAATATGAGTGGAACCTGGTTGACTATGCATTTGTGGGATCATTACAGCTTTACCCAAGATTTGAAATATCTAAAAGATAAAGCATATCCCTTAATGCAGGGTGCAGCACAGTTTTGTTTAGATTGGTTGGTAGAAGATAAGAATGGAGATTTAATTACATCACCATCAGTATCACCAGAAAATAAATATATCTCTGGCGATGGATATAAAGGACATACTTTTTTTGGCAGCACTTGTGATTTGGCGTTGATAAGAGAATGTTTTCAAAACACTATAAAAGCGGCAGAAACATTAAAAGTTGATGATGTGTTTGTTGCGAAACTTAAATTTGCATTGGCAAAATTACATCCCTATCAGATTGGTAATAGAGGTAATCTGCAAGAATGGTATTACGATTGGGAAGATGCGGAATTTAAGCACCAGCATCAATCGCATTTGGTAGGGTTGTATCCAGGACATCATATTTCACCTGAAGCAACACCAGATTTAGCAGCTGCTTGTAAGAATGTATTGGAGCAGCGGGGCGATCAAACCACGGGGTGGTCAAAAGCTTGGCGAATCAATTTATGGGCAAGATTGCACGATGGCAATCGGGCATATAAAATGTATAAAGAATTGTTAAGCTATGTGCCTCCAACAGTGAGAAGAAATTACAAAGGGGGAGGAACCTATCCCAATTTATTAGATGCACATCCACCGTTTCAAATAGACGGAAATTTTGGAGGAAGTGCTGCGGTATTGGAAATGTTGGTGCAATCAACAGACAATCAAATTATTTTGTTGCCAGCATTGCCAGACAATTGGAATTCTGGAAATGTAAAAGGTGTTTGTGCACGCGGGGGATTTGAATTGGAGATAAGTTGGGAAGATAAAAAAGTAGTTTATCTAAAGATATTCTCTAAAAGCAATGGAAAAACAAGCATTAAGTTTGGAGATAAAATTCTTCCAATTGTGATGAGAAGTGGAGAAGTTAGAGAGGTTCGTTTTTGAATTATAAAATTTCATGATTAAAAAACAATAAAGCCGACTTTTGTTAGTCGGCTTAATTGTTTTTATATTTTAAACAGAAATAAATTTTGAAAGATTAGTTGGTTCCTTTTGCACCAAAATAAACAGCAGGAGCTGGAGATTTGTATTCTTTTCCATTTAAGGTTAATCCAGTTGTAGAGAAGAAAGGTGTAAAGTTGGTTTTTGCACCAGTCAATGCAGGAGAACCAGATTGCAATCTAAAGTCCCAGTTGGTATCGAATGCAAAACTAGCCACTGCTACTGAATTTATTGGGAAGTTAACAAATTTAGGATCTTTTGTAGCATCACCAGCAGAAGCTGAAAATATATCATAAGTTCCTCTTACAACATCAGTTACACCTGCTTTAAAGCCATCAAAAGCAGTTATAGTTCCATTGGCTATGTGTTGAGGAATAGAACTTTGTTGAGATCCAGATACATAGAAGTTATAATCTATTTTACTATTTAGATCAGGACCAGTAGTTGCATTAACACCAAAACTTGGGGCTTTAGAACCAAACATACAGTTTACGATTAAATTGTTGTAAACATAAGCAAGAACCCCTGCTTCTAACCAAACAGATCCACCTTTAGGTTTGTTTGGATCTCTTCTCCAACCAGAATTAATGATTGTATTGTTGTATGCATTGATTTGTGCTTGAGGTCTAGTTGCACTTGCACCAGAATTTGACAATTTAAAGCCATTGGTATTAGGGGCAAACATGATATTTCCAGCAGCATCTACTTTTGTTCCAGCTTTACAGTTAATAGCTTCGCCTCCTGCTTCACCAACACCATAGAATAGATTGTTAGTGAAAATACAGCTACCACCTTGAACATAAATAGCATCTTCACCATTGCTTCTAAAGATTGAATTGGTTATAACATATTTTCCATTTGGGTTGTTTGTATTGAATGCAACCATATTTTCTCCGCCAGCAGCCTTGAATAAACCAGCTACAGATGAAGGGGAAGTTGCTGTAGTTGTAGCACCAGTGAATTCTACAATTACATTATCCAATAAAATTTCAGCACAAGTTGTACTTCCTATGATACCACCCCAAGCTCTACCGAAAGTATTTGCAACAGTTCTTTCAGCAGCTGGTATAGTAAACTTAATAGGAGCAGCTTTAGTTCCAACCGCATATAAATTACCATTAACTATAAATTCAATCTTAGTTTTATTGGCGTCTACTCCTCCAGTGGCAATAATGATTTCTACACCTTCTTCAATAGTTAGTCTTTTGCCAACTGGAACATTAAAATGACCAGTAACGTTTACAGTAGAATATTTTTTCCAAACACCTTCAACGTTTCCAACAGCTGTGATTGGATCATTATTGCTTACAGTAACTGAACATGTTGCTGATTCAAAATTTTCAACGGATTTTGCTGTAATAATTGCACTTCCTGGTTTAATTGCAGTTACTAAACCGTTTACAACTTTTGCAATTGTAGAGTCAGAACTAGACCAAATAACAGCTTTGTTGGTAGCATTTGCAGGAAGAATAATGCTAAATAAAGTAGCTGTATCCGCTGGTTTTAACGTTAAAGAAGTTTTAGACAAAGAAATACCTTTTACAGTTAAATCTTGATCTTTCTTACATCCATAAATGGCTGTAATTGCTAACAATACAATGATGATTTGTTTTTTCATTTTAATTATAGTTTAAATTTTAGTCCTAATTGAACATTTATGCCATTGATGTCACTTCTTAATAAAGTACCATTTTTAATACTTTCATAGCCGATTATCAAATCATTTACTGAATTGTATTTCTTTAAATACAATTTTATGGGGGTATTCAATAAATTATTGGATTTGATGAATAGTGTTACTTTTTTTATTTTCTTTTCAAGCGAAGCATCTAGTTGAATGAAGCTACTCTGCCAAGTATCATTATTTAAAAATCTAGAAATAGCAAATATTTTATCTCCGGTGTATACTCCTGAAATCTGAAAATCTAATTTCTTCTCTACATTTTTGTAAATTAAAGTTAGGTTAGCAAGATTTGCTGCCTGACCATTCAATTGTCTTTTTTGAGAACCCGTTTTAAGTATATTTCTAATTGTTGAATTTGGGTCAGTATTTAGCTCGTAATAAACCTTTGAAGTTGTTATAGAAGAATTTGTGTATGTATAATTGAATTTAATACCAAAATTGTAAAAGTATTTTGTAAAATCAAATTCTAAACCATAATTTTTCGCCACACCAAAGTTAGTAGGAGTAAAAAAAGATTTCTGACCTTGATCAATAATTCCCGTTTCGATTGGGTTATTGATTATTTTATAAAAAATACCTACAAGTAATTGTTCTGCAGGTTTTGGGAATAGTTCATACCGTATATCAAAATTATCGGCAACTGTATGTTTCAAATCTGGATTACCCATCTCTGTAAATTCTTCATTGATAATTTTATATGGAACAATTTCAAAAAAACTTGGTCTGTTAATCGATTTTGAATAAGATATTCTTAAATTTTTATTGTCGTTTAAATTATACTTTAAGTGAATACTTGGTAAAAAATCTGTGTAGATTTGTTGTCCAATATTTTTAACTCCTGCCACAGGGTTTATTAAATTGTATCCTTGATTTGTATTTTCAACCCTCAATCCAGTTATCAATTGATAATTTTTATGTATCAATTTTGTTTGTAGGTAGGTAGCAGCAATTTTTTCAGATGCATCGTAATTTAGTGGGTCTCCAGTAGAGCCAAATGGATTGTAAACCGAATACTTAATTTCACTATAATTGTTCCAATCTACTCCTCTTATTAAATTGTTTTTTGATCCAACTGGTTTGGTGTCATCAAATGGTCTTAGATCATATTCATTAAAAAAGTTCGATCTTTTTCTATCTCTGTACAATAATCCTGTTGAAATTTCAAGTGAACTTTGTTTTAATGCTACCGTAGAACTAATGTTTAATTTTCCAGATAAATCTTTATCTGTATTGTGTTCCCATCTTATGCTCTCACCTCCTAGCGTTACAACAGAGACTTGATTTTCAACATTATTTCTTATGGTTGAAACAGTATTCACTGTTGTATTATTTGGAATTTCATTAAATGCTTCTGAATAAGCTAAAGCCCAATCAATTTTAACTTTTTTATTTAATATTTTGTTTTCACCCAATAAATTACTTGTCTTGATATTTTGGTGTGTGTATCGAAATCTTGTACTATAAGATACATTATAGTTCCCTCTGGTTGGATCATAGCCAATAGAGTAATCAATTCCTCTACTGTCTCTAATTTGATAGTTTTTAAAATCCAAAAAGGCATTGTACCATTGAATTTTATGGTTTTCAGAAAAAACATAATCCAATTTACTATGCACTCCTAATCTTGTTTGTTCATCAGAAAATGTTCTTTCTGATTTTCCTGTTATAACAGGTAAATTTGAAGCATCACTTGTTGATATGCTCGATCCATAATCTGTATTATTTCCACCTCTAAAACTATTTTGAAAACTTAGTCCAATCATAAATCCAAATCTTTTCTGAAATGCTCTATCACCCCAAAAAGTATTAAAAAATAAATTGGGTCTTGGATTACTACTTTGAATTTTTGTTAAATCTCCACTAAAATCTCTGGCTTTGGCTGAATACAAGCTAGAATACAATTCGTAGGGTGATTTTAATTTTATAGCGTTGTGGTTATACGATAAAAAATTTCTTTCAAAAAACATAGAGTTGTATCCTGTTGAAAAATTGAAGGATAATGTTTTTGTAAATGGGGCATCTTTCATTACCATGTTAATTGCCCCACCAATTCCATCTCCTTCCATATCAGCAGTTAATGACTTTGTAACTTCTAAACGGGCAAGCATGTCTGACGGAAAAATGTCTAAAGGAATGAATCTGTTTTTATTATCTGGACTTGGAATCTTAATTCCATTAACCAATGTGTAATTGTATCTTTTATCCATTCCCCTTAATGTAGCATATTGGGCATCACCATTGCTGGTTCTTTCTAATGTAACTCCAGAAACTCTTTGAATTACATTCGCAACATTAAAGTCGGGCGATAGTTCTATAGTTTTTGCACTTACAATATTGGAAATGGTAGGGGCGTTTTTCTCAAGAGATCTTACAAAAACATCGGTGTTTTTTTCAGTGCTTCCATAAATCTTTATTTCTTGTAAATCTTCAAGTGCAGGTTCAATTGAAATAATATTATCGTTGGCTTTATTTACCTTGAAATAAATTGTTTTATAGCTAAGATAACTTACAGTTAATTCTGTTGGTAAACTATCTACCGTCAATTCAAAAAAACCATTAAGTCCAGTTATGGTTTTTTGTTTCACATTTTTAGCGTTGATAATTGTAGCCCCAACAACTGGAAAATTTGATTTGTTGTCTGTAACAACAATTCCCTTGATAACTATAGAATTGGCATTTGAAGTTAGAAAACTCAAAATATAAACCAACAAAAATGCATATTTCATAAGTGGTAAAATTATGTGATGATTTCATTTTTTGTTTACAATTAGAATTAACTTAAGGTTAACTTAAGATTAACTTATTGTTAGCAGTATTTTATTGTATGTTTTTCAAAATGTTAGATGGCTAGATAAGAATTATTTTAAATAATTTCACTTCATGAAAAAAAAGATACAATTGGGTTTTTTAGCCCTATTTATTTGTTCCATACTTTACAGTCAAGATGCTAAAATTTCTACTAGTATTGACTTGTATAATGAAGAAATTGCTTCAGGATATCGTGATTCAATTATTAAAGATTTGAAATATGTAAAAAAAGGATTGAATTTTTGCATTATTGGTGATTGGGGGCGTCATGGTCAGTTTTATCAAAAAAAGGTTGCTTATCAACTAGGGAATGCAGTAGTGGGAACAAATGCAAGTTTTATTGTTAGCACAGGAGATAATTTTTACCCTGAAGGGGTTCAAAGCGTACAAGATCCAAGTTGGGAAACTTCTTTTGAAAATGTGTATAATCATCATTCTACCTATATTGATTGGTATGTTGTTTTGGGAAATCACGATTATGGGTCAAATCCACAAGCTGAGGTAGATTATACAGCCATAAGTGCAAGATGGAATATGCCTTCAAGGTATTATAGCATACACAAAACATTTGGCGACGATTCTTCAAACACAGTAGGTTTATTTTTTTTAGATTCTAGTCCACTCAATGGTTCGTATTACAAGAAAAATGAAAAAATTAGCGAAAATGTTCAAAAAGCTGATTCAACTCGTCAATTAAATTGGCTTAAATCAGAATTGCTAAAAAGTAAGGACAAATGGAAAATCGTGATTGCACATCACCCTATTTATTCTGCTGGAAAGAGGTACGGAAAAACTATAGAAATGGAAAATGCAATTAGAGATATTTTAAACAAAAATAAGGTTGATTTATACATTGCTGGCCATGAGCACCATTTAGAATTTGACAAACCTAAAAACAATGATAGTTTTTACCAAATGATTTCTGGAGCTGGTTCTGAAAAAACTATAATAAGTACCAAGGCAAAAGTTCAATTTGCAAAAAGCGAATATGGCTTTGCTACTGTTGGTATTTCTTCTAATAATTTATTCATTCAATTTGTTGATTGGGAGGGTAAAATCATATACTCTTGCGATGTGCCAAAACTTAATAATTGAAATTGTTTGCATTAGAAATTTTAAGCGATTTTCTTTTAGCTTAATGTTATCTTTTCTATTTTGAAGTGGTAAAGATTGTATGTGATGTAAATTTTAGATTAAACTTTTCATAACATAATTTAATTAAGAGTTGTAACCAACGAAAACGTTTTCGTAAATAGCTGCTTTAGTTGTGACTTAAAAAGTTACTAAAACGATTTAAACTTTTTACATTTATCTTTTCAACGATTATTCAATAAACCTTTTCTATTAAGCAAATTTGCTTATTCATTTGCCATGAGAAAAAATAAACATCTTTTAATTGTACTAATTATTTGTACAATGGTTTCTAAAATCCAAGCCCAATCTTGGGTTGATTCAGTAGATCTTGCAGGAAGACAAGTTTTTATGCCGGCAAACAATTACAAGTGGGATTGGGGACAAGCCACATTTTTACATTCACTAGTTCAATTGTACAACAGCAAACCAGAAGGTGAAAAAACAAAATACCTAGAGTACATCAAAACTGCAATGGATGCAACTTATTCGGTTGCAAACGGAAAACATCCTAATGCAGTTGCATCTGGACATGGAATGGCGTTTTTAGCAAGAATAGATGGTGCTCAAAAGTATCTTTCAAAAGCAGAAGAAATTTATGCAGATTATTTAAAAACGCCTAGGGCTTCAAATGGTGGTGTTTCTCACCGTGCAGAAACCGTTGAATTGTGGGATGATACTGTTTATATGTTGAGCATGTTTTTATTGGAAATGTATCGATTAACCCACGATGAAAAATACATAGCAAATTTTGTAGAACAATTTGAAGTTCATCACAAGGAATTGGTGGATGAAAAATCTGGATTGTGGGTTCACGGTTGGGATGCGGATAGTATCAATTACAATGATGGATGTAGTATTATGGGTTGGCCAGATCCTGTTACTCATAAGAGCAGACAGATTTGGGCACGTGGTAATGGATGGGTCGGAATGGCTTTGGCTGATGCAATAGAAACCGTTTCTCCAACTTCAAAATATAAAAAAACACTGGAAAAAGCATTGGTTAATTACATTCAAAAAGTTGCACCATATCAAAATCCAAATACAGGGTTATGGTACCAACTGATTACTCTTCCAAAAGAACCTTTAAACTTTGAAGAAAGTTCTTGTACAGCAATGTTTGCTTATTCGATCGCAAAAGCTATTCAATTTAAAATTATTTCAAAGAAGAAATATTTCCCAGTGATAGACAAAGCCTACAAAGGATTAAGATCATACTGTCTCAGAACCGGAGATGGTGCAAACCTAATTCCTACAAAAGTTTCAGGTGGCACCTGCGTGGGAGATAAAGAATATTACCTTACTAGAAAAATTACAGAAGGTACAGGGTTTGGTTATGGCTCCTTTATCATGTTTGGGTTGGCGTATGAAAAAGTAATTAGTAATTAGTGAAAATCAAAAATTAAATAATTTATAATAATGAACAGAAGACATTTTGTAACCTTAAGCTCAACAGCATTGTCTGCAATTCCTTTTGCTGGATTTGCTTCTATATACAATCAACAAGCCAATATACCTCCGGTTAAACCAGCTTGGTTATTGGATATTATAAAAAACTACGACCAAGGTGTTAAGGGATTTTCCAGTTATAAAGTTACAGACTTGAATAGTCCTTATTTTGGTGGTTATTATAATGGAGAAGGAATCCCTAGTCCACACAGTACTATTGGTGTAATTCATCATATTTGTTGTGTGATAAGCTGTCCTGAATCAGCATATTACCAATCAAAGCAACTTTTGGTTGAATTGGAGCAAGCAATAAAAGCTACTTTAAAACTTCAACATGAAGATGGAACTATAGATTTATTGGATACCAATTTTCACTCAACACCAGACACTGGGTTTATGGTGAAACGGTTATGTATATCCTATTCTTTGTTGAAACAATCCAATACTCCGGGAAGTGCTCAAGCCTTAAATTTGCTAGAACAATTCCTTCAACGTGCTGGAAATGCACTTTCTACCGGAGGTATCCATACGCCAAACCACCGTTGGGTGGTATCTGCCGCATTAACAAAGCTGAACGCACTTTGGCCAGATCCTAAATATGTGAATCGTATTAACCAATGGTTGGCGGAACATATCGATTTGGATGCCGATGGTCAGTATACAGAAAAAAGCTCTTATGGATATTCTGCATTGGTAGATCGCGTATTGATTACGATTGCTAGAGGAATGAATAAGCCAGAATTGTATGAGCCTGTACGAAAAAACCTTTTGATGATGCGTTATTACATCCATCCAAATGGTGAAGTGGTAACTGAAGCTTCAAACCGCCAAGATAAAGGGCAAATTGGCACCATGGAAAACTATTATTATGCTGCCCGATATATGGCAATAAAAGACAATAACGGCGAATTTGCCGCCATTTGTAGATTGGTTGATAAAACATCTCCCAATTCTTTGGGTGGATTTTTGCTTTATTTCCTAGAAGATCCTACTTTATGGAAAGAATTACCAACCGCAATTCCTTTGCCTACAAATTATGTAAAAGCATTTCCATTTTCTGGATTGGTGCGCATCCGTAAAGAAAATTGGGACGCCACCATTTTATCAAATAACCCCGGTTGGCTAACTTTCCACAAAGGCAATTCCGTTTTACAAGCAATGCGCATTAATGCGTCTTTCTTTGGAAAAGGACAATTTCAATCTGCAGATATCAAACCATCAGGAAATTCGTGGGTATTAAACAAACAATTGGAAGGTGCTTATTACCAACCTTTTGAACCTCAATATATTTCACCTGATGGAGATTTGGGCAAAATGCCAAAATCAAACCGAAAAACATCTAATGTGCAACATCTTGAAACTACAGTAACCATCACGCCTGTTGCAAATGGTATCCAAGTAGATTTTGATATGAAGGGAACCGATTTTGTTCCCGTTGCCATTGAATTGATTTTCAGAAAAGGTGGAAAATTTTCTGGTGTTGAAGCTCACCCCGATAAACCCAATGCCTTTTATTGTGCTGAAAAACAAGGAACTTATACTATTGGAACTGATTCTATAACTTTTGGTCCTGGTAAAAAAGAACACCGTGGCACCCAACTTCGTGGGGGATTACCTCAAATGGATGGCAATACCGTTTACATTACTGGAATCACTCCTTTTAAACATTCCATTGTTCTTTCTTGATATTAATATTTAAATTGTTGAATAATTTTAGTTTTATGACTATAAAATCTTCTTTTTTGTTGCTTTTTTTAAGTAGTTCGATTGTAACATTTGCACAAAAAGACATCCAAAAGAAAATACAATCAGAATTGATATTGGCTGAAGACGGTGCAATTATTGAACTTCCTGCCGGCACTTTTTATTTTACAAATACCCTTTCTCTTGAAGGAAAGAAAAATATTCAAATCAAAGGAAAGGGAATGGATAAAACCATTTTAAGTTTTAAAGACCAAACCGACGGTGCTGAAGGCATACGAGTAAGTGATGCATCGGATATTTTACTAGATGGTTTTACTGTACAAGACGCTAAAGGCGATGCCATCAAAACAATGCACGTAAAAGGCATTACGTTTAAAAGCGTTAAAACAGAATGGACTGGCGAACCGGGTCCAAAGAATGGTGGGTACGGTTTATATCCTGTTCAATGTGAAGGGGTAACCATTGATAAATGTGTTGCCATTGGTGCTTCTGATGCAGGAATTTATGTTGGTCAATCTAAAGATATTGTTGTTAAAAACTCAAAAGCATACCACAACGTAGCTGGAATTGAAATTGAAAATTCTTTAAACGCAGATGTATTTGGAAATGAAGCCTATGACAATGCCGGTGGATTATTGGTGTTTGATTTGCCAAACTTGGTTCAGAAAAAAGGCGGGAATGTTAAAGTGCACCACAACAATATCCACAACAACAATTTCCCCAATTTTGCTCCGAAAGGCAATATCGTTGCAATGGTACCATCCGGAACAGGTTTGATGATTTTAGCTACAAAAAATGTTGAAATTTTTAAAAATAAAATCATCAACAACCAAAGTGTTGGGACTGCAATTATAAGTTATTATAGTACTTCAAAGCCATTCAAAGACAAGCAATACGATCCATATCCTTCTGCGATTTCAATACACAACAATATCTACAAGCGTAAAACTGGTTTACCGGTATCAAAAGATATGTTGTCAAGCGTTGTTGCAAAATCCTTTGGCGAAAATGTGCCACATATCATTTATGACGGTGTTAAAAATCCAAAACTTTTGGATGCTCAAGGCGAATGGACACCAGGACAGTGTATTTCTATTGTAAAAAATAAAAATCAATCTATTGCCAATTTAGATGTAGAACACGGTTTTAAAAGTATTGGATTGTTTAATGATTCTTTTAATTGTACCCAATAATTTATGTTAAGAATTACTATTGTTGCACTAATATTTCTAATATTTACTGGAGCATTTATTCAAATATCTACTCCAAAATACCCAGAGAAACTTTCCGATTGGGGGATATTTGAAGGGAAAATGGCAGATTTGAAGCCCAAGCAAGGAGTTGTTCCTTATGCATTAAATACACCTTTGTATAGCGATTATGCCGAGAAATCAAGGTTTATCAGAATGCCTCAAGGTGCAAATGTAGCCTATTCCACAGACGGGGTGCTAGATTTTCCATCGGGAACATTGATTGTAAAGTCATTCTATTATCCTGCAAATATGCAACACCCTGAAGATGGTAAAAATATCATTGAAACC
>CAMBYC010000008.1 GCA_945871875.1 Sphingobacterium thalpophilum
TCAAAAACCGATAGTAATTAAAATAAGTGGAGAATACCGGAGTCGAACCGGTGACCTCTTGCATGCCATGCAAGCGCTCTAGCCAGCTGAGCTAATTCCCCATGGGCAGCAAATATAGCATTGTATAAGTTATTAAAAAAATGTCAATTGTTCCACATTCTTACAGAAAACCCAATTCCAATTTCGCTACTTCACTCATCAAATCTTTATGCCATGCTGGAGTCCAAGTAACTTCTACATGCACATCATTTACCCCTTCAATGGTTCTTATTTTTTGATCTATCTCATGCGGCAATGATTGTGCCGCCGGACAACTTGGTGCTGTCAATGTCATTACTATCTGAACATTATTTATTGGCAAAACATGAATCTCATATATCAAACCCAATTCCCAAATATTAACCGGAATTTCAGGATCATGCACCTCTTTTAATTTCTCAATTATGATTTCTCTTAAATGTTCTTCTGTCATAAATAATTGTTTGAAAACAATTGCTTGAATTTGATATTACCTAAAAATTCTAATCTCTAACCACTAACTACTAATTCCCTATGATTGCTGCATCCAACTTCATCTGCCTTATCATTGCATTGAGTCCATTTGCACGTGTTTGTGCCAAATGACTTTGTAAACCTATCTTTTCTATAAAATCTAATGTTGTTGAAACAATATCTTCCGGTTTTTGTCCTGATAACACCTTAACCAACATACTCACCAATCCTTTAACAATTATAGCTTCACTATCTGCCTGGTAATAAATTCTGCCATCTTTATGTTCTGAATACAACCAAACTGTAGATTGACAACCTTTAATCTTTCTGTCTTCAGTTTTAAATTCAGCAGCCATTGGAGGAAGCTTTTTACCTAAATCTATTAGATACTCGTATTTGTCTTCCCAATTGTCAAACAACGAAAAATCTTCAACAAGTTGGTTTGAAATTTCTGTAATGTTTGGATGATTATTCATTATTGCAACAATTTAATTACTTTATGCAATCCAATTACCAATAAATCGATTTCTGCTTTTGTATTGTATGCAGCAAAAGATGCTCGAGTAGTACCAACCACATTTAAACACTGCATCAAAGGCATTGTACAATGTGAACCTGTTCTTACTGCAATACCTTGATTGTCTAATAGTATTCCAATATCTTGTGGATGAATATTGTCAATAACAAAAGAAACTACACTCACTTTGTTTTGAACATCGCCCATAATACGTAAACCTGGAATTTGACTGAGTTGAGATGTGGCATAACGCAGCAATTCATCCTCATGAGCCCTAATGGTTGATTTACCTATATTGGTTATAAAATCCAACGCTGTTTTGAATGCAACTGTATCTGCAATATTTGGAGTTCCCGCTTCAAATTTGTACGGAAGTTCATTGTATGAAGTGTGTTCAAAACTTACTTCTTTAATCATTTCTCCACCACCCATAAACGGCGGCATATCCTCAAGTATTTGTTTCTTTCCATAAAGAATACCTACACCAGTTGGACCATATAATTTATGTGCAGAAAATGCATAAAAATCACAATCTAAAGCTTGTACATCAATGTCTAAATGCACACTAGATTGAGCCCCATCAACCAAAACCAAAGCTCCTACTTTATGAGCCGCTTTGATGATTTCTTCTACAGGATTGATTACACCAAGTGCATTAGATGCATGCACAATAGAAACCAATTTTGTTCTTTCTGACAACATTTGTTCAAATGCTTCAAACAGGAATTCGCCATTTTCATTGATGGGAACCACTTTTAGAATTGCTCCTTTTTCCTGGGCAAGCATTTGCCAAGGAACAATATTTGAATGGTGCTCTAATGTAGAGATTATGATTTCATCTCCAGTATTAACGTTAGCCCTGCCCCAAGCATAAGCAACCAGATTTATACTTTCAGTAGTTCCCCTTGTGAAGATAATTTCTTGGTGAGAGGCTGCATTTATAAATTGTTGCACTGTAATCCTCGTAGCTTCATAAGCTGCCGTAGCTTCCTCCGCCAAAGTGTGAATTCCACGATGGATATTGGCGTTATAATAGCTGTAATAATGTACCAGTGCATCAATTACCACTTGTGGCTTTTGAGATGTAGCTGCATTATCAAAATAAACCAACGGTTTCCCCTTTAATTCCCTCGAAAGTATTGGGAATTGATTCCTAATTTCCTGCACATCATATCCTTCCGTTGTCTTTATCATATTAAAAATTGAAATCTAACCGCTCTGAAATTAACTGATCTATATAAGTTCTTAACGGTGCGGTTTTAATGTTGTCAAGAATGTCAACAGCAAAAGCATGCAGCAACAAAGCTTGAGCGTTTCTTTCTCCAATACCTCTTGCCCTTAAATAGAACATTGCTTCTTCATCCAATTTACCAATGGTACATCCATGCGAGCACTTTACATCATCCGCAAGAATTTCTAATTGCGGTTTTGTATTGGCAGCTGCATTATCAGACAATAAAATGTTTTTATTGGATTGATATGCATTTGTTTTCTGGGCATCTTTTCTTACAAAGATTTTACCGTTAAATATTCCGGTAGATTCGCCATCCATAATGCCTTTGTACAATTCGTTGCTGAAACAATTTGGCATCACATTGTCCACAATTGTATGGTTATCAACCTGGGTTTTACCATCTAAAAGATACAAACCAAACATGTGCGATTCGCCATATTCTGCTTCCATCACCATATTCAAATTGTTTCTTACCAAACCACCACTTAAAGAAATGGTAGTTGCATTGGTTAATGCCTTACCAATCTGACGAAAATGGGTAGTACAAACTTGGTGAGCATTAGGTCCTTCTTGTTGAATTTTATAGAAATTGACAACAGCATCACGATCAACAATTACCTCAGTAACTTGGTTGGTGAAACTGGTTTCATTTCCGATGGTTACATGTTGTTCTGCAATTTGTATGTTGGCTCCAGCACTTACATAAACTAATGTACGCGGAAGTGCCAATGTTGCAGCAATGCGACTATCATTAATATAATAAATATAGACAGGTTGTTCAATTTGTTTGCCTTCTGCGATGTGAATAAATACGCCGCCATTAACAAATGCAGTATTGAGGGCATTGATACCATCGGGGTGGTATTTGCTGCTGTGGCCAAGATGCGTTTCAACAATTGATGCAAAAGAACTTGTTGCAGCAGTTTCTAAAGACAATACAGTAATTTCATCACCCAAATAAGACAAATCAGATTGAAAAATACCATTAATAAAAAAGAGTTCAAAAGCATTTTCTGCACCAGGTAATCTAAATGCATCAAGATCAGCTTTTGCAAATTTGTTGGTAGTTCCTAACATTAATTGTTGTTGGAACAATGTATTGATACGGGTATATTTCCACTCTTCGTGTTTATTACCCGGAATGCCATATTGTTTAAAATTTTCCAGTGCATTAGAACGGAAGGTTTGTAAAGCACCATCCGGTTGTTGAGTAAAATAGTCTGAAAAATATTGTATCGTGTCCGTCATATTGATTAAGCTTCTTCGGTTTCCGAAAATTCGTTCCTGATAAAATCATATCCCTTCTCTTCAAGTTCTTTGGCTAGTTCTTTTGTGCCTGATTTAACAATTTTGCCATTGTAAAGCACGTGCACAAAATCTGGAACAATATAATCGAGCAAGCGTTGATAGTGGGTAACAATTAAGAATGCGTTTCCAGCATTTCTATAAATATTAACGCCATTTGCCACAATGCGAAGGGCATCAATATCTAAACCAGAATCGGTTTCATCTAATATTGCCAATTTAGGTTCTAACATCGCCATTTGGAAAATTTCGTTGCGCTTCTTTTCTCCACCAGAAAAACCTTCATTCATTGAGCGACTAAGAAGCGACTGGTCGATATTAACAACCTTCATTTTTTCCTTCATCATCTTTAAAAAACCTACAGCATCCAAAGATTCTTGTCCACGATGTTTACGAATTTCGTTTACTGCAGTTTTGATAAAATTTGTGGTACTAACTCCAGGGATTTCCACAGGGTATTGAAACGCCAAAAATACACCTTCACGTGCTCTTTCTTCTGGCGACATTTCTAATAAATCTTTACCTTCAAAACCAACTGTTCCGCCATTTACTTCATAATAATCTCGTCCAGCCAAAACAGATGCTAATGTACTTTTACCAGAACCATTTGGTCCCATAATGGCATGAACTTCTCCTGGTTTTATCTCCAGATTGATGCCTTTGAGAATTTGTTTATCTTCAATAGCAGCTTGTAAATTTTCTATTTTTAACATATATATTAATTCAACTTTCTTAAAACTAATTTCTTATCCAACACTTCCTTCTAATGATATAGCCAAAAGTTTTTGTGCTTCAACAGCAAATTCCATAGGCAATTGATTCATTACTTCTTTTGCAAATCCATTGATAATCATTGCTACAGCAGCTTCTGTATCAATTCCACGTTGGTTACAATAAAAAATTTGGTCTTCCCCAATTTTTGAAGTTGTTGCTTCGTGTTCAATCATCGAAGATTTGTTTTTCACTTCGATATATGGAAAAGTATGAGCTCCGCATTTATCGCCCAACAACAAAGAATCACATTGTGAGAAGTTGCGAGAGTTGGCTGCTTTTCTGCCTACACTCACCAAACCACGATAGCTGTTTTGGCTTTTTCCTGCAGAAATCCCTTTAGAAACAATTCTGCTACGGGTATTTTTGCCAATATGGATCATCTTTGTTCCAGTATCAGCTTGTTGGTAATTGTTGGTTACGGCAACAGAATAAAATTCACCAATTGAATAATTACCTTTTAAAATTACGCTAGGGTATTTCCAAGTAATTGATGATCCGGTTTCAACTTGCGTCCAAGAAATTTTTGCATGATCACCTGCACAAATTCCTCTTTTAGTAACAAAATTATAAATGCCACCTTTTCCTTCTTTATCGCCAGGATACCAGTTTTGAACGGTAGAATATTTAACTTCTGCTTTTTCTTGTGCAACTATTTCTACAACAGCAGCGTGTAATTGGTTTTCATCACGCATTGGAGCGGTACAACCTTCAAGATAGCTTACATAAGAACCTGCTTCTGCAACAATTAATGTTCTTTCAAATTGTCCTGTATTTGCCGCATTGATGCGGAAATAGGTAGACAATTCCATTGGGCATCTTACGCCAGCTGGAATATAACAAAACGAACCGTCTGTAAATACGGCTGAATTAAGTGCAGTAAAGTAATTGTCTGTCATTGGAACTACAGAACCCAAGTATTTTTGAATCAACTCGGGGTGTTCGAGCACGGCTTCAGACATTGAGCAAAATATGATTCCCTCTTTTGAAAGTTCTTCTTTGAAAGTAGTTGCTACAGAAACGCTGTCCATTACGGCATCAACTGCTATACCTGAAAGTCTTTTTTGTTCGTTTAAAGAGATGCCCAATTTTTCAAAAGTATCTCTAAGCTCAGGATCGATTTCGTCTAAACTGTTTGGTGCAATTTTTTGCTTTGGAGCAGAATAATAGATGATATCTTGGTAGTTTATAGCAGGATATTCAACATTAGGCCATTTTGGTTCTTCGAGGGTTAACCAATGGCGGTAAGCTTTTAATCTCCAAGCCAATAACCATTCGGGTTCATTTTTCTTTACTGAAATAAACCTAACAATATCTTCATTTAAACCCTTTGGAGCAGCATCCGCTTCGATATCAGTAACAAATCCGTATTTATAGTCGGCGGTTGTAATCTGTTCTAATATATCTTCATTTTCTTCATGCATAGTTTTTCTCAGATTAAGTTGCAAATTTCCTTTAATTGTGTGGGATTCTGCTTTTAGATTGTTTTTATTTATAGATTTTTATATAATTTTTCCTAATTCGTAAATCAATTAATGAGTTAATTAATATAAAATGGTGGTGCAAATTTAATAACAACCATTTGGATTGTTCGGTTCTGTTGGCACAAATATTTTTACAATTAATATTATGGTAATGCAATCAATTGTGCCCAAAGGATACACCATTCACAATAGAGCCCAATTGTTGCATGGTGGAATTCAATATTTTGAGTTTTTAGAGGCGTTGATAAAAACTGCAAATGCAACCATTCATTTGCAGTTTTATATTTATCAAAATGATACTACTGGCAATCGAATTTCAGCGTTGTTAACGGCTGCGGCTGCTCGAGGAGTAAAAGTGTATATTTTATTGGATGCTTATGCCTCTTCTTCATTAGGAGATGTTTTTGTGAAAAATCTTGAACAGCAAGGTGTTTACTTTAGATGGTTTGAGCCATTTTTTAGAAACAATAATTTCTATTTTGGAAGACGATTGCATCATAAAGTTGTAGTGGTTGATAAAGTAAAAGCGTTGGTTGGTGGGATGAATATTTCAGACCGCTACAACGATATGCCAGATAAACCAGCTTGGCTGGATTGGGCTGTTTTTATGGAGGGAGAAGCGGCAATTCATTTAAATGAAATATGTAGAGGATATTTTTTTAAGCGATTGCAACAACAGAGGCTCAATTACTCCAAAAGATTGATTCCAGAAGATTTTTTAAAGTGGAATTGTGCCGTTGCGATTAGAAGAAACGATTGGGTAAATCGATACAATCAAATTTCTAGAAGTTATATTAAAATGTTGCAGCAAGCAAAAAAGCAGGTAATCATAATTTCTAGTTATTTTTTACCAGGAAGATTGATGCAACAAAACATAAGAAAGGCTGCGTTAAGAGGCGTTGAGGTGATTTTGATAGTTGCGGGTATTTCTGACGTTGCATTATCGAAACAAGCGGAAAGGTATTTGTATAGATGGTTGTTGCGGCATCATGTAATAATTTATGAATACAATAAAAGTATTTTACATGGAAAATTATCGTTGTATGATGACCATTGGGCAACAATAGGTTCTTATAATGTGAATAATTTAAGTGCTTATGCAAGTGTGGAACTTAATTTGGACATTAAAGATGATTTTTTTGTGAAGGGTTTAAGACTTGAAGTAGAAAAAATCATACAAAATGATTGTAAAAAAATCACTAAAGATTTGTACAATCATCAATCCAATATATTTCAACAGTTGTTGCAATGGGCGGCATATCACTTTTTCAAGTGTACACTTTTTTTGTTTACGTTTTATTTTAAACAAAGAAACTAAATTCCTTTAATGCGTTTAAAGAAGCTCATCATGGTTTCTTTGTTCCATAAGGCAAATCGACCACGTTGAACAACAATTTTATTGTCTTCTGGATGACTTAGATAATAATGAAACACAAAAGATTGTTTAGCATCATACCAACCTACAATTTGGCCAAATCTGAGGTCGTTAAAAATGAGGGTATCTTTTTTTTGTTCTACAGTATAATAACCTTGAGAAAACTTTTTTAAGTCGAAAACCTCTTGGTGGTCGGCAACAGGTTTAAGGAGATATTCATTTCTTGAGTGCCATTGTAAATTAATGTGTGTAATGGTGTCAAATACAGAGCGATAACCCGTGTAAAAGCCATCTTTTTTTTCGTAAACTACAAACCAAAGCCAGGTATTAAAAGGAGAAGGGGTGGTAAAAAAGCGGTCATATTGAATGTTTTGCTTTTTTGCAAATTCCGGAAGATGTTTGCTGACTTCATACTTATTGAAGAGTGCATAACAAAGATAAAAAGTGGTCATTAAAATGGATGTTCTAGCCCAAACAATTCGTTTGTGATGGGTAGAATGAAGAGCAATTAATGCAATACATCCTACAATTGCAGGTAATGAAAAGAGTGGATCAGCCACATAAATGGCATTGAATGTGAAACGTTTGTCTGTAAAAGGTTCAAACCAACCAATGCCATAATTATTAAATCCATCCAATAAAAGGTGTACAAACAATTCTGTACCAATAAAGAACATCCATTTTTTGAGGCTAATATTGTGTGGTCGATGGAAGCGTTCAGCCGCAATTCCCAAAAAAAATGCAACTAGTAATGCAAATAAAATGGAATGGGTAAAACTTCTATGGGCAATTAAATCAGCGGTTGGGCTAAGCCAAAAGCCTGCGATAAAATCAATGTCAGGGATACTTTGCGTTAACGCACCCCAAATCATTGCTTTTTTACCAAATTGTTTATCCGTAAATAACTCTCCAATGCACGCACCAAGAACGATATGGGTTAAACTGTCCATAATTAAATTAGAATTCAGTGAAAATAAATTTGAACCTATTTTTGTTGCAAATGTTATTTTAAAATGGGTTTAATCAAACAAATTGCAGAATATCTTTATCTAAGAAAAAAAGATACTACCAATACTACGCCAGATTCATCTTGGGTGAAATACATGCATGGAATCAACAGGATTTCTATTTTTATGTTTTTATTTGGATTATTAATTATAGCATTTAAATTAATATTCAAAAAAGGTTAGTGTTTAAGTTCCATCGTAAAATCCGTAATAATCTCCGCTGCTTGTGCAGAAGCTAGTCCACCTTTACTAAGGGTGTTTAGTAGAGTATTGTAATCATCAAACATTTGTGTTTTATGTGCTTGATTAAACAAGATTTTTTGAAGTTCTGTTTCTAGATTGTGTACGTTTAATTCATTTTGAATCAATTCTTTAACAGCTGGTTTGTCTAAAATTAGATTAACCAAAGAGATGTATTTTACTTTAATGAGGCGTTTAGCGATGGCGTAAGAAAGTTGGCTTCCTTTATAGCAAACCACTTGTGGCACTCCAAATAAAGCGGTTTCAAGCGTTGCGGTACCAGAAGTAACAAGTGCAGCATGAGACTGCATTAAAAGATTGTAGGTTTTACTTTTTACGAGCCTAACATTAGGGTAGGGGGCGAGCATAGAATCATAAAAATCAATATCAATTGAAGGTGCTTGAGCCACTGCAAAATCCACATCTGGAAATTTTCTAGTAAGATCTAGCATGATGGGTAGCTTTTTGCTAATTTCTTGAAGTCTGCTTCCTGGAAGAAGTGCTACTGATGGAATGCTCGTTTTTTCAATGGTAAGATTATTTTTTTTAAATTCATCAACCACTTGCACCAGTGGATGTCCTACATATTGCACTTCGTAATTCCACTTTTTATAAAAATCTTTTTCAAAAGGCAAAATGACGAGCATTTTATCTACAACCTGTTTTAATGTAATAACTCTTTTTTCTTTCCAAGCCCAAACTTGCGGAGAGATATAAAAGACCGTTTTATAACCATTGTGTTTTGCAAATCGAGCCATTGGGATATTAAAACCAGGATAATCTATAAAAATTACAACATCAGGATTTGAAGTTAGAAGATCCTTTTGGCATTGTTTCATGAATGCCATTATTTTTCTGAGGTTTAAGGCAACTTCAAGAAAGCCCATAAAAGCACGTTGTTTGTAATGAACAACAATTTCACCACCAGCGGCTTGCATCAAATCGCCACCCCAGCATCTAAATGTAGCATTGGGATCTTTTTTAAGAATTTCTTTCATCAAGTTGCTACCGTGCAAATCACCTGAAGCTTCGCCTGCTATTAAATAGTAATTCATAGTATTAATTTAGAATTAAAAATTAGGAAATAAGAATTAAGGAATGTTAAAAATTCTTGATCCTTAATTCCTAATTCTTAATTGTGTTTTTAGCCCCAAATTTTAAAAAGTAAGCTAATAACAGCATAAATAATGGTAACTATAAATATGCCTTTAGCCGTTTTATCTTTTTGGACATTGGTGTAAATGGTAAATAATATTATGTTTACTAATAAACAAGGAATGGTAAGCGAAGTTACCAATTGTTTATTTTGTTGGAGTGCATGGATGAAATCTGCAAAAGTAAATTGGTTAAATTTCCAGAAGTAAAAGCCAACAAATCCGAGGAGTGGACCAATTGCACCGAGAATAAGTCCTAAATACAGTTCATCTTTTTTCAGGAATTCCATTGAATAGATTTTTCCAGTTGTGATTTAAGAATATAGTTTGTAAGGTCAAATTGAACGGGAACTACGCTTACAAAGTTGTTTTCAAGAGCCCAAACATCGGTGTCAACGCCGGTATCAAAGTTTTTAAAAGCACCCGTAAGCCAGTAATATTTTCTTCCTTGGGGGTCGTTGCGTTCATTGAATTCTTCTTCATATTTTGCATAAGCTTGTCTGCAAAATTTAATTCCTTGAATAAGCTCTTCAGCAATATTGGGAATATTTACATTCAAGCAAAGGTGTTTGTCTACATTAGATTGTTGCAAAATTGCTTGAACAATAGTACGTGCGTATTTTTTTGCACCGTTGAAGTTTGCTTCCAAACTATGATCTAACAAAGAAAATCCAATGGAGGGAATGCTTTCGATTGAAGCTTCAAGAGCGGCAGACATAGTGCCAGAGTAAATTACATTAATTGAATGGTTTGCTCCGTGGTTGATGCCACTAATACATAAATCAGGTTTTCGGTGAAGAATTTTATCAACCGCAATTTTTACACAATCAACAGGGGTTCCACTACAGCTCCAAGCTTGAACACCATCCATAAGATTAATCTGTTGCAAGCGAAGCGGAGAACCAATTGTGATTGCATGCCCCATTCCAGATTGAGGTTTGTCAGGAGCAACAACTATTATTTCACCCAAGTCTTTCACTGATTCAATAAGATTTAGAATTCCAGGAGCATGAATTCCGTCATCATTTGTTACTAAAATTGTAGGCATTTTATAGTAGTTAATTTAAGTTTTAAATAATTTAGATGTCAAAGATAAGTAGTAAGTTGAATTGAGGTGATAATACTATTGATATTGTGGATTAGTATTTCTTGGTAAAGATTTTAATGCATATATTTAACAACGTTAAATTTTTATAGATGAAAAATATTTTTGCTCTTTTCTTGTTGATAATTGTTGTGTTGATGAGTAGTTTGGTAGCAGATAAAGGGAAGATTACATTTAAACAAGATAGTTCTAACAAAAAGGTTGATGTTTATGTGGATGGTAAGTTTTTCACAGCATTTATTTATCCAGATTCGATGGAAAAACAATCTTTGTATCCAATACTTTCTGCATCTGGCAAAACGATTACGCGGGGATATCCAATGAATCCAAGACCATTTGAGCGAATAGATCATCCGCATCATGTAGGATTGTGGTTTAATTTTGGAGATGTTAACGGATTAGATTTTTGGAACAATTCTTTTGCGATACCTGCAGGAGAGAAACATAAATACGGGACTATTAAGTTTAAAAAAATTATTGAGGTAAATGAGAGAAAGGGAATATTGGTAGTTGAATCAGATTGGGTAGATGTTCAAGGCAAGGTTTTATTAAATGAAAAGACAAGCTATATTTTTTCGGGGAATGATAGTTCAAGATCTATAGAGCGGGTAGCAGAGCTAACGGCTGTTCAAAATGTAATATTCAATGAAAATAAGGAAGGATTGATAGGGTTAAGGGTAGATAGAGCATTTGAAGAGCCATCAACAAAAGTGGAGAAGTTTTTAGATGCAAAAGGCATAGAAACTGAAGTTCCAGTGTTGAATAATAGTGGTGTAAATGGGGTTTACAGAAATGCGGGGGGCATAAAGGGTGGTGAAGTTTGGGGCAAACGAAGTGCATGGGTGGCTTTACGGGCTAAAAAAGATGATGAGTTAATTACAATAGTAATATTTGATAATCCGAGTAATCCAAATTATCCAGGATGGTCGCATGCAAGAGGATATGGTTTATTTGCAATGAATAATTTAGGAGGTAGAATATTTGATAAAAAAGCTGAAGAAGTAAAAGTTGTGCTAGAGCCGGGAAAAAAAATGAAGGTTAGCTATAAGGTTTTTATTGGTGGGGATTTGTCTGATCAGGCTATTAATAATTTTTCAAAAAACTACAAATAAGTTTAAGTGTTTTAGCTTTCTTTCAGTTTTTGAATATATTCTAAAGATACATTGTGTTTTTCAGACAATTGTTGATTAGAGTATAATCCTGATTTAATATCTTGAATCAATAATAGAATTTTTTCTAAAGCCAATTTTTCACCTTCAACTTTACCTTCTTCACGCCCTTGAGACAAGCCTTGAGATAGTCCTTGAGATAATCCTTGAGATAATCCTTGAGATTTACCTTGGGCTAAACCTTTTCTAATTCCTTTTTTTAAACCTCTTTTTTCCATTTCTTCCTTTATGGCATCTGTGTAAAGAAGTTCATCAATGTATTTATCATAACCTCTGAGTTGAGCTTCGGTATATTGTGTAGTATCCCAAAGAGCAACAATATCAAAAAACTTGTCAAATTTTTTTATTTCTTCAGGTGTCATTCCTTTAAGTATTTTTTTTAATTTTAAAGGGTCAGTAAAAAAGGTTAACCAATAAGACTGTGGATTATCTTTTTCAAATTTACCAATTTTTCTCCATTTTTTTAGTTCAATGATTTTAAAACTTTGATTTCCTAATTGAGAACCAAATGCTGTATTTCTGGTAAAAAAAATATCATGAATCCAAGAATCTTTTTCAGGAAAGATGTTTTCGTCAACCAAACACAGCGTATAAACTGGCATAAGTTTTTGGTATCCTTTTCCTTTTTTTAATTGACGACTATTAATTTTACTGGCGTTCAATATGATGCGTTCAATAAAATTTTTAAAATTTTGTTTTTGCATTTCTATAATAAAGAATCTTCCATATTGGTCAACACAACAAACATCTACAATTGTTATTTTTTCTTGATAAGATTCTGAAATTTGCTCAGTAGGGTAATGCATCAAACCAGAAACGGGTAAATTTAATGCATGAAAGCTATTCAGAAATAAAGTTAAAAAATCTAAATCACGGGTTAATAAAAATTTTATGAACCAATCGTCTCTTGTGTTTGACATCAGTGTTTCTTTACAACAAATGTAAAAGGGTAAAGAAATTCAACAATCGGTTTTATTATCAATAAATTGCGATGAAACCATCGTAAAAAAGCAGTTATTTAACGCTTAGAAAATATTTTTAATGAAATAATAGATATTTTTTGAATAAACTAAATAAATTAGTAATTTGCCCAAAAATATTAGTATGTCACAATCTTTTGCGGGTAAAAATTTAAAACATCTCCGTAAGCAGAGGGGATCTACACAAGAGGAATTTGCAGCAGAGTTAGGGATCAAGCGCTCATTGCTTGGTGCCTATGAAGAAGAAAGAGCAGAACCACGTATTGAAGTATTGGAAAAGGTAAGTGATGGGTTTCAGGTTTCTTTGGATGCCTTATTGCGATCAGATTTAAGTGAGCAAAACAAAACGTATTTGCAAAAAAGGCAGCAACAGAAATTAGCAACGGAACACAATTTAATATCTTTCGTACCCGTAAAAGCAGCCGCAGGTTATTTAACTGGTTATGCTGAAGATGTTTTTATTGATGAGTTGAATACATTTACATTGCCAATGTTAGGGGCAGGGCAATTTAGGGCTTTTGAAATTATTGGAGATTCAATGCTTCCAACTCCTTCAGGTTCAATAATAGTAGGAGAAAAAGTTGAATCTGTTAATGATGTGAAAAACAATCAAACTTATGTGGTTGTAAGTAGAGGCGAGGGAATTGTATTTAAAAGATTAATAAAGAATAAGGCAGACAAAAATCAATTGACATTGGTAAGTGATAATCCAAATTTCCAACCTTATCAAATGAATGCAGCAGATATGTTAGAACTTTGGCAGGCTCAAATGGTAATATCAAAAGTTACCGCACAACCAGCTTGGGATATGTCTCAATTGGCTTCTTTGGTTACTAATTTACAAGAACAAGTTAGTGTACTAAATAAAAGAATAAATTAACAATCAAAAAAAGACCACAATTCTTAATTCTTAATTTCTAATTCTTAATTAATTACTCAATTCCACATATCATTCGGAATCAAACTTTCCATCTTTCTGGTAATCGTTGTATTTATTGGGAAGATGAAAAGGTTTTAATAGCCTCAGATTTGCATCTTGGTAAAACAGGCCATTTTCGTAAATCTGGTATTGCTGTGCCGGTGAATTTATATATTGATGATCTTCAACAACTTTCAGCTGAGATAAATTATTTTAAACCTAAAAGCATTATTTATGTTGGTGATTTATTTCATTCAATCGCAAATCTTGAACATGAAGCGTTTATTAAATGGAGAAAGAATTTTCAATTTATAGAAATGCATTTGGTAAAGGGAAATCATGATATCTTGAAAACGGTAGATTATGCTCAAATGAACTTAATTGTCCACGAACAATCATTTTCAATCAATGAATTTTGCTTTATACACGATATTATTGATAAAGAAGCTGATGAATCAAAATATATATTTTCTGGCCATATTCATCCGGGAATTCAAATGAAAGGTTCTGGTAAACAATTTCTGAAGTTTTCATGTTTTTATTTTAATGTTGGTTTTGGAATTTTACCTGCATTTGGAAAATTTACAGGATTAGCAATTGTTGAACCAAAACCTGGTGATGCAATTTTTGCAATTGTAAACCAAAAAGTTATAAAAGTTCATGGAAATCATTCTTTATAATGTTGACTACATTTGTTTCTTTACAACAAAAAAATAATTTTGAAAATTGCAAATCACCCAATATATGCTCATCCATTGCCTGAAGGCCATCGCTTCCCAATGCTTAAATACGAACTAATACCTGAACAATTGTTGCATGAAGGAACTATTACAAATGCTGAAATGTTTGAACCTGAAGTTTGTTTGGATGAAACTATTTTATTGACGCATTGCCCTAATTATTTAGAAAAGCTAAACAACCAAACTTTATCTGACTCTGAACAAAGAAAAATAGGGTTCCCACAATCAAAAATGCTCACCCTTAGAGAAAAAATTATTACCCAAGGAACAATCGATTGTTGCAAATATGCATTTGAGGAAGGGGTTGCCCTTAACATAGCAGGAGGAACGCACCATGCTTTTTTCGATCGTGGTGAGGGATTTTGTTTGTTGAACGATTTCGCAGTTGCAGCTAATTTGTTGCTTCAAAAAAATGTTGTTAAAAAAATTATCATTATTGATCTTGACGTTCATCAAGGCAATGGAACTGCCGCATTGTTTAATGAAAATCATAATGTTTTTACCTTTAGTATGCACGGAGCTCACAATTACCCTTTCCATAAAGAACAATCAGATTTGGATATTCCTTTGCCAGATGGTATTTTAGATGAAACATATTTGGAAATAGTAAATACCAATCTCGATAAACTTTTAAAAGAGCAAAAGCCTGACATTGCATTTTATTTATCCGGTGTAGATATTTTAGAAACAGATAAGTTTGGCAAGTTAAAAATCACGCCAAATGGTTGTGCAAAAAGAGATGAATTGGTTTTTGAAAAATTGTTTCGGAAAAATATCCCTTGTGTTGTTTCAATGGGAGGAGGATATTCTCCAGATATTCGGCATATTGTAGATGCCCATTGTAATACTTTCAGATTGGCAAAAAAAATATTCGATTAAGTTAGAAAATAGCAAATTATTTAAAATATTTTTCAGCTTCAAATATAGATTCTGGTTTGCCTACATCAACTACTAAATCATTTGAATGTTCATACCCTAAAATAATGTGATTATTTGCCAAGTCTAAATAGGTATCAATTATTGAAAAAACTCCTTTTTGAGTAATCAAAGAAAGCAAGGTTGGATTTACAATATGCACACAAGAAAAGGCTTTAGGATTTAAGTTTTCATGTTTTCTAGAAATACGTTTTTCACCAGTTTTAGTATTTTCCCAGCCACAAAGTATTTGATCTTGGTTAAACAATAGGTTACGAGATGATATTCGATTGGTAATTGCTAACGAAACGAGCGGGGTGCTTTTAAGATAATTATTATACATTTCCCCGATATTCAAATTGGTAAGAATATCTGCGTTCATTATTATAAATGGAGTGGTACAGTTTTGGAAGTGTTCTCGGGCAAACAACAATCCCCCTCCAGTTTCGAGTGGTTGATCAATTTCGTGAGAAATGCTTATTACTGCTCCAAAATTATCATTTGTTTGAAGAAAATTGATGATTTGATCTGCAAAATGATGCACATTGATAACAAAATCATTAATGCCAAAAGATTGTAAGTATTGAATGTTTCTTTGCAACAAGGTTTTTCCATTTACTATTGCCAATGCTTTAGGGTGAAAATCGGTGAAAGGTTTTAGGCGAGTTCCTAAACCTGCAGCAAAAATTAGTGCTTTCGTACCTTTGGGTAATTTATTCATGGGTTTTATAAAATTCACTTTGGTAATAAGTATTCTGAGTTATTAAACAAAGGCATTACGAATAGGTTACAAATGAAAAATATTTAGTAAGGTTCATTGATCCAATTTTTGCGTTCTTGTTCTCTGTGGTAAACAACCGTTTGCACATTGAATTTTTCTTTTAGGTGCGCAGCAAGTTTGTCTGCAGCATACACACTTCTATGTTGACCACCGGTACATCCAAAACTAACTATTAAATTTTCAAACCCCCGTTTTAAATAATCATCTACCGAAATATCTACTAAAGAAAATGCATGCTGCAAAAATGTTGGCATCGTAGTATTGTGTAAAAGATATTCCTGAACAGGCTTATCTCTTCCAGTTTGTACTTTAAATTCCTGAATTCTACCTGGATTAAGAATGCCTCTACAATCAAATACATATCCTCCTCCATTTCCAGAATCATCATTTGGAATCCCATGCTTATAAGAAAAACTGTTGATTTTAACCAAAAGTTTACAATCTGAGCCAGCTTTTATGATTTCAAACTTTTCTATAATTTTTTCATCTGTAATGGCATCTAAAACTTTTCGGAGTTCTGGCAATCGGATAGGCATCTTTTTGTTTTCTAAAAACCATTTGAGGTTTTTGAGTGCAAAAGGAATACTTGCAATGAAATGATGTTTACGTTCAAACAACCCCCTAAATCCATAAGCACCAAGGGTTTGTAACATTCTTATTAAAACAAAGCCATCATAACTATCAAAGAAGTTTTGTTTATTTAATGTATTTCCAAGCAATTCATTGGCTTGTTCAAAATAGTATTCTAAAATCTCATCTCGCCAATGATAGGGTAGGGATGCCCTTGCCTGCCACAATAGAGAAGCCATATCGTATTGTAAAGCTCCTTGCATTCCACCTTGATAATCAATAAAATAAACGCATTCGTCTTTTACCATTATATTTCTACTTTGGCAATCACGGTGCATAAAATACTTTTGTTCCTCTTGCATAAGATAGCTGCTTAGGATATCAAAATCATTTAACAACGCATTTTTATCATAAGGTAAATCCAATGCTCTAACAAAATAATACAAGAAATACAATAAATCGGAATAAATGGCTTGTTTGTCGAACGATTTGGTAGCAATACACTGGTTATAATCAAGATTTTTTCCTCCCTCAATTTGTAAACGTGCCAATTGAGCACTTGTTTTTTTATACAACTCAAGGACTCGATCGGAAAATCCCTCTTTTTGCATGATATCATACAAAGAAACATCCCCAAAATCTGATTGTAGATATAGTGATTTATCTGATTTCACAACCAAAACTTCTGGTACAGGCAATTGTTTTAACGCAAAATGATTGCTGAACTCAATAAAGGCATTGTTTTCAGGAATATTATTGGGATTGTATGTTGCAATAAAGCTATTTGTGCCAGAAACAATTCTAAAATATTGTCGGTTGCTGCCAGCTTGTTTTAATGTTTCAATTTCATCTGCTTGATTTCCAAACCAATTGGAAAAGAATGTATTTATTTCTTGATGTATATCCTGCACAATAATAATTGGGAATTATAAAATTAGAATCTAAAATCAAATTTAAAATAACTTTTTCAACAACTTGCTTTATTTGCTTCTTAATTCTTAATTTATAATTATCATTTTTCTCACCCTGTCTTCTAATTTTTCTGAGGATAAAGTCTCCCTTATGCTATCTACTTTTACTGGAAAGCTAAAAGGAGTTAATTGGGTAGGAAAAGTTATAATAATATTCGATTCTTGAATTCGATTTAACATGTTTCTTAACCTAACTTCTTCCATTTGTTGGTCAAATACTTCTTGATAAGATTGGCGAAGAAGAAGATTTTGTGTTTCATATTCATTAAATACGCTAAATAATAACGATGATGATGCTTGTAGATGTTTGGATTTTTTGTGTTCACCCGGATAGCCTTGAAAAATTAAACCACCTATTACTGCAATATCCCTAAATTTCCTTTTCGCCATTTCTGTTGAATTTACACTTCGTTGAATATCTTCAAACAGATTTTCAGATGAAAACAACTCATATACATTGCTGTCATCCACTGGAATAGCTTGATCACTAAGTAATTCAAAACTATAATCGTTCATCGCGAATGTAAAACTTATGGGCATAATTTTACTTATTCTGTATGCTAAAATTGCTCCCATGGCTTCATTTACCAATCTGCCTTCAAAAGTATGAACAAACAAATGGAACCCATCTTTGGTTTCAATGTGTTCAATTAACAATTCACTTGCTTTAGGAACATGAGATAGCTGACGTTGCATTTCAAGTAGTGGAAATAATTTCTGTATTTCATTATTTAAATGTGAATACTCAAATGCTTTATTAAGTTGATGCCTCAACATGTTACCCAAATTTGCTGTTAGAGGCATCCTTCCGCCCATCCAACTAGGAACAATAGATTTTTTTGAATTGGATTTTTTTACAATTGCGGTCATATCTTTTATACCCACCAACTCTAAATTTCTTCCGGCTAATGTAAAAACTTCGCCCGGAGTTAATTTAGATATAAACCATTCTTCTATCACCCCAACAAAACCGCCCGACATAAATTTCACCTTTAACATTGCATCTGAAACAATTGTACCAATATGCATTCTATGTCGCATTGCAAGTTTACGTGAATTGATTCTATATAAACCATATTCATCAATTTCAACTTTTTTGTATTCATCGTATTCTTGCAAAGCTTCGCCGCCGGATGTAATAAAATTTAAAACTTGTAGCCATTCTTCTACTGTTATCGATGAAAAACAATAAGTAGATTGTACTTCTTTTAATAATTTATCAGGAATAAACCCCTCAGAAATAGCTAGGGTGCATAAAAATTGAATCAAAACATCAAAACAAAGCAACATAGGCTCTCTGCTTTCAATGTTGTTTTCTGCTATAGCTTGTTTTAGGGCTGCTGCTTCCACCAATTCAAGTGAATGTGTAGGTAGAAAATATATTTTACTTACAGCACCCGGTTGATGACCGCTTCTTCCAGCTCTTTGTAAAAAACGTGCTACACCCTTTGGCGATCCCACTTGCACAATGGTTTCCACAGGTCTGAAATCTACACCCAAATCTAAACTTGCTGTACAAACTACCGCTTTTAATTTTCCTTCATGCAATGCTTCTTCTACCCAAAAACGCAATTGTTGCTCAATGCTACCATGGTGAAGGGCAATGGCACCCGACAATTGTGGTGCAAATGTCAATAAGGTTTGGTACCACATTTCACTCATCCCTCGAGTGTTGATAAAAATTAAAGTGGTTTTACTGGCTTCAATAATGGGAATTAATTTATGTGCAAGTTTTATCCCTAAATGCCCAGACCAAGGAAATTTTTCAATTTCATCGGGAAAAATAGATTCTACCTCAATTTTTTTTGAGATATTGGCTTTTATGATGATGCCTTCATGGCTGTTTTTTATAGGCGACAACAATACATCTTTTGCTTGATCTAAGTTGCCGATGGTGGCTGAAATGCCCCAAACAGTTGCAATGTGTTGATTTGAAAGATTAGAGTTATGAGTAAAGAATGATAAATCTGTTGAATCATCATGATTAATAATTGATGTTTGACTTCCTAAAATTCTTGAGATTGCCAATTCAATTTGAACGCCTCGCTTTGAACCCAATAATTCATGCCATTCATCAACGGCAATGATTTTTAGTGTTTGAAAAAGCTGGGGATATCCTTTTGTAGCCAATAAAAGATGCAAACTTTCTGGAGTAATAATCAAGACCTCCGGCATCTGCCTTTTTTGTTTTTGTCGATCTGCTGTGGTTGTATCTCCATTTCTGATTCCAACTTTCCACATTAAGTCTAGTTCAGCTATCACTTCTTCCATCGCTCTACCAATGTCTTTCGCAAGTGCTCTTAAAGGTGTTATCCATAGCAATTGAAGTCCATTGTTTTTGGTTGTGCGGTAATCTATTGGATGGGAATTTATAAATTCTATAACGGCTCCTAAAAAAACGGAGAATGTTTTACCACAACCTGTTGGAGCATTTACCAATCCACTGCGATTGTTGATAATGGCTTCCCAAGCTGATTCTTGAAATTCAAATGGTTGATGACCTTTTTGTTGAAGCCATTCTTTAATAACCAAAAAGCCTGGTGACTGGTGTAAATATTTAGTAATCAATTGTTGTATTGCTGGTTATAAGGTTTTTAAATATTCCAAAACCGCAGTTCTTTCAACAGTTGTTAGTTTATCGCCAAAATAGTGACCGAAATTACCATAACCTGGAATATTTGTATCGTAAATTTCTGTTGATTGGGTTTTATTGGTTTCCAAATATTTCCATCCAAGGTGTTCGTAATCGTATTCAGGTTTTGAGAAATTTCTTTTCCAGCGAGTTGGTCGCAATGAACTATTTAGTAGTGCCTCAATAGTTGGGATAGATCCATTATGCAGATAAGGAGCTGTAATCCATACACCATCGAGTGGTGGGGCAATAAAGCCGTTGAATGGTACCAATTTGGCGGGGTGATCTCCCTTGCTGAACCAGCTTGTATTGAACCATTCAACCATATCGGAATGTTGGTAATTGCTATTATTGATCATCGAATCTGTTCCAATAACGCTCTGTGGAATTAAATAATTGGGATAATTTGGATTGGTTCCATAAGTGCCATGACATTTTGCACAATTTTTTTCAAATACCAATTGTCCGGTTGTTGCAAGATTTTCATCAATTGATTTGGGATATTTTGGAGGTTGAATGGAATTAATATATGCTAAAACATCATTCATGTGGCTGTCAACAGCATTGGCATGAACGGTATCGTTGACTGTAAGTAATATAGCACCCATCAAAAATTTTCCAAAATCGCCCCTTCCAAAACCGTTGTAAAACATAGCGTTTTTCTTTTTCAATAGCCACCATGCCGGCACATCTGAAGGAATTACTTGTTCAGGAAGTGATGATGTGGCTGAATCGTGCCATGCTAAGGTATTTTTATCTCTATGGGTGATGAGTACCGCAGTTAATCGATCTGCAATATTTACACCTTTAACAGGAACCAATATTTTTGTACTGATGGTTTGTGCTACATTCAAAAACTCTTTTGCCGCTTCACCACCCTCTTTGTTAAATTTAAAATATTGATTTAACATTGAGGTCATTATTTTAGAATCCAATCCCTTGGTATTGGTGAAATCTGCATTAACATTACCCAATCCTACTATTAGGCTGTCTTCAAATATTTGCCCATGGCATTGTAGGCAATTTGGCACGATTATAGTTTTCCCATTTGCAGATTGAACAACATTAAAATCATACCTAATGTCTGCATTAGCACCTTCCCTATGTAAAGGATTTGATTTTTCCTTGCCAAATTTAAGTTTGTAAAAAAATGGAGGTAATCCACTGTTTACATAATCACCGGTAACAATAAATTGAAAACCAGCATCTGGATTGCCCCTGCGTTGCTGGCTTGGTGGAATTTCAACAGGATCATTTGTTCCCGCGTTGGGTATCAATTGAAAACCGATAAAGGAGATAGATATTAGGAATAGGGTTATGATTTTTTTCATATTATTTGTCATAAATCGTATGAATGAAACACGATTTTTCTATAAAATTTGTTAGATATTTCGAATTATTTTTTCTATATAAGAATTTTGTTGCAATAATTAAGTTAAAAAATGTATTTAATAAAGAATTTTGAACCCATTCAAAGGTATTTTAGATTTTAATCAAACAGAATACCGCTTTTAAAGAAACCTTTTTTGTTTTCCTAATTAGTCTTAGGTTTTCATTATTTGTTAAGATTATGTTCTTCTCTCCTCCATCATTTCCAGAATTCTATTAAAACAATTATTTTTTCTATTTTAATCAATTTATCTTCAAAATTTACAACAATTAGATATTATTTAATGTTCGGGAATTTTTAAGTTAATATAATAGAGGTAAATTTTAAATTATAGATTTTAACTAATACGATTCAGGTTATTGTTGTTTCAATATTACGCTTATTAAAGTTAATATGAGAATGCTGTTAAATTTTTGAACCTACGAAATGTTCAGGATACATTTAAGTTACTCAAGGTTTTGAAATTTTAGCTTTAGTAATATTACGGATTTATTTTTAGTTGGTATTTTGTCTTATATTTACAGACAAATGTCTTATTTCATAATATATGCCATTAGCAACAATAAACAATATAGAAAAACTGAATCAAGAAATTGCATTTTATTTCAGACATTCAAGTTTTGAGAACTTCCCAATTGAAATAAGTAAGAATGTAACCTATGAAGAATTCTTAACTAGCAAAATTCTAATAATTATTGCCATTAGAGCAGGAATACCATATAGCCTTTTTGATTTAATTCAAGATTATACACCCTTTACAGACCAGGATTGGGCTAAATTCCTTGACATTTCAACAAAATCGTTGCACCGTTATAAGACGACTAGTTCTTATCTATTTAAATCCATACATTCCGAAAAGATAATTGAAGTAGCAGAGGTTACAAAAATTGGATTAGATGTTTTTGGCAATATGGATAAGTTTAAACTTTGGTTAAATACGCCAAACTTTGCATTGGGAAGATTAAAACCAATTGATTTGTTAAAAGATTCTTATGGTAAAGAATTGGTTATTAGTGAGTTAATTAGTATCAATCACGGTATTCTTGTTTAATATGGAGGTGTTTAGGCTTTCGAGAGAAAAATATGCAAGTCAACTTTCTGGCAATGGTGCTGCAATTAAAGGCGCAAGATGGAATTCAGTTGGAGTAGAATTGATTTATACTGCAGAAAATAGATCTCTTGCTATGGCTGAAGTTGCTATTCACTTTACATTTGCTACTTTGCCTGATGATTATATGATGATTACAATTGTAATTCCAGACGACTCTGAAATAAAAGAAATTAATGAAAAAGATTTGCCTGTAGATTGGAAAACATTTCCACATCCAAATTCCACACAAAAGTTTGGCAATAACTTTGTGACTGAAAACAAATATTGCATCCTTAAAATACCATCTGTAGTAACAAAAGGTGACTTCAACATCTTAATTAATCCAAATCATAAAGACTTCAGTAGGGTATCAATATGTAAGGTTGAAAAGTTTCCATTTGATTCTAGAATTTTCAAATGATTTTGGTTAATCTATATTAACGCTAAATTTTTAAAAAAATGCTTCAAAAATTTATAATTTCAAAATAATTTCTAATTCTTACTCCTCAATTAATTCTACTAACTGTTCCCCCTAGTCTCTTTAAAATTATTACTTTTTTATTTTCATAATAATCTGGAAAAGTGTTTGTTTTGCTCCAGTTTACTGGTTTGAAATCAAAGTCTGACATAATTTTAAAACTTTTATCAGAAAGATTATTAAGCAAACTCTTTTTACCGTATTTTTTTAACAAATTTGTAAAATTCCAAATCAATTCATAACCTCTATAAGCCATATCAGTTGGTTTGCTGTAGGATTTGTTTCTATATTTTTCTTCAAAACCAACACTCCAAGGATTTGACAAATCGTTAAAAAAAGATGCTGAGTATATAATTGGTAATGGATTAAATTCTGGCTTGGATAAATCTTTGATATTACCCCAAGTTGGCATACCAACAATTGTTAAAGCATAATTTTTTGCAATTAAGGCAGCGTTTGTAACCATTGAGAGTCCAAAAGTTTCATCTAAACTGCCTACAATAATAACATTGTTTCTTAAACTATCAAGATTAGAACTGAGCGAATCAATGGTAAACAATTCATCAACTTGTACTGTTTTTATGTTCAACAATTGTCCGGTTGAAGTTGTGTTTAATGTTTTTATTACATCTGAAACCTTGTCATCTATTGGGTTTTGTCTTCGCAAATAAATGATTTTGTATCCAATCAGGTTTCTTGCAACATAATTATAAGTTGACTGAATGTGGGTATTCAATTTTGAGTTTACAATAATTAGGTTTGGAGATTTTTTCAAACCACCATCATTGGGATATGATGCACTTACAAAGGGAATATTTTTTTGATTGGCCAATTGCGTAAGTTGGATAAAATCTGAACCTGTTACTGGTCCTACAATCAAATCAATAGAATCCATTAAAGGTGTTTGAGCAATGGTATTGATATTTCCAGATTTGCTTTTGATATCAAAGACGTGTAAAGTAATTGGAATGCCTAAGTTTGCCAATGAGTCTAACGCTGCTTCAGCCCCAAGATAAAAATCTAAACCTGGGATAGATTGTTTGGGGAAGTTTTTTCCATAACTGTAAGTATCATATTGATCAACAAAAGCAGAATCTAGATAAAGGGGAACAAAAAGGGCAATATGAATTCTAGTATTCTGTATTGTTTGTGCCTTAATTTGCCCCAATTGGAAAATAGATAATAAAATAAATAGCAAGGTTACTTTAATACGCATAGTATTGGTGTTATTCCCATTCAATGGTAGCCGGTGGTTTGCTGCTAATGTCATACACCACACGGTTAATTCCTCGAACGTTATTGATAATTTCATTAGAAATATGTGCCAAGAAATCATAAGGCAGGTGAGCCCAATCTGCTGTCATCCCATCCACAGAAGTAACCGCTCTTAACGCCAATGTAAATTCATATGTACGTTCATCACCCATCACACCAACCGATTTTACAGGCAAGAGTATTGCTCCCGCTTGCCATACTTTTTTGTACAAATCAAATTGTTTTAATCCATTGATGAAAATGGCATCTGCTTCTTGTAAAAGCGTAACTTTTTCCGGTGTAATTTCACCCAAAATTCTGATTGCCAAACCTGGACCAGGAAATGGATGTCTGTTGATTAAATCTTCTGGAATGCCTAGTTCCAAACCAACTCTTCTCACTTCATCTTTAAATAGCAATCGAAGTGGCTCTACTAGCGACATTTTCATCTTTTCGGGTAAACCACCTACATTATGGTGCGATTTGATGGTTACAGATGGACCATGGACAGAAACAGATTCAATCACATCGGGGTAAATGGTTCCCTGACCAAGAAAATCAATTCCTTCAAGCAACTGAGATTCTTGATCAAAAATGTCAATAAATGCTTTGCCGATAATTTTTCTTTTTTCTTCCGGATTGTCTTTCCCTGCAAGTTGTGTGTAAAACAGATTGCTTGCATCAACACCTTTAACATTAAGACCAATTGCGTTATAAGTTTCCAGCACCTGTTGAAATTCGTTTTTTCTCAATAAACCGTTATCAACAAAAATCCCTGAAAGGTTTTTTCCTATTGCACGGTGAATTAGTGTAGCTGCCACGGTAGAATCAACGCCGCCGCTAAGTGCCATAATAACTTTTTTATCGCCGATTTGTTTTTTTATTGCTTCAACGGTATCTGTTATAAAATGTGAAGGCGTCCAGACTTGCTTACATGCACAAATTGATGTTAAAAAGTTTTGTATCAATAATTTACCATGTGTAGAATGGTAAACTTCTGGGTGAAATTGTAAGCCATATAAAGGAAATTTTGCTTCCTTATATCGGAATGCTGCCACTGGAATAGAATCTGTGGTTGCAAGAATATCAAATTCAGATGGCAAATTTAAAATTGAGTCACCATGACTCATCCAAACGGTAGATTGACTAGGAAAATTGGTAAAAAAGTCATCAGATGCATGAGTTGTAAGAATGGCTCTTCCGTATTCACGTTTTTCAGATTTTTCAACCTTGCCGCCAAAAAGCTTTGCAGTTAATTGTGCTCCATAACAAACACCTAACACTGGCACTTGATCTGCCAAAGACGCTACATTAACTATTGGAGCATTGGTATCGTTAACTGAAAAAGGTGAACCCGACAAGATAATTCCTTTGCATTCAGGTGTTATTTCTGGTTGTTTGTGGAATGGGATGATTTCACAATATACATTAGATTCTCTTACTGCTCTAGCAATCAATTGAGTATACTGGGAGCCAAAATCGAGGATGATTATTTTTTCTGTCATGACTATTGTAAAGATAGGAAATTTAAAAATGCGTAAAGCTAGTGAGGTAGCTTAAAGGTGTTGGATATTCAAATCCAACCATGTTTAACATTTTATTAAAATGATTTGGATTATTAAGGAACCTGTATGTATTTATGCATCTGAAGAGAGAATTCCCATTTGGGGTTGGCTTTGATGTAATCAATTATTAAAGGGGTAATAGAGGTAGATTTATCCCATTCAGGTTGTAAAAATAATTTACATTGACTGGTGACTTTGGCTGCATATTTTTCTGCCCAAAGAAAATCGGAAGCGTTAAAGATTACCACTTTTAATTCGTGTGCAAAAGGAAGAACTTCTTCTAAAGGAGCTTTAAATTTTTTGGGTGAAACGCAGATCCAATCTATATTGCCACTCAACGGGTAAGCTCCAGAAGTTTCAATATTGACTTGATAATTGAGTTGATGGAGAGCTGTGGTTAGTGGTAATAGGTCATACATTAAAGGTTCTCCGCCAGTAATAACCACCATTTGGGTTGGAGTTTTTTGAATTTCGGCAACAATTTCATTTGCCGACATTACGAGGTGTTTGTCTTTTTGCCAACTATCTTTTACGTCGCACCAAACGCAACCTACATCACAACCTGCCAATCTTACAAAATAAGCAGCTTTTCCTTGGTGGAAACCTTCCCCTTGGAGGGTATAAAAATGTTCCATTACATGATAAGTTGCTGGCATTTGATTTGAAAATTGAAAAGTTTAAATTTTAAGGCAAATTAAAAAGTTGTTGACAGAGTTATAAAAAATAAAATCTATCAACAACTTTTTATTTAATTCGATAATTTTTTAGATTACCAACATAGCATCGCCATAACTGAAAAATCTGTATTTGTCTTTGATTGCTTTTTGATAAGCTTCCATGGTAAGGTCAAAACCAGCAAAAGCACAAGTCATAATTAATAAACTTGTTTTTGGCAGGTGGAAATTGGTTACCAATGCATCTGAAATAGAGAAGTTATATGGAGGATGGATGAAAATATTTGTCCAACCTTCAGAAGGCTTTAGCATTTTTTCTGCTGTAAAAGAAGTTTCCATTGCCCTCATAGTAGTTGTTCCGATAGAACATATTCTACGACCATCTTGTTTGGCTTTGTTTACAATTTTGCAGGCTTGTTCTTCAATTGCGTAGTATTCTGCATCCATTTTGTGTTTACTAAGATCTTCCACTTCAATAGGTCTGAAAGTGCCTAAACCTGTATGTAAAGTAACTTCTGCAAAACGCACGCCTTTGATTTCCAGTCTTTTAATCAATTCTTTGCTAAAGTGCAATCCAGCTGTAGGGGCTGCAACTGCTCCTTCATGTTTTGCATAAACGGTTTGGTAACGCTCTCTATCTTCTTCATCTGGCTTACGTTTGATGTATTTTGGTAGAGGTGTTTCTCCCAAAGAGGTAAGCACTTTTTTAAATTCTTCTTCAGGACCATCAAATAAAAAGCGGATTGTTCTACCACGAGAAGTAGTATTATCGATGACTTCAGCCACCAATTCATCCATTTCACCAAAATATAATTTGTTGCCAACCCTTATTTTTCTTGCGGGATCAACAATAACATCCCATAATCTATTGGGTTTATTCAGTTCTCTCAATAAGAAAACTTCAATTTTAGCACCAGTTTTTTCTTTTTTACCATACATTCTTGCTGGAAATACCTTTGTATTGTTTACTGCAAAAACGTCTTTATCGTCAAAATAATCCAAAATATCTCTGAAATATTTATTTTCAATTACACCAGTTTTGCGGTGAACAACCATCATTCTTGCGTCTTCTCTTCTCTTGGTGGGATTTTGTGCAATTAAATTAAGTGGCAGGTCAAATCGAAATTGTGATAACTTCATATATTGATTCTTTTTGTAAATGCCTATGAATCAAATCTTTAAACCCTGATTTCAGGAAATAAGTATAAATCTCAACATCTGATCTTACGGCATCAGATTTGATCATCTTGGCTAAAATGTTTGCGAAGGTAATAAATTTAATTTGTAAAATGTTTCATAGTTAAAATTAATTTGTGTACGAATTAAAAACGATATGATATAAATCGAGTTTAAGCATTAAACAAATAAATTAAATTTTTAAGCTAATGCCATTTCACAAATAACCTATAACCCCTAGCTAATGCTAAAGGAGATTAGAAGGACAATTTTCTATTTTTCTAATACTTAATTACTACTAACCACTAACTACTAAAACTGCAAATGCTTCACAGTTAATCCATTATTTATCAATTGTTTGAGAGAATCTATTCCAATATGTAAGTGAATTTCAACAAAATTAGTTGTTACTTTTTTGTCGCTTTCCTCCGTTTTTACACCATCGGGAACCATAGGTTGATCGCTTATTAGTAACAATGCACCCGTAGGAATCCTATTGTAAAATCCTACCGAAAATATTGTAGCTGTTTCCATATCTATTGCATAAGCTCTAATGTGTTGCAAATAGTTTTTAAACGCTTCATCGTGTTCCCAAACCCTTCTATTGGTGGTATAAACCGGACCAGTCCAATAATCTTGTTCGTAATCTCTGATTGTTGTTGAAATTGCTTTTTGTAAAGCAAATGCAGGTAAAGCTGGCACTTCTGGCGGAAAATAATCGTTTGATGTTCCTTCACCTCTTATTCCAGCAATGGGTAATAGCAAATCTCCAATTTTATGTCTTTTCTTCAATCCACCACATTTTCCTAAAAACAAAACTGCTTTAGGTTCAATCGACATCAATAAATCCATAATAGTTGCTGCAGTTGGGCTACCCATCCCAAAATTAATGATGGTAATTCCATCTGAAGTTGCCGTTTGCATGGGTCTATCTAAACCTGTTATTTCTACATTGTGCCATTTTGCAAATAGCTGTACGTAATTGCTAAAATTGGTTAACAAAATATATTTTCCAAAATTTTCTAATTTTTGACCAGTATAACGGGGCAACCAATTTTCTACAATTTTTTGTTTTGTATCCATATAAATGATATTGCGTAAATTTAGCAATTATTTAGCAAGCATGTTTACTCCAGAATACCCAAAGCAGCCTTTATCTATAAAAACTATTGACAATAAACACAATATTTTATGTGCCATTAGAAAAAAGTGGATTATTCTTACTCCCGAAGAGTGGGTTAGGCAAAATTTTCTACAATGGTTATTTTTGGTAATGCAATATCCTCAAACCTTGATTGCAGTTGAAAAAGAAATTATAGTAAATGGACTTAAAAAAAGGTTTGATATCTTAGTTTATAATAGAGATCACCAACCTTGGATGTTGGTGGAATGTAAAGCTCATACTATACCTCTCCAAGAAAACGTTTTCTTGCAAGCATTGCGTTATAATATTGCTACTCCTGTAAATTATATTGTGGTAACAAATGGTCTTCATTGCAGAGCAATAGAAAAAGTTGCAGGAGAATTAAAAGAAATAACTGCTTTACCTATATTGTAAAAGGGATTAAGGTGTTATCGATAAAACGATTCTACCTTAATCCCTTTTAGATAAATTTATTTTATGGGAATATGCCCAATTCCAAATAGCTATTTCCTACTTTATTGATAGCTACCAAAAATGATGCGGTACGCATATTGTTGATATTAGGGTTTTTATGCCAAGTTTCAATGATTTCTTGAGTTGCAGTAATCATTGTTTCTTCCAAACCGCTACGCACTAAATCCACTTCATCAGGTCCATGGATAATCATTTTACGAATATCATTAGAAACTTTATTGCCAGTCAAACTTTCTAATTGATCTAGCATGTTTTTATTTTGATTTTCAGTAAAACGTTTTTCCAATCTACCATGACGGACGTGGCTAAGGTTTTTCAACCATTCGAAATAAGAAACGGTAACGCCGCCAGCATTCAAATACATATCTGGAACAACAATTACGCCTTTTGAGGAAAATATTTCATCGGCTTCTGGAGTAAGTGGTCCATTTGCGGCTTCTCCAATAATTTTTGCTTTAATCCTTGGTGCATTTTCTTTATTGATGACATTTTCCAACGCTGCTGGAATTAAAATATCACAATCCATTTCCAAAGCTTCCATATTGTGGGTGAAATTTTTAGCACCCTCAAAATTCAAAATACTTCCAGATGCTTTTCTATGGTTGAAAACAGCTTCTACATCCAAGCCGTTATTATTGTAAATGGCACCTTCAAATTCTGCCAATCCAACAATTATAGCTCCTGCTTCTTGGAAAAATTTTGCAGTATGGTAACCTACATTCCCCAATCCTTGCACAACAATTTTCTTGCCCTCTACCCCTAAGGTAAGTCCAATTCTGTCCATTACCTCTTTCATATCACATACTTCCCTGATGCCATAAAATACGCCCAATCCAGTAGCTTCTCTTCTTCCTCTAACGCCACCTTGTGTAATCGGCTTCCCTGTTACGCATGCCATAGCATCTACTTCTCCTGGATGTAACGCCATGTAGGTATCTAATATCCAAGACATTTCACGCTCACCTGTTCCATAATCTGGTGCTGGTACATCTTCACCCGGACCAATAAATCTTTTTTTATCCAATTCTGCTGTATATCTTCTGGTGATTTTTTCCAAAGTATACACATCATAATTTTTAGGGTTGATGGCTATTCCACCTTTGGCTCCTCCAAAAGGAACATTTACAATAGCACATTTGTAGGTCATCAAAGCCGCTAAAGCCATTACTTCGTCGAGGTTTACCATATCGCTAAAGCGAATTCCACCTTTACATGGTAGTTTGTGGTGCGAATGTTGCACCCTGTAGGCCTTAATTACTTCGGTTTTGTTGCCCACTTTCACAGGAAAATGTAGCCTTAAAACAGAATTACACTGCTTTATTTGTTCTAAAATACCTTTGTCAAATGAAGTAAACATTGCAGCTTTGTCGAAACTGTTGCATACGGAATCAAAGAAACTGTATTCTCCTGCCATAAATTAAATTTTTAGTGATCAAGCAATCTTTGTGGGTTATAAATTTAAAAGGGTATTGGACAATATATTTACAATAGATTAAAATTATTAATCCTTTTAGAATTAATAATTTTAATCTTTTTTTTCTAATTGATTGATTTTTTGGTCAATTCTTGCAACATAGAACAACAGTCCAAGAAGTATGGTTAATACAATTGCAACCACAACATAAATTTTACCGTTGGATCTCAAAACGTCTGCCATTTCTGCCTGTTTTTTTTCTTGTGCAAATATCACGCAAGGAATTAATATGGAAGACAAAACGAAGAATAAGAATTTATTAAGCATTTAACCAATTTTTTTCTTTTAAAAAGGAGATTCTAATTTTAAGAGTAGTAATCCATACTCCTAATAGTGTCCATCCGATAACAGCCGGATAAAAAACCATTCGCATTCTGGCATCAATATCATTGAAATTTAATGCGGGATTTCCTTCTTTACCAGGGTGTAAACTTGGTAAAATTCTTGGAATAATCCAAATGGAAGGGAAAAGCATCGCAAAAGCGAAGATATTATATACAGCACTTACCCTTGCACGTTGGTCTAAATCTGGTATCGAAGATCTTAAAACAAAATAAGCGAAATATATCAATAAAGCGATGGCGGCACCAATTAATTTTGGTTCTCTCACTATTGATCCAAAAGATGCATAGGCCGGATTGTTAGGATCTGCCCAAGTGTAACTTGCCCAAATTGCTCCAGTTGCATAGCCTAGTAATCCAAAAACAATTCCTGTAGATGCATAAGCCCTCGCAGAAATATCTTTTTTCAGGTTTCCAGTGTTGAGAAACTGAATACTATGTACAACGGAAACACCAAATAAAATCATCATTGCAAACCACATACAAACGTGGAAATAAAGATTTCTAATGGTTTCTTGCAATTGTGAAAGTGCGGGTACCGGCATCAAAAGGCCTCCAACCACAGCATAAACAAGTAAAACAACACATACTATTTTCCACCAATTTTTCTTCATTAGGAGTTATTAAAGTTTTGTAAACCTTTATTGGAGAGCAAAATTAAACTTTCCCTTAATCTTTCCATAAAAAGGGAAATAAAATTACTGAAAGTAAAATTATACCAAAATCGAGTGCTAGCAATAAAAGCACAATTTGCATAGCTGCACCAGGCCTAAATATTTCTGCAAATGCCATTCTAGATAACCTTATCAACAACAACAACTGAGGAATTATAATAGGAAATCCCAATATTGCCATTAAAGATGCTTGTTGCATTGCTTTTGATGCAATTGCTGCTAACATTGTAAACACCAAGCTTAATCCAATTCCACCAAGAAAACTAATTCCAATGAATTGAAATACCAGCACAGTAGGATTTCCCATCAGTGCAATAAAAATGATCAAATTGAAAAGATTCAAAATGGCCATTAAAACTACATTGTAGAGCAATTTTGCCACTACAAATACAGCTGGGTGGCAAATGGAATAGAAATAAAGCATTCTGCCTTTGTTTTCTTGTAAAAAACTTTTAGCTACAGCATTAATACATACAAACAATTGTGTTATCCAAAAAAGTGCATTCCATGTTGCTGCATTGGGATCTTCAATTGCCAAATACAGCACAAAAATAGTGGAAGCCACGTAAAGCATTACGCCATATAAGCTATATTGTTGACGCATTTCCAGCATCCAATCTTTACGAAAAAGCGTCCATATATAAGAAATCGTTTTCAAGATTTATTGTTTGGTTGTGCACAAATTCTACAACGGGGTTCGTAGAGTTCTTTCTCGCCTAACATGATTTGTCCGGTTAATGTTGATTTTCTGTAAGAATAATTTGCAATATTTCCACAAACCACGCAAATGGCGTGGAGTTTAGTGATATAATCTGCAATTGCTAATAATCCGGGAATTGGGCCAAAAGGTTTGCCAGAGAAATCCATATCCAAACCGGCAACAATTACACGGGTTCCCCGCAATGCAAGATGATTGCAAACGTTTATGATATCACTATCGAAAAACTGTGCTTCATCTATTCCAATCACCTGAATACCATCTGACATAAGCATGATATTTTGCGAATGGCTTACTGGTGTTGAATGAATAATGCGTTCATCATGTGATACTATATTGATAGCATCATAGCGTGAATCTATGTCTGGCTTAAAAATTTCTACTGAAAGATTAGCGATTTTAGCTCTTTTGAGCCTTCTAATCAATTCTTCGGTTTTGCCCGAAAACATAGATCCGCATATCACTTCAATCCATCCTCTATTTGTAATTCCTTGGTGCGGCTCAATAAACATTATCTTAGCAAATGAAAGTTGAAACTTGGGTTAAATTTATCTTTACTTCACAAATGTAAATTAAGCAATGGAAAGAGTTGAATTTTTAATGCTAAGGCTGTTGGAGCAATACCGCCGAAATGAATCACCTGCAGAATTAATTGCCGCTTTAGGCCGCATTGAACAAGAATTATTGTTGAGTTTTACCACAGAAAAAAAACTACAACAACCCGTTAATGATTTTGAAAATTTGCAGATCGAAGAAGTTATTGTTTCAAATTCCCAAGAAATTTTGGAAGAAGAACCCTTGCCTATGTTAGAAATATTTCAAGATGTAATCCAACCTGAAATTCTAGAAAAAGAGGAAATAGTAACAAATCTCAACGAAAATGCAGAAGAAATTCCAATGCAGGATGTGAAAATTTTGCACCTAGAAATTAATGAAATACACAGCAAAAAGTCAATAGAAATTTCTCAACATTTACAAGAAGCTTCAATAAAAGATTTGCGTAAGGCAATTGGAATAAACGACAAATATTTGTTTATCAACGAATTGTTTGGTGGTGATGAAAAGCTTTTTGAAAATAGTATCAAAACTATTAATCAATTTAACATATTTGCAGAAGCTGATTTTTGGATTAAAAAAGAACTTGTCGCTGTAAAAAAATGGAATTTAGATTTGCCTGTTGTGGAGCAGTTTATGTTGCTGGTAAAACGTCGATTTTCTTGATATAATCGATAATTAAAGCTGTTGCTCCTGCATTTTGATGAACGAAATTTCCTGCAAACGATCCAGTTTTGACCATCAAAGTGCTATTGTCTTTCAAATTGGAAAACTTGTTGAATAAGCTTATTTCATCTTGGATAGAAAATGCACCACCAGCTTTAATCAATGCCTTGGCTTCATCAAATTTGTGGAATTTGGGTCCAAATAATACGGGTTTACCATAAACAGCTGCTTCAAGAACATTATGAATTCCTGATCCAAAGCCTCCGCCAACATAGCAAATGTTGGCGTAATTGTACAATTTCGACAACATGCCGATATTGTCAATTATCAAAATCTGTATTGATTCTAATTCTTTTTCAGATAAATTTATCAAACCACTAAATCGGCAAGATTGTTGAAATGATTTTTCTAAGTTTGATAGATGAATTTCATCAATTTCATGCGGAGCAACAATCATTTTCCAATTTGGAAAAGCATTTGCTAATTTTGACAACAAGATTTCATCTGTAGGCCAAGTACTTCCAGCTACCAAAACAGATTTTTTATTGCAAAACTTTTCAATTTGTGGGATGGCTATAAATTGATTTGCAATTTCCACGACCCTGTCAAAACGAGTATCTCCGCCAATGCTAAAATTTTCAAGTTGTATAGTAGCAAGTAAAGTTGCACTTTGCTGATTTTGCACAAAAATATGCTTGAACCCATGAAGTGCATTTCGCCACAAGCCGCCATACCATTTAAAAAAGATTTGATTTTCTCTAAAAATTGCTGAAGTAAGTAAAACGGGTATGTTTTTCTGTTTTAAAACTTCAAGCATATTTAGCCAGAATTCATATTTTACAAAAATTACAAGTTCAGGTTGAACAATATTGATGAATTGTTTTGCCTGTTTTGGGGTATCGGCTGGTAGATAACAAACAAAATCAGCTAAAGCATAATTTTTTCTTACTTCATAGCCGGAAGGGGAGAAAAATGTAAGTAAAATAAAAGTTTCAGGATAAATTTTTTTTATTGATTCGATGATAGGCCTGCCTTGTTCAAATTCGCCTAAAGAAGCACAATGTATCCAAATGGTTTTAGATTTTCTTGAAGATAAACCTTTTGCCAATTTTGATTGCCAGTTAGCCCTTCCGATAGTCCATTGGTTGGCTTTAGCATTATTCAAAGCAAATAATTGAATCAATTTAACGTATAAAAAAATCAATAGATTATACAAAATCATTATTGCATTAGATTAATTGTTTCAAATGAGGCAGTTATCTTTTAAAGCACAAATTGAAATAACTACTTTTGTGCTGCAAAACTATAACATTATGCGACCAATAAACATGGTAGATCTGAAAACGCAGTATCAAAACATCAAAACAGAAATTGATGCTGCGGCTATACAAGTATTAGAAAGTACAGCTTTTATAAACGGCAAACCCGTTCAAGATTTTACAGAGAGCTTATCGGCTTATTTAGGTGTAAAACATGTAATTCCATGTGCCAATGGAACCGATGCTTTACAAATAGCAATGATGGCTTTGGATTTACAGCCTGGGGATGAAGTAATTACACCATCATTTACATATATAGCTACAACCGAAGTGGTAGCATTATTAAAATTGAAGCCAGTTTTTGCGGAAATAGATCCCATAACATTTTGTATTGACCCTAAACATTTGCGTTCTTTAATTACACCAAAAACAAAAGCGATTGTTCCGGTTCATTTGTTTGGACAATCATCACCAATGGAAGAAATTATGGCGATTGCGCAAGAATTCAATTTGTATGTAATTGAAGACAATGCTCAAGCAATTGGTGCAGAATATCGTTTTTCTGATGGAACAACTAAAAAGACTGGTACTATAGGTACAATTGGAACAACTTCATTTTTTCCATCAAAAAACTTGGGATGCTATGGAGATGGGGGTGCAATTTTCACAGAAAGTGATGATTTTGCAGAAAAATTAAAAAAAATTGCCAATCATGGACAATCTTTTCGCTATTATCACGATATAGTAGGGTGTAATTCAAGGCTTGATACTTTGCAGGCTGCTTTCTTGAATATCAAACTTCCCTTGTTGGATGGATATATTAAAAAAAGACAAAATGCAGCTTCAATGTATAGTGAAAGATTGGGGTTAAATCCAAAAATTACTGTTCCAGTTACAGCATCATATAGTAACCATGTGTTTCATCAATACACATTGTTGTTGGATAATGTTGATAGAGACAGATTAAACAGTTTTTTGGCAGCAAATCAAATTCCATCAATGATTTATTATCCAGTGCCCGCACATCGTCAAAAAATGTTTGAAGGTATTGCAAATGAACAAATTGATTTGCCGGTAACTGATTTAATTACCCGTAGAGTAATATCATTACCCATGCATACAGAATTAGATGAAGAGCAAATTGATTACATCACACAAAAAATTAATGAATTCGTACTTTAAAATTTTATAACTAAAAAAAAAACAATGAAAATTGCAGTTGTTGGAACTGGATACGTAGGCCTAGTAACCGGAACATGTTTTGCTGAAACCGGAAATGATGTAATCTGTGTTGACATCGATCAAAGAAAAGTATCGAAACTTAGTAATGGTGAGATTACCATTTATGAGCCAGGTTTAGAGAAATTATTTTTAAGAAACCTAAAAGAAGGTAGATTAAATTTTACCACAGATTTAGCGGCTGGTATTAAAGATGCAGCTATCATCTTTCTTGCTTTGCCTACACCTCCAGGTGAAGACGGATCTGCAGATTTGAAATATATATTAGGTGTTTCAAAACAATTGGGACATTTATTAACCGATTATAAAGTTATAGTAGATAAAAGTACTGTTCCTGTAGGAACTGCAGAAAAAGTTCAGGCTGCAATTGCAGAAAATTTTAAAGGAGATTTTGATGTAGTTTCTAACCCTGAGTTTTTAAGAGAAGGCGTTGCAGTAGAAGATTTTATGAAGCCAGATAGAGTAGTTGTTGGAACAAGATCTGACAGAGCAAAAGCAGTTATGACTGAATTGTATGGTCCATTCGTAAGATCAGGAAATCCAGTTATATTTATGGATGAGCGTTCTGCGGAGTTAACAAAATATGCTGCTAATTCATTTTTGGCTACAAAAATTTCATTCATGAACGAAATTGCACAATTGTGTGAGCGTTTGAATGCAGATGTGGATATGGTAAGAAGAGGGGTTGGTTCTGATGATAGAATTGGAAAGCGTTTCTTGTTCCCTGGTATTGGATATGGTGGAAGTTGTTTCCCTAAAGATGTACAGGCTTTGGTAAAAAGTTCTACTGAAGTAGATTATAATTTCCAAATTCTTAATGCGGTAATGGATGTGAACGAAAAGCAGAAAAAGCATTTGGTTCCTAAAATTATGAAGTATTTTAATAACGACATTAAAGGAAAGCATTTCGGAATTTGGGGATTGGCTTTCAAGCCAAATACTGATGATATTCGTGAGGCACCAGCTTTATATATTATCGAAGAATTATTAAATGCTGGAGCAACTGTAACCGCATTTGACCCAGAGGCAATGCCAAACGTAAAAGAACTTTTAGGCGATACCATCAATTTTGCTGAAAGACAATACGAAGCTTTAGAAAATGCAGATGCATTAATTATTGCAACAGAGTGGAATGAATTTAGAACACCAGATTTTATAAAAATTGTTCAAGCGCTTAACAACAAAGCAATTTTTGACGGAAGAAATCTTTTTGATGTTCAAGCATTGAAAGCTTTAGGATTCCATTATGAAAGCATTGGTAGACCAAGCACACAAGAAATTAACTAAAATATACTCATGAACAAGAAAAGAGTACTAATCACTGGAGCCGCTGGTTTTTTAGGTTCACATCTTTGCGATAGATTTTTGAAAGAAGGTTATTACGTTATTGCAATGGATAACTTAATAACAGGAGATCTAAAGAATATTGAGCATTTGTTTAAAAGAGAAGATTTTGAATTTTATCATCATGATATTTCAAAATATGTTCATATTCCAGGACAATTGGATTATATCTTGCACTTTGCATCACCTGCAAGTCCAATAGATTATTTAAAAATTCCAATTCAAACTTTGAAAGTTAGTTCATTAGGCACTCATAATTTACTTGGATTAGCGAAAGCTAAAAATGCAAGAATTTTGGTTGCATCAACTTCTGAAGTTTATGGAGATCCATTGGTTCATCCGCAAACAGAAGAATATTGGGGAAATGTGAATCCTATTGGTCCACGAGGTGTTTATGATGAAGCAAAGCGATTCATGGAATCCATCACAATGGCTTACCATACCTTTCACAAAGTTGAAACAAGAATTATCCGAATTTTCAACACTTATGGTCCAAGAATGCGCCTAAATGATGGACGTGCATTGCCAGCATTTATTGGTCAGGCTTTGCGTGGAGAAGACCTTACTGTATTTGGAGATGGTTCACAAACACGTTCATTTTGTTATGTGGATGATTTGGTTGAAGGTATTTATCGTTTGTTGATGAGTGACTATGTATATCCAGTAAATATCGGTAATCCAGTAGAAATTACACTTAAAGAGTTTGCTGAAGAGATCATTAAATTAACTGGTACAAGCCAAAAAATTGCTTATAAACCACTGCCAGTAGATGATCCAAAGCAACGTAAACCAGACATTACAAAGGCAAAAGTAATTTTAGGATGGGAACCCAAAGTAAATAGAGCGGAGGGATTGGCCATTACTTACAATTACTTTAAATCACTTCCTCCAGAGGAATTGTATAAGCAGCCTAAAGAATTTTAATCCTACAGTTTAAAACGTACCTTATATAAAACATATTCTATTATGAGTATTTATCAAGATATACTTGACAAGAAAGCTAAAATTGGCATTATTGGATTGGGTTATGTTGGATTACCAATTGCATTAGAATTGGCAAAAAGGGCTTCTGTTATAGGTTTTGATATCAACGAACGCAGAGTTGAAATGATGCGGAATGCTATTGATCCTAGCAAAGAAGTTGAAAAGGAAACTTTTTATAATAAAGACATCGAGTTTACCTCAGACATTGAGAAACTCAGAGAAGCTAGATTCTTTATCGTTGCTGTTCCCACTCCAGTTGATAAATTTAATGTGCCAGATCTAAAGCCAGTAATCAGTGCATCTACCACTGTTGGCAAAGTGGTAAAACAAGGTGATTATGTAGTTTTTGAGTCTACTGTATATCCTGGTTGTACTGAAGAAGATTGTTTGCCAGTTATTGAACAAATTTCTGGGTTAACAAATATTAGAGATTTTAAATTGGGTTATTCTCCAGAAAGAATCAATCCAGGAGATAAGAAAAACACATTACGTTCGGTTGTTAAAATTGTTTCAGGATGTGATGAAGAATCTTTAGAAGAAATTGCAAAAGTTTATGAACTTGTAGTTGATGCTGGTGTTCACCGAGCAACCTCTATAAAAGTAGCAGAAGCAGCAAAAATTGTAGAAAATACTCAAAGAGATTTGAATATAGCATTGATGAATGAATTGTCAATGATTTTTGACAAAATGGGCATCAATACTTATGATGTATTGGAAGCAGCTGGTACGAAATGGAATTTCCTAAAATTTTCTCCAGGTTTAGTTGGAGGTCATTGTATCGGTGTAGATCCATATTATCTTACACACAAAGCAGAAGCTTTGGGTTATGATGCAAAAGTAATTTCAGCCTCTCGTTTTATTAACGACAATATGGCCAAGAATGTGGCTCGTAAAGTAATCATGCACGTGTTTAGATATGCTCCTGATACCAATAATGTAAAAGTTTTGGTGAAAGGTGTAACTTTCAAAGAAAATGTCAGTGATATCAGAAACTCAAAAATCATTGATAC
>CAMBYC010000009.1 GCA_945871875.1 Sphingobacterium thalpophilum
AAATACAACAATAAAATTAGTTTATTACAATGTACAACTGCCTACCCTACCCAACCTGAGCAGTGGGGTTTGAATGTAATGCAAAAAATGAAAGAACGATACCAAATAGAGGTAGGTTTTTCTGATCATTCTGGTGATATTTTTGCTTGTTTAGCCGCCACAACTTTAGGTGCCGATATATTAGAATTCCATGCTGTTTTTAACCATAATATGTTTGGACCAGATGCTAAGGCATCCTTAAATATTGAACAAATTTCTCAATTGGTTCAAGGAGTAAGAGCAATAAATATTTCATTGAATACTCCAAACCAAAAAGAAGATATTTCAAATTTTACTCAAATAAAAACAATGTTTGGTAAATCTTTAGCTACAAAAGTTGATGTAAAAAAAGGTAATCTAGTTTCAATTAGCGATTTAGAAAGTAAAAAACCAGGAGATAAAGGTATTTCCGCCAAATATTTTGAAAATATTATTGGCAAAAAATGGAATTCGAATTTATCGGCTAATTCATTTATCAATGAAAATGATATCACATGACGAATAAAAGAAAAGTTTGTGTTGTAGTAACTGCAAGACCTAGCTATAGCAGAATAAAAACCGCATTAAAAGCAATTCTAGAGCATCCTAATTTAGAATTGCAGCTAGTAATTGCAGCTTCTGCATTATTGGATAGATATGGCTCAGCAGTTAATTATATTGAAAATGACGGATTTACAATTAGTGCTAAAGTTTTCAATGTTTTAGAAGGTGAAAACTTAACTGCAGCTGCCAAAACCACAGGTATTGGTATTCTTGAACTATCCACTGTTTTTGATAATCTTTCACCTGATGTTGTTGTTACAGTTGCCGATCGCTTTGAAACAATGGCTACAGCGATAGCAGCATCTTATATGAATATTCCACTCATTCATATACAAGGTGGTGAAGTTACTGGTAATATTGATGAAAAAGTTCGTCATGCAATAACAAAACTTGCAGATTTGCATTTAGTTGCATCTGAGTTAGCTAAAATACGAGTAATAAAGTTAGGAGAAAACCCTTCGTCTGTTATTCAAACAGGATGTCCAAGTATTGATTTAGCCAAAGATATTTTACAATCAAAAGAATTAAGTTTTGATCCATTTTTAAAATATGGCGGTGTAGGAGCAAATATTAGTTTAAAAAGTGGTTATTTAGTGGTTATGCAGCACCCTGTAACTACCGAACACGGGCAAAGTAGGGTTCATATTGAAGAAACAATTAAAGCAGTTTGTTCGCTAGAAATTCCAACGCTTTGGTTTTGGCCAAATGTAGACGCAGGTTCAGATGGAACCTCAAAAGGTTTAAGGGCTTTTAGAGAACATAATCCTGACAAAACTTCCTATATTCATTTCTTTAAAAACATGGAACCAACCGACTTTTTAGAATTACTTAAAAATTCTATTTGTTTAATTGGAAATAGTTCAGTTGGAATCAGAGAATGTGCATATTTAGGTGTTCCAGTTGTAAATATTGGTTCAAGGCAGGTAGGAAGAGAAAGAAATGAAAATATAATTGATACAGATTATAATGCGGAAGAAATTATAAATGCTGTAAAAAAGCATATGTTGAAACAATCTTACCAATCCAGTTTAATTTATGGTGACGGCAATGCCGGAAAAAATATTGCTGAAGTAATTAGTAATTGGAAACCAACATTTGATAAAATTTTAAGTTATTGATGAAAGTTACTCTTCCTAATAATGCTTACGGCAGGTTTACAGCATTTGATTTTTCAGAATTAGACTTAAATAATTTAAGTCAAGGTTTAGATTATTCTTTTTTTGTAAGTAATAATAAATACCCCTTAAACTCTAGTCTTGAAATAATTGAAAAACAAAGTGCTTGGGTAAAAATATTGGAAAGTGAAGAGAAACAAATAGCTTCCTTTCAACCTACTTGCAGAAATGAAGTTAGAAGAAGTTTAAAATCCGCTGAGATTTCTATAGAAATTAATACAACTCCGATAGAAGAATTATTTCGCTTTCATAAACAATGTGAAACAGAAAGAAACTGGTTCCCTGTACCACCTCAAGAATTAGAATCAAGTTTGGTTATTTGTGTAAGATATTTAGATGAATTGATTGCAGGGATGACTGCTTATTACTACAAGGATTTTTTAAGAGTTGGTCGTATTTTTAGTTCAAGAAAATCTCTTAAATATCAAAATTTACAACAAGTTGTTTTCTCTTCCGCTTCTAGGAGAGTTGTTTATGAATTAACGCGTTGGGGCTTTAATAACGGATTTCAATGGTTAGATTTAGGTGGAATTACATTGGAAGAAGAAAATAAATCTGGAATAACTAAGTTCAAATTGTCATTCGGCTCAGAAATTATGCCTATGTATCTTGGTCGTAAAATTGGTTCTGAGTTCAAGGAATTGAATGAATATTGCAAAAACAATAATTTCGATCTCACTTAATGATACATTTATTAGGAAATAACCAAATTGTTATTAATTTAGCAAATACATTGTTTGAAAGGCAAATACCTTTTAAAGTATATAGTACAATTGAAACTGAAATTATTGGCAACAATTTTATCAAAGTTGATAATACAATTGAATTAAAAAAACTTATTCTAGCAGATACAAATAAACGTTTAATTATTTCGGCTGGAGCCCCTTGGATTTTTAATGATGAATTTTTATCAGCTTTTGACCCAATTGGAATTTTTAATATTCATGGAACACCGTTGCCTCAAGATAAAGGAGGAACCATAGTATCATGGTTAATTTTAAATAAAAAACGTTTAGGTAATTCAATTATACATAAAATTGTTAGAGAGCCTGATGCTGGACCTGTTTTGATGAGCAAAGAGTTTATTTATCCAGCAAGCTGTCATTTTCCATTTGATTATTTGATTGAATATAATATACAACAAGAAATATTAGCAACTGAATTGTGTTTAGAATGGATTAAAGGAAACGTTGATTTATCAAAAACATCGGAGCAACCACATTACTTATCGACCTACTGGCCAAGATTAAAAACAAATTTGAATGCTTGGATAAATTGGAGTTGGACCGGAAATGATATTGAATTGTTTGTGCGAGCTTTCGATGAGCCATACTTGGGTGCTTTGACCACTTGGAGAGGAAAACAAGTACACTTAAAAAAGTGTTTTTTTCAACATGATGCACATTTTCATCCTTTCCAATTTGGTTTAATATTTAGGGTTAGAAAAACTGATGAGTTGCATTATTTAGCAATTGCTGTTGAAGGAGGAACTTTATATTGTGAAGATTGCAAAGATGAATATGGAAATTCTTTGATGCGCCAAATAAAGGAAGGTGACCGTTTTCAAACCAAGGAAAATAAATTATTTGAAGCACAAAAAAGAACAGTTAAAACAAAACAAGGTTTGAGTGTTCAGAGTGATTTTTAACTATGCAATTATTAATTGTTAACTTTCATTATTACGGAAATCAACAATACAAATCAGGTATATATCCTGTAACGCCTTCATTTTTTGAAAATCAGTTGAAAGTTATTTCAAAAGAGTACCAATTTATTAGTCAAACAAACTTGGCTAAGTTAATTCAAGAACAAGAATTTCCAGAAGGTAAGTATTGTTTAATTACTTTTGATGATGGACTCAAACAACAAATGTCTGCGTTTAATTGGCTAACTGAAAACAATATACCAGCTATATTTTATGTACCTACAATGCCAATAATGGAAGGCAAAGTTTTAGATGTTCATAAATTACATTTTATTAGAGCAAACATTGAAGATAATGAACTTATCAAATTATTGCAGAAAGAGCCTTCTTATGAATATACCCAAATTGATAAAGAAATAGCCGTAAATCAATACAAATACGATAATGAACTTGCCAGAGAAATTAAATACCAATTAAATTTTAAATGGACAAGCGAAGCAAAAGATTCATTCATAAATAACACTTTTAATAAATTGTTTCCAAATGAGTCTTTATTTTCGAATGAATTATACATGAATGAATCAGATATACAATTCTTGGCAAATGCCAATATGCTTGGTTCACATGGTCATGCGCATATTCCCTTAGCACAAAGTAATAATGCAAAGAATGATATTTTAACTTCAATAAACTTCTTAGAGCAGCTTACTCAAAAACCCATACTTTCTTTTTCATATCCTTATGGAAGCACGGCAGCAGTAAACGTAAGTACCACAGAACATTTTATTGATTCGAATGCCGTTTTTGCATTAACCATGTGGCGAGGTATTAATGAAAATGAAGATTTTAAGCAACAACCTTTTTTGCTTAAAAGGATTGACACCAATGATGCTCCCGCTGGAAAGAATAACTCACATACCTATTCATTGAGATAGTATGTACAAAATAAGAATTGCAGAAACTGAAAATTTTAGCGAAGGTGTAATTTCTAAATTAAAAGAAATTGCAATGGTTGATGTTATTGAAACTGAAAAAACGGAGCTAAAAAAATGTTTAGAGGATTACGATGTATTTTGGTTCAGACTAAAATTTAAAATTGAAGAATCTGATTTTCCTGAAAACAACCGCTGTAAATACATTCTTTGTCCAGTTACTGGAATTGATCATATAGATTTAGATGCTTGCGCAAAAAGAGGAATAAAAGTTTTGTCGCTTAAAGGCGAAAAAGAATTTTTAAAGAAAGTAAGAGCAACTGCAGAACATACGCTTGCACTTACACTAGCACTTTTAAGGCAAGTACCGCAAGCCATAGATTCTGTAAAAAACTACAATTGGCAAAGAGATTTGTTTAAAGGAAGCGAAATTTTTGAAAAAAAAGTAGGCATTTTAGGTGTTGGCAGATTAGGAAAAATAACTGCACAATATTTTAATGCATTAGGCGCAGAGGTTTATGGATATGATGTGGTAGAATTTGATAACTCTAATTGTGCAAAAACAAATTCAATCGAGGAATTGGTTGCAATGGTTGATATATTAAGTATTCATGTGAATTACGAACAAAGCACTCATCACTTAATTAACAAAGCCATTTTTGAAAAAATGAAACCAACTTCTGTTTTGATAAATACTTCAAGAGGTGCGATTGTGAATAGTGAGGCATTGTTAGAAGCCCTACAAAATAAAAAGATAAAAGGTGCCGCATTAGATGTGATTGAAAATGAATTTGACATTACCCAAAATAAATTAATAGCATACGCATCTCAAAACAATAATTTAATTATTACGCCACACATAGGCGGCAATACATGGGAATCGTTTGAAAAAACGGAGATGTTTTTATTTAATAAATTAAAAAGCACAATTGCAAGTGAGTAACAACAAAACAAAAATACTAGCAATTATTCCTGCAAGAGAAGGTTCTAAAAGAGTACCACAAAAAAATTTTAGACCATTTGCAAATACAACATTGGTAGATTTAGCCATTCAGCAAGCAATGGACTCGCAACTGGTTGATAAAATTGTGGTAAATTCAGATGCTCCCCAAGTTGAAGAAATTGCTAAAAAATATGAGTCTTACAATGTAGATTTTTTAGCGCGACCAATTGAATTGGCAACAGACGAATCTCCTGCAATTGATTACATGATTCAAACAATTAATCATTATCAATCGAAAGGAACTTTGTATGATTGGATAGTAATTATTCAAGCTAGCAGTCCATTAAGAAAAGGAAAAGATATTGATGCAACCATTCAATTATTAAAAAATTACGAAGATGGAGATTCGGCTGTGAGTGTGGTAAAATTACCTCACATGATTCATCCACACAAATTAAAAAAAATGAATGGTGCAATTCTTGAACCTTGGTTGGTAGATGAAGGACAAAAAACATCAGCACATGAACTGCCAGATATTTATGTAAGAAATTGTGCTGTGTATGTTTTTAAAACAGAAAATTTATTAAAAGGAATCACCTTTGGCGAAAAATCATTAGGTTATGTGATGCCAGAGGAAACATCAGTAGATATTAATGACATGATGGATTTTGAATTTGCACAGTTCTTGTTTTCATCAAAACATAAAAGCTAACATAAAATACTCAAAACCTAAAAACCTTGTTAAGAAATAAAATTAAAGACATCGCAAAAGACTCATCCATTTATGGAGTTAGCAAAATATTGGGTCAAGCAATTAGCTTTTTTTTAATACCATTATATACCAAATACCTTAGCCCAGAAGACTATGGGGTTTTAAACATTATGGGATTGGTAATTGTTTCGTTGAGCCTATTAATGAACATAGGTTTAGATTCAGCCACATACAGATTTGTAGGAATGTGTAAAAATGAGGATGAACAAAAAATATATGTTGGTTCAGCACAACTTATAACTATCATATCAATAATTGTTATTACAATTCTTACCATTATTTTCAGTAAATCTATAAATACTTTTGCCATAGTTGAAAAGAGCCCTATTATTTATTTATTTTTAGCAATAATTAATGGGGTATTCGCTTCAACTGCATCAATTCCAAGGGCTTATCTAAGAATTAACAGAAAGGTAAAAGTAATTGCTTTAGCAAGTATGTTAAACGTTTTTGGTTCTATCATTCCAACTTTAATTTTAGTGGTTTATTTTCAATTAGGAGTAAAAGGAGCCATGATTGGAGGCATCATTGGTACCTTACTATCATCGCTTTATCTTGTTTTGAATGTGCCAATCACTTCTTTTAAAAATTTCAATTTAGGCAAAAGCAAGGAATTGCTAATTTATTGTTTACCTGCTTTACCAACACAAATATTTGCATTTGCCATTCCACTATACTCACAGTGGTCTGTAAAACAAATATTATCGTTAAATGAATTAGGTTTGTATGCAGTAAGTTTAAAGTTTACACTTCCATTAACTTTGATGTTAACAATGTTTCAGCAAGCTTATGCACCCTATAAATATCAAATAATAAAAACGGATAAAGATCCAAAACTAACATTTAGTAGAATCATGAATTTGTTTGTGATTGGATTTGGTTTTTTGGTAATCATAACTACCTTTTTTGGAGGTGATTTATTAAAACTAATGACTACTGAAAATTACCACACCGCTGCACCATTTGTATTTTATATGGCGCTGATTCCTTTTGCACAGGGGCTATATTTTATGTTTTCATCAGGCCTAGAATTTGCTAAAAACCCAATTTACAGACCTATTATTAGTGGAGCAGGATTATTAACTGTTTTAATTAGCAATAATTGGCTGATTAAACATTTTGGTATTCCAGGTGCAGCCATCTCTATTGTTCTATCATGGTTAGTAATGGCTTTAGGTAATTTAATTTATGCTCAAAAATTATATTCAATAAAATACAAATGGTTTTTAATTTTAAACTCTATTTGTTTTATTTTTGTTATTGGTTTTTATGTCAACACTTATTTCCAAAATTTTATTGTGTTTAAAATACTAATTTCTGGCTTGATTATAATTTCTGGCACTTTTTACCTTAACAAAAAGCATAATTTATTAAAAATATTAAAATTTTGAAAGTGAAATTAACTTTAACACAACGTGCATTTATCTTCTTTACTGAAGGTCTTATTCAAAGAGTAAAAAATGCAGTAAACTACAAAGAAATTCAATCAATACGTATGCGAAATAGTGTTTCTGAATGTGGAGATATGTTAACAGTTAATGGAACTTTTAAAGGTTTTGGCAAACATGTTTTTTTGGGAAATAATGTAAATTTTAACGATAATGTATTTATAAATGGTTTAGGAAAAGTTAGTATTGGTAACTATTTTCATACCGGTGTAAATTTAACTATAATTTCTACTAATCATAATTTTGAAAATGCAACTTCCATTCCTTATGACAAAGTTAGAAACAATAAACCAGTAATTATAAAAGATTTTGTTTGGTGTGGTAATAATGTTACTATTATTCCTGGCATAACAATCGGAGAAGGAGCTATAATAGCAGCTGGTTCTGTAGTAGTTAAAGATGTTCCAGATTACGCTATAGTTGGAGGTAATCCAGCAAAAATTATTCGATTCAGAAACAAAGAAGAATTTTCTAAATTGAAAACAGAAAAAAAATTTTTATAATACTAATTCATTGTAATATAAGTAAAAAAAAATGAATTTAAGCAATAAAATCAAGGTATTATATATACATCATACCACTGCTTTGGGCGGTGCTACAAATAGTATGTTATTTACAATTCAAAATCTACCAAAGGATCAATTTCAATCAAAAGTATTATTTTTAGATAAAGAGGGACCAGCCTCTGATTTATTCAAGAACAATAATATAGAAATAGATCATTTGTTTGGAATTACTCACTTTCAGCATGCTGAAAATGGGAAAATTAAATGGATTGGTCGAATACCTTTAAAGCCAATTTTCCAGTTTATAAAAATGCTGAAAAGTGTAGGATCAATAGCTGAATATTTGTTAAATCAAAAAGTAGATATAATTCACATAAATACTTCTGTTATGTTAGCTGTAGGATTAGCATGTAAAAAAATTAAACAAAATGTTGTATGGCATGTGAGAGAACCTATTTCAAAGGGAGTTTTTGGAGTAAGAAGATACATTGTTACTAAAATCATATCGAAATGTGCAAATCAAATAATTGCAATCTCAAAACAGGATTTGAAGGCTATTGGTGATCCCAAAAATGGTAATGTAGTTTACAATTTTCTGAATTTTGAAAAATTTAACTCTGAAACTGTTCAAGATAAACTTCACCAAGAATTAAATCTACCTCCTAACACTAAAATAATTTTAATGCTAGGAGGTGTTGTACATAGTAAAGGTGCTGATGTATTAATTGAATCTATACCTCAAATTATAAATCATAATTCAAATATTCACTTTGTAATTGTCGGGTATCCTCCTAATCAGCCAAATCAAAAAAACCAAAGGTTCAATTGGAATAGAAGTATGTCTGATAAATGCATAAATCTTATTTCAAAGTACAAAATAGACAAATATATTACTTTTTTGGGTTTAAGAAATGACATTCCTGAATTGTTAATATCATCAAATATATTGGTTTGGCCAGCAACAGTTCCCCACTTTTCAAGACCAATAATTGAAGCTCAAGCTATGGGAATTCCAACAATTGGGACAAATTTTAAAGTTACAAAAGAAGTAATAGTTGATGAAGAAACAGGATTAACATTTGTAAATGGAAATTCAAAAGATTTAGCTAAAAAAATTAATCAATTGCTAAATGATAAAGTATTATATAAAAAAATAAGTTTTCAGGCTTACCAAGAGGCAAAAAACAGGTTTAATGCGGATATTAACATTAAAAAGGTAGTTTCCATTTACCATTCAATTTATAAAGAAACTTCGGTTTGATTTAGAATTGATTTTCCAATAAATCATTTTAATAATTTATCATATAACCTAAAAAAAAATAGTTTGTCATTAAAAGAAAAATATAAATTATTTAAACTTTACAGCGAAAGTTCTATACTAAACAATAGAATTATACAAATTGCTATATCAGATCTAATTAGTCAAATAAATAACTTTGATGAAAATGCTAATACTTTTTTATATCCAAAAAAGTTATTAAAAAATTTATATATTTCATTTATTACTTTTTTTCTATTCATTTTTCAAAAAAAAAAAACAATATTATTTTTTCCATTAGATGAAACACATTTAAAACAAATGGTGCCAGTGGCAATTGCCATTAAAAACAATGGTGAACACAACATTTTATTTGTTTCAACAAAAATTAGGTTAAGGAAAGAAATAGTTGAAACTGGTTTTAAATTTATTGAACTTCCAGTATTCACATTATTTAATTTTTTTTCAAAAAGCAAGGAAAAACAAATTTATAATCGAGCAAATTATTTCAACCAATTAAGTAAAGTAATTCTTTGGATTATTTCGCCAAAAGCAGTAATTGTTGGAAATGATTTAATATTGGAAAATAGGGCTTTAACAATAAACTCAACAGAAAAAAATGTTCAAACATTTTGTATCCAACATGGAAGTATGAATAGTTTAAATCCATTGTACAACGAAATATTAGTTAAAAACTATTTTGTATATGGACAACGAACAAAAAATCATTTGGAAACATTAAATTTAACAAATACAAAATTTTTGGTTTCTGGAGCTCCATACCTCGAAAACTTGGAGGTAAATGAAAATTTAACTAAGGTGTTTAATCAGAAAGTATTGATACTACTTTCTGGTCCAGGTCATTCATACTCATTAAATCATCACAAAGAAATTTTAACATCTTTAATACGTTTGTCTGAACTTCACACAGAAATAAATTTTGTTTTAAAGCCACATCCAAAAGATGCTTTTTCAAAAAATATTGTAGAAAATACACATATTAAGTACTTATCAAACGAAGAGCTAAAAGCTGCAAAAAAAAATACATTAGAACTAATTACAGAATTTGATTTGATAATTTCAGGAGCATCAACAAGTGTGATAGAGGCAATTGCCCTCGGCAAAAAAGTAATAACAATAGATTATGAAGCGGTTTATTCAGAAGCAGATTTTATACAAGATGGACTTACATATCATTGCGCTAGTGAAATTCAACTACTGAATTTCTTTGAAAATTTTCAATCGAACTTAAACAGCATAAAAGAAAATGCAAATGTTATAAACGATTATTTTCAGCAAAATACTTTGGGTTTAAAACCATCTGAATTAATAGCAAAGGAGATTTTATCATGTGTGGAATAGCTGGAATTTTTGGTATTGGTGCGAATGATCAAAGAATAAATAAAATGGTAAAAGCACTAAATCATCGAGGACCAGACGGTCATGGTGTTTTTAGTGAAGAAAATATTACTTTGGGGCATACTAGGCTATCAATAATTGATTTATCTCAAAATGGTAATCAGCCAATGTATGATATTGATGGTCGATATGTAATTGTATTTAATGGTGAAGTTTACAATTTCGAATCCCTAAAAAATGAATTCTTGAAAAATGAGGTTTTTAGTTCAGGTAATGATACAGAAACTTTATTGTTGCTTTATAAGAAGCTTGGTGTTAAAATGTTAGAACATTTGCGTGGTATGTTCGCTTTTGTTATTTATGACAAAATAACAAAAGAAATATTTGGTGCAAGAGATAGAATGGGTATTAAGCCACTTTTATATTTTAAGGGTGAGGAAAACTTTATTTTTGCCTCAGAACTTAAATCAATTTGTTCAAGTGATTTAATTGAAACAACAATAAATAAAAAAGCGCTTAGGCAATTGTTTATGTACGGTTCAATACAATATCCTAATACCATGGTAGAAGGTGTTCTATCTATACCGCCAGCGCATTATTTTACAGTTAAAAACAATGTATTGTTTATCAGCAATTATTGGGATTTTCCAACTCAAGAAAATTTTACTGGTAGTTTTGACGAAGCTTGTATTGAATTCGAGAAATTGTATCAGGAATCAATTAGCCTGAGAATGATATCTGATAGAAAAGTTGGAGTGTTTTTAAGCAGTGGTCTTGACAGTGCATCTATTCTGGCTGAACTAAAAGAGCTTGAAGTAAAATCTGTTGAAACTTTTACAATTGGTTTTACGGGTAATCATGAGAAATTTTTTGATGAAATTGAAAAAGCAAAATCAATATCAAATTATTTAGGGTATAAAAATAATTGTGAAAAAGTTAATGTAAATGATATTGATAAATATTTAAATGATTACCTAAATGCTATTGATCAACCATCAATAGATGGATTCAATACATATTTGGTTTCAAATTTAAGTAAAGAACATTTAACGGTTGCTTTAAGTGGTTTAGGTGGTGATGAATTAATGTTAGGCTATCCAAGAAATATAAATTTATTCAATAAAACAAGACAAAAAATCAAACTTCCTTCTTGCATTTCAGATTGGATTTTAAAAAATAGACTTGAAAAAGGTGTAAATATTAAATTTTTAAATCAGCTATTTAATAGATTTGGCAATCCTTCAAACATAAAATTGAATTATTGGTCAAATAGACTCATCATGTCAACACATGAAGCGAATAAACTCTTTAAAAGCAATATTAGTTTGGAAGAGGATTTAGCAGATTTTTATAAATTTGATGAATCTAACTATCAAGGAAATTTATTCAATAAATTAAGTTATTATGAGATACGGTCATTTATGTTAAGTCAATTACTGAGAGATATGGATGTTGTTTCAATGTCACAATCCATTGAAGTCCGATTTCCTTTAATTGATCATAAACTAATTGAATTTATTTTTAGTTTGCCACCACATTTTAAATTTAACTTCAAATCCAAATCATTAAAAAATAAAACAGGAAGAGGGTCATACAATTCATCTGGAATGAAATATCTTTTAGTGAAATTATTTGAAAATAAACTTCCAAAAGGTTTTATGGATACCCCCAAACAAGGTTTTCAATTACCTGTAGTTGATTGGTTTAAAAGTAAATACTCAGAATATTTAAAACAAAAATTAAGTTTAGACTTTTCTGAAAAATTTGGTTTTGATAATAAAATCATTGAAAAATATAAAGAAAAAATAGATGGAAATGAATTTAATAATATTCATTTTTTATTATTGATGACAGCTAGTTGGGAAAAAAACTTCAAAATAATCAAATCAAAATGATAAAAAATAAAAAACTTTTGATTACTGGTGGTACTGGTTCATTTGGAAACGCAGTATTAAATCGTTTTTTACATTCAGATATTTTTGATGAAATCAGAATTTTTTCTCGTGATGAGAAAAAGCAAGATGACATGCGGAATCAATTACAAAATGATAAATTAAAATTTTATATTGGTGATGTCAGGGATTATTCAAGTGTGGAGCGAGCCATGCGTGGGGTGGATTATGTTTTTCATGCCGCAGCTTTAAAACAAGTACCTTCTTGTGAATTTTTTCCAATAGAAGCTACAAAAACAAATGTATTCGGAACACAAAACGTAATAGATGCCGCGGGAGCAAATAAAGTAAAAAAAGTAATCTGTTTAAGTACCGATAAGGCTGCTTACCCTATCAATGCAATGGGAATATCAAAAGCTTTAATGGAAAAAGTAGCCATTGCAGCTTCTAGAAATTTATCTAATACGACTGTTTGCTTGACTCGATATGGAAATGTAATGGCATCAAGAGGTTCTGTAATACCCTTGTTTTTAAAACAACTAAAAAATGGGCAACCATTAACCATTACAGACCCTAATATGACCCGTTTTTTAATGTCATTGGATGAAGCGGTTGAATTAGTATTATTTGCATTTGAACACGGAAATTCTGGTGATTTATTTGTAAATAAAGCACCAGCGGGAACTATAAGAGATTTAGCGCAGGCCATGAAAGAATTGTGTAATGCCGACAACGAAATAAAAATAATTGGAACACGTCATGGCGAGAAATTATTTGAAACACTTTGTACTCGTGAAGAAATGATGAAGGCCGAAGATATGGGTGAATTTTACAGGATTCCCGCTGATAATCGTGATTTAAACTATGCCCAATACTTTTCTGAAGGTGAACAAGATGTATCAAAAATTGAAGATTATCATTCGCATAATACTACTCAACAAGGAGTAGAAGGTATGAAAAAATTATTACTCAAATTACCTTTGATAAGAAAAGAAGTTTTGGGTGAACAAAATATCAATCAATACCTTGACTAATTTGCATAATTTCAAACTTATTGAAGGCGGAATATTTTCGGATAATAGAGGCAAATTATTTCATGTAAATGGATTTGACATGACGTTAGTTAAACGTTTTTATGTTGTTGAAAATTGTCCAGAAAACCCTATTAGAGCGTGGCAAGCTCACCAAAAAGAAAGCAAATGGTTTTATTTGGTAAAAGGTAGTTTTTTAATTGGATTGGTACAACCTGATAATTGGGAAAATCCATCCAAAAATCTACAAATAGAAAAAATAATTCTGAGTGAAACTCAAAGTAAAGTGCTTTACATCCCTCCTGGTTATGCCAATGGTGTAAAGGCGTTAGAAGAAAACTCTAAATTAATGGTTTTCTCTAACTTTACTATTCAAGAATCCGAAACTGATAATATTAAATTTGATATCAACACTTGGCAATTATAGTTTTTGGTGATTAGTAACTGGTGATTGGTTACTAGTAATTAGTTAAGTTTTCACAAACAACTAGTTACAAACAAAAAGTTACAAATCACTAGCCACTATTCACAAGACACAAGAATGATTCATAAAGATTTAGATGTTTGGAAAAAGTCAGTTGACTTTGTAACTATTGTATATAAACAAACTAGTTCTTTTCCAAAAGACGAAATGTATGGTTTAACTTCACAAATAAGGAGAGCAGCCATATCCATTCCATCAAATATTGCTGAGGGAGCAGCGAGAAGAAATAAAACCGAATTTAGACAATTTCTATATGTATCTTTAGCAAGTACTGCTGAAATAGAAACACAATTAATTATTTCTGTTAATTTAAACTACATTTCTCAAGACATCCAATTAGAATTGACTAATGAATTAACAATATTATCAAAAATGTTACAAGGTTTAATCAAATCACTCAATATCCAAAACTAGTTACTATTTAACAGTCACCAATTACAAATCACTAGTTACTATTCACTAATTACCTGTAAAAAAAATGTTAAAAATAGGAGTTACCGGACAAGCCGGATTTATAGGCAAACATATTTATAATACCCTTGGGTTAACACCAGAAAAATTTGAACGAATAGCATTCAAAAAAGAGTATTTTGAAGTTGATAATGATTTAGATGCCTTTGTAAGCAGCTGCGATGTAATTATTCATTTAGCAGCCATGAATAGACACAATGATGCAAATATCATTTACGATACCAATTTAGCATTGGTTCAAAAACTGATTGCTTCCTTAAAAAGAACTAACTCAAAACCGCATATATTATTTTCCTCTTCCACCCAAGAAGAAAAAGATAATTTATATGGAAAATCAAAAAAAGAAGGTCGTGAATTATTTGTAAATTGGGCCAATAGAAACCAAGCAAAATTTACAGGATTAGTAATTCCAAATGTATTTGGACCTTTTGGACACCCCTACTATAATTCGGTGGTAGCCACTTTTTGCCACCAATTATCACATGGAGAAACACCAACAGTAAATGGTGACAGCCAATTAAATTTGATATACGTGGGAGAGTTAGTAAATGAATTTATAGGTCAAATTGAAATTGCAATCAAAAAAGAATCTTTTCAAGAAACTATTTATATAAATCATAAGCACGAAATCACTTTAGTAAAACTTTTAAATAAAATAACAAATTTCCAAATTGAGTACCAACAAAAAGGAATTATTCCTGAATTAAATACTTCACTGGACTACTTATTATTCAATACTTTTAGATGTTATATACCTATCAAATTACATTTTCCAGTCAAATTTGTGAGTCATAAAGATCCTAGAGGTGCATTTACTGAATTAATCAGGTTAAATATTGGTGGGCAAGTATCCTTTTCAACAACAGTACCTCAAATAACCAGAGGAAACCATTTCCACACTCGTAAAATTGAACGATTTGCAGTGATCAAAGGCAAAGCTTTAATACAACTCAGACAAATTGGTACAAATGAAGTCTTTGATTTTTATTTAGATGGAAATGAACCTGCCTATGTAGATATGCCAATTTGGTACACACATAATATTAAAAACATCGGTGACGAAGAATTGTATACTATTTTTTGGATCAATGAATTTTACGACCCATCGGATCCAGATACTTATTTTGAGAATGTCTAAAGTAAAAGTAAAAAGTTTAAGGTAAAAAAGTAATATTATTAGATGAAACAAAATGATTTATTAGAAAAGACTTTTAACTTTAACGTAAATGTTTTGAAGTTTTTACGAACACTACCAAAGAATCTGAATACAATATCATAAAATATCAATTAGGCAAATCTTCAAACTCAGTTAGAGCAAATTATGAGGAGTCACAAGCTGCCTCATCACCTGCGGATTTTAAAAACAAAAATAGAATATCACTTAAAGAAGCAAAATATTCCAATTATTGGTTAAGAGTAATCAAAGAATTACTAGAAATCAAATCTGAAGAACTTGAAAAGTTAGTCAAATAAAGAGCTGAACTAAAAAATATTCTAAGGTCAATCGACATAAATTAAATAAAGAAAATTCAAAGGAAAAAAGGAAAAGATAAAACTAAAAAATAAATAAGTTTTAATAATTAACTTTTGACTTTTGACTAATAAAAACACATGAACAAACAACTAAAACTAGTAACCGTTGTCGGAACTCGTCCAGAAATCATTCGCCTATCTCGTGTAATGGCTAAAATGGATGAATCACCTGCAATAGAACATATCATAGTTCATACTGGTCAAAATTATGATTATGAATTAAACCAAATATTTTTCGATGATTTAGGTATCCGCAAGCCAGATTATTTTTTAAACGCTGCTGGAGCCACAGCTACAGAAACAGTTGGACAAATTTTAATTAAAATTGATACTTTATTGGCCGATATAAACCCTGATGCTTTTATGGTACTGGGAGACACCAACAGTTGTTTATGTGCTATACCTGCAAAAAAACGTCATATTCCAATTTTCCATATGGAAGCAGGTAATAGGTGTTTTGACCAGCGTGTACCTGAAGAAACTAACAGAAAAATTGTTGACCATATTGCTGACATCAATTTAACTTATAGTGATATTGCAAGAGAATATTTGCTTAGAGAAGGTTTGCCAGCAGATAGAATTATTAAAACCGGTTCTCCCATGTTTGAGGTATTGAATCATTACAAACCAAGTATAGAACAAAGTAATATTTTGAACAAACTTTCTTTGGAGAAAGATAAATACTTTGTGGTTTCCGCACACAGAGAAGAAAATATAAGTAATGAAAAGAATTTCCAAAATTTAATGGATAGTCTAAATACAATAGCAAAAAAATACCAATTTCCAATCATTGTAAGTACCCACCCTAGAACACGTAAAATGATTGAAAGCAAAGCAATTGAAATGCAACCTGAAATTCAATTTTTAAAACCGATGGGCTTTAATGATTACAATGCACTACAAATAAATTCATTCGCAGTACTATCTGATAGTGGTACAATTTCAGAAGAAAGTTCAATTTTAAATTTTGCGGCTTTAAACATCCGTGAAGCGCATGAAAGGCCCGAAGCCATGGAAGAAACTGCTGTAATGATGGTCGGTCTTAATAAGGAGAGGATTTTACAAGGATTATTCCAATTAACACACGAAAAAAATAGTCTAACTAGAATCTATCGTCCAATTATTGATTACAGCATGCCAAATGTTTCCGATAAAATGGTTAGAATTATTTTAAGTTATACAGATTACATAAAAAGGGTAGTTTGGGGGAAATAAGTAATATAATGAACCAAAATTCACCTATTGTTTTTATTTGCAAGGCTATTCCATTTGATAACGGTGGTTCAGCAACTGTTATTCGTAATTTATTATCGAATTCGTTGAAAGGACAGTTTTTTGTAATGGGCAGAGAGCCAAAAACTCATTTAGATTATAAAAATACTGAAATACCATATGAGTATGCAATTTTACCTTTAAGTGATGGTCCAGAAAACAAAATAATTAAATTATTTTTATTCATAAAATCAATTTTAATAGCAATTATTCAAACAAAGAAAATTAAATCAGAGAAAATTATTGGAGTTTATAGAGATGAAACTTCTTTTTTATTATCGTATTTGGTAAGTTTAATACTTAATAAAGATTTATATGTATACTTAACTGATTTATATGCAGAAAATTATACGAGTTCTTTAAAAAAAATGATTCAAAAGCTTGTTTTTAAGCGAGCAAAAAAAATTTTTTGTCTAAATGAAGGAATGCAAAAAGTTTACAAGGATTTGTATGGTTTAAATCCTATCGTATTACAAAATTGCATAAATATAAATAATAGTTTCAAACCTCAAATTGTGCCTAATAATCCATTTGTTATTTTGTTTTCTGGTACAATATTATATGATCGGTTGGATTTACTTCAAAACTTGGTTTATGAATTTAGGGATAATAATGATTACCGAATTCACTTTTTAAGTCCACATAACGAAACTTTTTTTATTCAGAATAATTTGACTGGACCAAATATCTCTCATTCATATTTTAATGATCAATTAAAAATGATGGAATCATTGCATTCAGCTGATTTATTATATTTACCTTTAACATTTGCCAAACATAACGACCATAGAACTGTTTTACAATTGACTAGCTGTTTAGCTACTAAATCATTTGATTATATGCAATCAAGTGTACCTATTCTAGTTCACTGCCCTCCGGAATATTTTACATATCAATTCTTTGAAAAAAGGAATGCAGCAATTCTTTTGGGAAGTAATGAAAATATTTCAAAAGTAATTAATGAAATTAAGTATAATTATTCTGAATATTATAAAATTAGAGAAAATGCATTTAATAGCTTAATAAACAATGATAGTAAAATAGTATTAGAAAAATTAACAAAAGAAATAAATAAAAAATAAAAGCATGTTTAATCAATATTTTTATAAATTACTATCATTTTTTTTTATTTTTTTAGCCTGGCCATCAATAAATTTCCTAGGTTTAAATATTACATTTATAATATTTATTTTAATTGCTAAATATTTCAATGATCATGGTATAAAACTATTTGATAGCAATTCGAATTTATCAATGATTTTCATTATGTTTGGAATTTTTGCAATTATTTCAAGTGTGAGTGCACCAAAAATGGATCGGTTTTTTGATAATGAATTTTTTAAATATAAAATAATAATACAACAAATATTTTGGATCATAATATCTTTATTTATAATAAATAATTTTAAGTATTTCTCTTATTACAAAATAACAAAGTACTTATTTTATGGAATAATTCTATTAAATCTAAATTTTTACTTTTTCAACTTTAACACCCCACCACCATTTAGATTAAGTTTAAATAGGAACTCTTATGTTTTTACTATGGTTGCTTTATTTCCTATTGTTTCTTATTATGTAAACCATAAATATGGACTAAAGGGATTAAAATTATTTATTCCTTCAGTTCTATTTTTAGTATTGTTATCTAATGGTCGTGCAGGAGCTTTGCTTATTTTTGGAGAGGCAGTTTTAATCTATGGGATTTTTTATAAATCTGCAACCAAGTTTTTTAAAGTAACTATATTTATTATATTAATTTCTAACTTTTTTATATCTCAATTTTTAGATATAGAACAACTTAGAAAACAAGCATCAAAACCTTTTGCTCAAATTTCACCTAGAATATCGGAATTGATTTCAGGAGAAGGGGATGCAGGCGATTTGGAAACTGATAGATCATGGCTAATTAGGGAACTTATGATTGAAAAAGGATTAGAAATTTTTGAAAAGTATCCATTTCTAGGAATTGGATTATTTAATTTTTCTAATTACGATGCAAAATTAGATGCGCTTTATACCAATGAAACTTTTAGTTCAGTTTTGTATGGTCAATCTAAGGGTGCAGACAAATACAATGATAAATCAGCTCACAACAGTTATGTTCAGCTAATTACTGAAAATGGCATAATAGGATTTATAATATATTTAATTATTGCTTTGCCCCTTATAATTCATTTTTTTAAAAAAATACTAGTAAATGATATTAGTTTTGAGGACGGCCCTTTAATGTCATTCTTTTTTTTATCAATTTATTTTTATGCTATAGCATCTCTTATGGGAACTTTGACATATTTAATTATAGGGATGGCTTACGTTTCTAAAAACAAACAAATTAAGTTCTAAATGAATAAAGTAATTGCTTTTTATTACCATATACCATTTTGGAAAAAAGATACGGATATTTATGTCCCAAGTTTCCTAGGTGTATTTATTGATGAATTAGCATCTCAAGTAAAAAAATTGGTTCTTATTTTACATGAAGATGCAGTCAAGGGAGATGCAGATTACAAAATCAAATCTAACAACATTCAAGTGGTTTCGCTTGGCATTAAAAATTCAGCTTGGCACAGAATGATTTTTCACAAATCAATATTATCAGAAAAACTAAAAGAAATATCTTTTGTAGATTATTTAATTGTAAGGTCTCCTAGTCCTTTAGCTCCATTTTTTAGTAATTATTTTGACTATAATAAAATTGTGTTTATGGTAGTTGGTGATTATTCAGAAAGTAGAAAACAAATGGAAAAGAAATCACTCAGGAGTTTTTTGATTTCAGGTCTTTTAAAATGGAATAATTTCTTGTTTATAAAAGAAATGCAACGTATACATATTTTAGTAAATTCACCTGCATTATTTAAAAAATATGAATCTAATGTGATAAAAATATCACAAATTAAAACTACTACCCTTTCAAGTAGAGATTTTTTTGAACGAAAAGATACCTGTCAAGATTCAATAATAAAATTATTATATACCGGAAGAATTGATTTAGCAAAAGGACTAATAGAATTAATTTCAGCATTAGGAGTATTAAATAAATTTGAAATAAAATATACACTTGATATTGTAGGTTGGGAAGGAAATAAGTATCAACCTGTGCAAAAGCAATTACTTGAATTGGCAAAACAAAATGGACAACAGAACCAGTTGACTTTTCATGGAAAAATGTCGGTTGGAGAGGAATTAAACAGGATGTATAGGCAATCTGATATCTATATTATTCCTTCTTATCATGAAGGGTTTCCAAGAACTATTTGGGAATCGATGGCAAATAGTTGTCCTGTAATTGCAACTAAGGTAGGTTCAATCCCTTTCTTTTTAAAGGAAAAGGCAGATGCTATACTTATTCAGCCTAAAATAATTGAAGAAATAGTTACTGCCGTTGAAACAATGGTTTCGAACGAAGAATTAAGACTTAAAATTATTAAGAATGGATTTGAGTTAGCCAAAACCAATACCCTAGAATTTCAAACGAAAGAACTAATTAGAAAAATTTACGAATAAAATGAATAACAATCTTAGATATATTTGGCCTTTACACTTTGTGTTATTTTTAACAAATTGGCTACCCGATAATATAGTATTTATACGTTTAAGAGGTTATTTGGCAAGCTTTTTTTTTAAGAAATGTGGTAAAAATTTAAGACTTGGAAGAAATATAACCTTTTATAAATCATATGAAATGGAATTTGGTGATAATATTTATATTGCTTATGGGGCTTGGTTAAATGGAGAAATTCACATTGATAATAATGTAATGTTCGGCCCTTATTGCATGGTAGCAAGCTCAAATCATACTTTTAAAAATGGGTCTTTTAGATATGGTGAAAATGAAAGTAAAGGATTAATTAAAATTGGGTCTGGATCTTGGGTTGGAGGAATGTGTTCTATATTAGCAGGGGGTGGCTTAGGTAAAAACTGTTTATTAGCTTCAAATAGTGTGTTAAATAAAATAATGGAAGAAGGTTCAATATACGGTGGAACTCCAGCAAAATTAATAGGACAAGTAAAAATGGAAAAGGATGAAACCAATTAACGAAAAAGAAAAGGTTTTATTTATAGGTTCATATCTTGGTAAAGATAGAGGTTCAATTTCTATTGCTGAGAAATTATCGAAAAAGTACCAAAATGACGATTCTTACCAAATAGTTCTAGTATCAAAAAAACAAAAAAAAATTTTACGTATTTTCGAAATTGTATTTCACTTATTGTTTTTAGAATATTCTGAAACATTTATAGATACCTATTCTGGTAATAGTTTTTTTATTACTCATTTAGCTGGCTATATTCTTAGATTAAGAGGAAAGACTTATTCTTTGATAATTAGAGGCGGGAATTTTGTGAATTTTTACAATCAAAATAAAGTTTTGATTCAAAAGGATTTATTGCGTGCTAATTCATTGTTAAGTCCATCACATTTTATCATCGATTTTTTCAATAAAAAAGGAATCCTAATTGATTATTTGCCTAATTATATTGATCAATCCATTTTTCCAAATAACCCCAGTCGATTACGAAAACCTTTTTCAATACTTTGGGTAAGGGCTTTTACGGAGATTTACAATCCACTAATTCCAATTAGGATTATCAATGAATTAAAAGATAAATATCCACAAGTCACTTTAACTATGGTAGGTCCTGATTTAGGAATGTTAAATCAAGTAAAGGAAGAGATCCTAAATCTAGATTTAGAGAGCTACATTCAAATTGTTGGACCTATTGCAAATAGTGAATTGCATAATTATTACAATACCCATTCGGTTTATTTAAATACTACCTCTTTTGAAAGTTTTGGAATGGCTTTGCTTGAAGCTGCAAGTTGTGGTATTCCAATTGTAAGTACAAATGTTGGTGAAATTCCTTTTATTTATGAAAACGGTGAAAGTATTTTACTTGTTGATAATTTTAACATAATTGATTTTGTTTCCAAAATTGAGTCAATATTTAATTCTGAAACACTTGGACTGAAATTAAGTAAAAATGGTATGTGTGTTTCTAATAATTACACTTTTGAAAAAATTAAACCTATTTGGGAAAAACACTTTATAAAGTTTAAAGGAAACTATTCTGAAAATTCAAAAAAATCAGGTGTTCTTTTTATAGGTACTTTTTTGTCGCGGAAAAAAGGAACCAAAGGGCCTTCAGAAATTGTAAGTGGAAAACTCAACGAACTTGGATATAAAACATACATTTCTTCTTCTTTTGAAAATAAATTTTTAAGAATTATAGATATATTTTGTTCAATCATTTTTTCTGGAAAGAAAATAATTCAAGTAGATGTATTTAGCGGTCCAAGTTTTTCAATAGCACGGTATTCTGTATTCGTAGCTAAAATATCAGGTAAAAAAGTTATATTGAATTTACATGGTGGGATGTTACCTGAATATTTTCAAACAAATAAAAAAGTGTGTACTAAAGTATTTAAAAAAGTGGATAGAATATATTCACCATCAAAATATCTTCAGAGCTTTTTTAGTAATTCGGGATTTATAATAAATTATTTACCTAACAGTATTGATATGAGTAGATTTCCTTTTAAACCAACTTCAAACACATATAAAATATTATGGGTTAGAGCATTTACTAAAATATATCAGCCTTATCTTGCTATTGATATTTTGGAAATTGTTAAAAAGGTTCATCCCAAAACCACTCTAACAATGATAGGACCTGATTTAGGTTTAAGAACAGAAATTGAAAATTATATAGAATCAAAAAAATTAAGTGATTCAGTAGAAATATTGGGAGCAATTGATAATAATATTTTATATAATTATTTTCATGAACATAGCGTATATATTAATACCACTCAATATGAAAGTTTTGGCGTTGCTGTATTAGAATCAATATCATGTGGTTTGCCTGTCGTATCAACAAATGTTGGGGAAATTCCCTTTTTATGGAAAAATGAAAAAGACATTTTAATTGATTCTTCAAATTCAGCCAAAGGTATGTCAGATTGTGTAATTAAATTATTTGATGACGAAAAGAAAAGAACAGAAATTATTAAAAATGCAAAAATAAAATCAGAATTATTTTCTTGGGGAAACATAAAACCATTATGGGAAGATATTATAATAAATTTTAGTTAGATTTTACCTTGAAAAATAGATTTTTTTGGTTGAATATTACCTAAATTTAAGTAGTTAAATTTGGAAATCCATATAGAAATATTAAATAATATTATAGTTGATAAGTAAAAAAAAAACAAAACCACACACGAAAAAAAGTCTTAATTTAAAGTATCATAACAAATATATATTAATTTATTTAAATTAAATGGCAGGATTTATACAAGATAAAATATACCCTAAATTACCGCTTTTTATTCAAAATATTGCGATAAGTATTTTCGGATTTAAATGGTACAAAAGAAGATTTGGTGGCGTGTTTAATGAGGAACTAAAAAAATACTTATCAAGAGAATCATACAATATTAATCAATGGAAAGATTTTCAAGAGAAAGAGTTACGAAAAATGTTGCTTCATGCATTTAAAAATGTAACCTACTACAATCAATCTTTCAAAGATGCAGGATTTACTTTGGAAGACTTTGAAGGATTTCATTTAAAAGATATCAATAAAATTCCATATTTAGAAAAAAACGATTTACGCAAACATGGTAAAGATAGTTTGCTTTCAAACATTAGGGAAAAAGGTGGCGAGTTCTATGCAAGTAGTGGCAGTACTGGAACACCAACTCAAATATTATTTTCAAAGGCAATGCACCAAAGATGGAGTGCGGCCTTTGAGGTTCGAATAAGGTATTGGGCAGGTTTAAGTATAAAAAATGCAAGAGGTATGATTGGTGGTAGAAGAATTATACAAGATGGAAATGCCAAGGGCCCTTTTTACAGATATAATATGATAGAAAAACAAGTTTATTTTTCTGCTTATCATATCAACTCTGAGAATGCTCAAGATTATTTAAATGGCATGTTAAAGTATCATGTTGATTACATGACTGGCTATGCAATGAGTAATTTTATTTTAGCCAGATTTATTCAAGAAAAAGGATTAAAAGCTCCTCAATTAAAAGCAGTTATTACTTCAAGTGAGAAGTTAACTCAGGAGATGCGAAATACTTATAAAAATGTATATGGATGTAAAACTTATGATAGCTATAGTGGATTAGAAGCTTGTGGCCTTATCTCTGAGTGTGAATTTGGTAAACTGCATTTGAGTCCAGATGTAGGAATTATTGAATTAATAAAAGAAAATGGGGAGTATGCTCTACCGGGTGAAATTGGTGAAGCTGTTTGTACAGGTTTTTTAAATTATGATCAACCTCTGATTCGTTATCGCATAGGCGACTTAATAAAACTAAGTATTGACCAAAAATGTGATTGTGGTAGAGAGATGCCAGTAATTGATGAAATTATGGGTAGAGTCGAAGATACAGTAATTGGCATTGATGGCAGAGAAATGGTACGTTTTCATGGGATATTTATCAATATGTCCAAAATTATTGAAGGTCAAATTATCCAACATACTTTAAAAGAATTTGAAATAATATTGGTTGCAACAAATAAACTTGACCAAAAAGATAAAGACGAATTATTAAAAAGAATGATATCGCAATTGGGAGCTATTAAATTAAAAATTACTGAAACTAACCAAATACCAAGAAATCAGAATGGAAAATTCAAGGCAGTAATATCCCATGTTAAAAGAAAAAAATGAAAATCTTAACCATAGTTGGAGCACAACTGCAATTTTTAAAAGCAGCATTAGTTTTAAGCTAGTTCTCTTAATATATTTATATAAAGAATAGGAAATCAATAAAAATGAAAAAAAATATTTGGATTATTAATCAATTTGCTGGAACACCCGATTCTGGATGGGGTGAAAGGCATTATTATTTTAGTAAAAACTGGATAGATAAAGGTTATAATGTTACTATTGTTTCGGGTTCATTTAATCATGTTTTCAACAAACTACCTCACGCTCCAAATCAATTTAATATAGAAAATGCTAATGGTACACAATTTTGTTGGGTAAAAACTCCCATCTATAATCCTCAATCAATTTCAAGATTTTGGAGTTTTTTAGTATTTGCTTTTAAAATTTATTTTTTGCCTTCAACACAATTTGGTCGTCCAGACATAATTGTAGTTTCTTCAATGCCCATTTTCCCAATATTAACTGGATATTTACTAAAACTTCGTTACAAGGCCAAAGCATTATTTTTTGAAATTAGAGATATATGGCCATTAACTTTAGTTTTATTAGGGGATATTTCTAAAAATCATCCTGCAGTTAGATTCATGGGTTGGTTTGAAAGGTTTGGCTATAAAAAAGCTGACAAAATAATATCCTTATTGCCTAATGCTGCTTCACATTTAGATCAAATTGCCAATGCAAGTTCAAAATTTGTATATATTCCAAACGGTTTAGATGAAGAAGTATTAGTAAAAGAAGAAGCCCCTGAAGAATTCCTAAATAAAATTCCTAAAGATAAATTTATTATTGGTTATACTGGAACAATTGGACTAGCAAATGCTCTAGAATTTTTAATTCAAGCGGCTGGCTTGTTGAAAAATGATAACAGATTTTATTTTGTAGTAGTTGGTGAAGGATATCTCAAAAAAGAACTTGAAGAATTAAGTGTTGATTTTGGAAATGTTTTATTTCTGCCTAAAGTAAGAAAAAATCAAGTAGCTTCATATCTTGATAGATTTGATTTGTGTTTTGTTGGTAGAAATGGTTCACCATTATGGAAACATGGAGTATCTGCAAATAAATATTTTGATTATATGCTTGCTGCAAAGCCAATTTTAGATTCAAATAATTTGATTAAAGATCCTGTAGAACTCTCTGGCTGTGGTATTATTGTTAAACCTGATTCAGCAGAATCAATAAAAGATGGAATAATTGAATTATTTGAATTAGGTCCTAATAAATTAAAAGAAATTGGTTTAAAAGGAAGAGAATTTGTAAAAGTCAATCATAATATAAAATATCTTTCTGATAAATATATTTCATTATTTGAAGAGTATAAATGAAAATTCTGCTAACAGGTGCTAATGGTTTTTTAGGAAAATATATTTCTAAAGTTATTGATGAATATCAACCCACTTTTTTATCTCGAAATGAAGAAAAAGGCATATCTTGTGACTTATCCGTTTCAAAACCTGATTTTAATAACAAAGAATTTGAATTAGTGATTCATAATGCAGGAAAAGCACATTCAAACCCAAAAACCAGTGTTGAAATTGATTCATTTTATAAGGTTAACTTAGATGGAACAAAGAATCTTTGTATGAGTTTAGAAAAAATAAATAAACTACCTACCAGGTTTGTATTTATAAGTACAGTAGCAGTTTATGGGGTTGAAGCTGGTGAAAATATAACGGAAAATGCACCATTATTAGGAAATTCAGCTTATGCTTTATCCAAAATCCAAGCTGAAAAATACCTTGAGACTTGGTGTTCAAAGCATAAAATTTTATTAACTATTTTACGTTTACCTTTGGTCGTTGGAATAAACGCACCAGGAAATTTTGGTATGATGCTGAATAGCATCAAAAAAGGCTATTATTTTAGAATTGGTAATGGTACTGCTAAACGTTCTATGGTATTGGCTAGCGATGTTGCAAATATTATTCTAAAAGCTTCCGAAAAAGGGGGAACATTTAATTTAACCGATGGATTACATCCGAGTTTTGCAGAATTGGATAATTATATTTCTTTTACTTTTGACAAAAAAGTTAAAGTTTTACCATTAGAATTTGCGAAAATGTTAGCAAAAGTTGGTGATTTTATTCCAGCTTTTCCATTTAATTCAAATAAACTTGTTAAAATGAAATCCAGCCTTACTTTTTCTTCTGAACTTGCAATAAAAAAAATAAACTGGAATCCCAATCCAGTTATTGGAAATATTTTTTAAGTTAAATTTATGATTAGATTTTTTGATTTAATTTTCTCATTGATTGGTTTAATTTTATTATTCCCAATATTTTTGATTCTTTTAGTTATTGGATATTTTGATACTGGTTCACCTTTATTTTTTCAAAGAAGAGTTGGAAAAAATAAAATTGTTTTTACTTTAATAAAATTTAGAACAATGCATCCTAATACTAATTCTGTAGCAACACATTTAGTAAATAAAGTTGCTATTACTCCATTTGGTTCTTTTTTGCGAAAAAGTAAATTAGATGAATTACCTCAATTAATAAATGTAATGCTCGGTCAAATGAGTTTAGTTGGGCCTAGACCTAACTTAGAAAATCAATTTGAGCTTATAAAATTTAGACAAGAATTTGGCGTTTACAATGTAAGACCAGGAATAACTGGTTTGGCCCAAATTAATGAAATTGATATGTCGACACCTCAATTGCTAGCAGAAACAGATAGAAAAATGATAAATCATTTTTCTATCATTAAATATTTTGAATACATTTTCGCCACAATAAGTGGGAAAGGTTCAGGAGATAGAATTAAATAAAGAAAGAATTTATATGATAAAAGTAATCACCGTAATTGGTGCTAGACCACAGTTCGTAAAAGCAGCAGTTATTTCTAGGGCATTTCTGAAAAGTAAGCGAGTAAATGAGATAATTGTTCATACTGGTCAGCATTTTGATAAAAACATGTCCAACATATTTTTTGAAGAAATGGAGATACCTACACCAAACTACCAATTAGATATCAATGGACTTGGTCATGGAGCAATGACAGGTAGAATGTTGGAAAAAATAGAAGAACTAATTATAAGTGAAAAACCTGATTACGTATTAGTTTTTGGTGACACTAATTCAACACTTGCAGCTGCATTGGCTGCTAAAAAATTAGGTGTAAAAACAGTTCATGTAGAGGCAGGTGTTAGAAACTTTGATGATTACATGCCAGAAGAAATAAATCGATATATTGTTGATCGAATGGCTGAATTAAACTTTTGCTGTACATGGTTAGGTATTGACAATCTAAAGAAAGAAGGTTATTATAGTGATAATATTAATTCAAAAGTGTTCAATTTTGGAGATGTAATGTTTGATGCAACACTTTTCTATAAAGCAAAAGCAAAAGAAAATAAAGACATCCTATCAAAATTAGGTGTAAAAAATGAACCATTTTTATTGTGTACCATACACAGAGCAAGCAATACTGATGATGTTATAATTTTAAGTGATATCATTAGTGCACTGAATGAAATTAATAAAAAATTCAAAGTAGTATTTCCAATACATCCACGTACCAAAGCAAAAATTGCTCAGATGAATTTACAAGTTGATTTTATTTGTATAGACCCAATTGGATATTTTGATATGGTTAACCTTTTAGAAGCTTGTACCGCAATTTTAACTGATAGTGGAGGTGTTGTACGTGAAGCATATTTTTTCCAAAAACCAAGTCTGTTATTGTTAGAAAAGCCTTTATGGCCAGAATTGGTTACTGAAGGAGCATGTTTAAATACTTTTCCTAACAAAGAAAATATTCTATTGTCTTTTGAAGAATTGATGACAAAAGAAATAAACTATAGTAATAATATTTTTGGTGATGGTGATGCAGGTACAAAAATAGTAAATGCAATAATTGAAGATTATGATGCAAAATAAAACTAATTGCATTAGAAACTACAGAGAATTCTTAATTGAATTTCAAAAACAAGACTATAGATTTGTTAAATTCAATGAATATAATTCTACTCACAATCAAATTATTTTAAGACACGACATTGATTATGATGTAGAATTAGCATTACAAGGTGCTCGAATAGAAAATGAATTAGGAATAAAAAGTACCTATTTTTTTCTATTAAGATCAGATTTTTACAACCCATTTGCCAAGTCTAACTTTGATAAAATTAATGAAATAAAAAATCTAGGTCACCAAATAAGTATTCACTTTGATCCAACATTATATGATGATTTTCAAGTTGGTTTTTTGGATGAGTTGTTTTTTTTTGAATCAACTTTCAAAGTAAAAATTGAAATTATCAGTTTACATAGACCAAACGAATTTTTTCAAAAATATAATCAAAAAATTGGAGGTATTGAACACACGTACCAAGATAAATACTTTAAACATCTAAAATATTTTGCAGATTCCACTGGCAAATGGCGCTTTGGAGACCCAATTGAATCAGAAGAGTTTAAAAATAAAAATTCAATTCAACTATTAATTCATCCGATTTGGTGGATGATAGAAGGAGATACAAATTTAGAAGTATTACGAAATTTTTATAAAATGAGCCTTAATAAGAAAAAAATAAATTTCGAAGAAAATTCTATCCCCTTTAGAGAAATATCAAATGAATTCTAAAAAAATTGCCATATTTGGATGTAAGTCCACGACTCAATTGTTAATTGAAAACTTAGTTGATTTAGTGAAAATAGATTGGTTAATTACAATAAATGAAAATTTGGCATCCAAATTTGAAGTTGCAGATTATACTGATTTAAAACCTATTTGTAATCAACATGATATAAAGATTTACCATGCAAACAATTACTCTTTAAAATCAGAAATAGATTTAAATTTTTTTACTGAAGAAAAAATTGATTTGGTATTAGTTGCTGGATGGCAAAGACTTGTACCAGAAAATATACTCAATACATTTTCAATAGGATCCTTCGGAATGCATGGAAGTGCATTAGATTTACCTAAAGGTAGAGGTCGTTCCCCTATGAATTGGGCACTAATTGAAGGAAAACAACAATTTTACACAAATTTATTTAAATATGATCCTGGAGTTGATTCAGGTGATGTTTTAGATACTTTTAAATTTCAAATTACTAATAAAGATAATGCTGAAAGCATGCATTTTAAAAATACGCTTTCAATGATTTATTTAGTTAAAAAAAATATTGCTTCGTTATTGAATGCTGATTTTAAACTAGTTAAACAAAAAAGTCACATCACACCTACCTATTACCCTAAAAGATCTCCAGATGATAGTTTAATTGATTGGGAAAACGACATTTCTTCAATCGACAGGTTTATTAGGGCAGTTTCTCCTCCATTCAATGGTGCGTTTGCATTTTTGAATAATATAAATAAAATAAAAATTATCGAAGCCCAACAATTTGATACTTCAGATTTTGGTTATTCAAATGATAATGTAGGTACTATAGTTCAGATTTTTCCAAATAATAAGTTCTTGTTGAAATGTTATGGTGGATTATTGTATGTTTCAAAATATGAATGTGAACAAATTCCGAAAAGAAACGACTTTATTAATAACGGTAAAATGATTCACAATAATTTTCCTAGAAACGAACAAGGAAATTTTGATATAATTGAATAATGATAAATAAAATAATAAAATTCGCCATAATTGGCTTTGGCCATATAGGTCGCAGACATGCCACCATTGCTAATGAATACCCCAATGCAAAAGTAGTTGCGGTTATTGATACAAACCCAGAATCACCAAAGCATGAATTATTCCCAAAAGATGCTGTATTTTTTAACAATATCGATGATTTTTTAACTGCTAAAATTGAAGCAGATATTGTCAATATTGCTACTCCAAATGGTTTTCATTGCCCATATGCATTAAAAGCTTTAGAAGCAGGTTATCATGTGGTAATTGAAAAGCCAATGGGTTTAACCAAAGCAGAATGTGAAGCTGTTATTTTTAAATCGTTACAAATGAGTAAGCAAGTATTTGTAGTGAAACAAAACAGGTACAGTCCTCCAAGTAAATGGATGAAAGAGATTGTTAGCAATGGAACAATTGGTGAAGTTTTAACGGTACAAGTAAATTGTTACTGGAACAGAGATGACAGGTATTACAAAGCAGGAGGTTGGAAAGGAACACTCGCATTAGATGGTGGTACACTATTTACTCAATTTAGCCATTTCATAGATATCATGTATTGGGTTTTTGGAGATATCAAAAACATAAAAGCTACTTTTGCCGATTTTAACCATGCCAATAACACAGAATTTGAAGACAGTGGATTAATTAATTTTGAATTTGTAAATGGTGGAATGGGATGCATTAACTTTTCTACTTCTGTTTGGGATACCAATATGGAAAGTAGCATTACGGTAGTTGGTTCAAAAGGTAGTTTTAAAGTTGGTGGACAATACATGAATTTGGTAGAATATTGCCATATAGAAAATTATACAATGCCAGAACTCCCTCCTACCAATGCGCCCAACGATTATGGACCATTTAAAGGCAGTGCTGCCAATCACCATTACGTAATTGAAAATGTAGTAAATACACTCAACGGAAGAGATACAATCACTGCAAACGCTCTAGAAGGCTTAAAAGTAGTAGATATCATAGAAAGAATTTACGAAACCCGAGATTTAAAAAAATTGAAAAACAAATAAGCATCACTCTGTCAACCTGAGCTTGCCGAATGGCGTTGATCATCGGTCGTTGAGCGGAGCCGAAACGCCACTTCGGCTCCGCTCAGTGACAGTTTCTATTTTGCTCTCGCTCGCATATTGCAAGTATGATTTTAATAGGCGTCCCGCCTTTTATAAAATTAGTCAGAAACTTCTCAATACTTTCATTCGAATAAGCAAACTTATAGGTTTTTCTCCCTCTATACTCTCTCTCTCCCATCTTGCAAGTGTGATGAATGCTAAAAACATTTAAAAGATTTGATAATAATAGCTATTTTAGAAATATTTTACAAATTTCATAATTTAAAAAAATTGAAGAAAAAAAATGAATCAAATGAAAATTAGGATTCCAGCAATTCTTTTACTTGCCGATGGCACAATATATTCTGGAACTTCCATTGGAAAAATTGGTTCCACCACAGGCGAAATTTGTTTTAATACTGGCATGACGGGCTACCAAGAGATCTTCACAGATCCTAGTTATACTGGCCAAATTTTATTACAAACCAATGTACATATTGGAAATTATGGCGTAAACAATGAAGAACAAGAATCAGATACCATTAAAATTGCTGGTTTGGTTTGTAAAAACTTCAATGTACCTTATTCACGTAAACAAGCCGACCTATCGGTTCAAGAATATTTTACATTAAACAATATTGTAGGTATCACAGATTTAGATACCCGTGAAATTGTTCGCCATGTGCGAAGTAAAGGCGCCATGAACGCTATTATTTCCTCGGAAGGAAAAAGCATTGAAGAACTAAAAGCACAATTAGCCGCTGTTCCTTCTATGGAGGGTCTTGAATTATCTAGCACTGTATCAACTAAAGAAACCTATTATTTGGGCGATCCAAGCGCGGAAAAAAGAGTAGCAGTTTTAGATTTAGGGGTTAAACAAAACATATTAAGGTGCCTTGAAGAAAGAGGAGCTTATATTGCTGTTTTTAATTGCAACGCCACTTTTGAACAGATGATGGCATTTAATCCAACAGGCTTTATGATTAGCAACGGTCCAGGCGACCCTGCTGTGATGCCTTATGCGGTTGATACAGTGAAAAAAATTGTAGATGCCAATATTCCTTTGTTTGGTATTTGTTTAGGTCACCAAATGTTGGCTGAATCTCAAGGGCTAAAAACATATAAAATGTTTAACGGACATAGAGGTTTAAACCATCCTGTTAAAAATCTCATCACAGGTAAATGTGAAATTACCTCTCAAAACCACGGTTTTGGGGTAAAGATGGATGAAACTTTAGATCATCCTACCGTAGAATTAACTCATATCAACTTAAACGACAACACAGTTGAGGGAATTAGGATCAAGAATAAAAAGGCATTTTCGGTTCAATACCACCCAGAAGCTGCACCAGGGCCAGAAGATAGCCGTTATTTGTTTGATGATTTTATAGCTTTAATGAACTAGTTTAGGAAAAAATTATATAATGCCAAAAGACATCAGTATCCGTTCAGTCCTACTTATAGGAAGTGGTCCAATCATCATTGGGCAAGCATGTGAATTTGATTATAGTGGAAGTCAAGCCGCTCGATCGCTTAAAGAAGAGGGAATCAAAGTTATTCTTATCAATAGCAATCCTGCCACCATCATGACCGACCCTGTTACAGCAGATCATGTGTATTTACTGCCGCTTAATCCTGCTTCTATTGAGCAAATATTAACCGAACACCAAATAGATGCTGTATTGCCAACTATGGGAGGCCAAACAGCCTTGAACCTAGCCATTGAATGTGATGAGATGGGCTTATGGAAAAAATACAATGTTACGCATGATTGGTGTTGACATTGATGCCATAGAAACTACTGAAAACAGAGAGAAGTTTCGCCAAAAAATGATCGATATTGGTGTTCCAGTGGCAGATTCTAAAGTTGCAAACTCGTTCTTGGAAGGTAAAGAAATTGCCCAAAGAATTGGATTTCCATTGGTAATCAGGCCTTCCTATACATTAGGCGGATCTGGTGGAGGTTTTGTTTGGGTTAAAGAAGAACTTGATGCTGCACTTCAGCGCGGATTATCAGCTTCACCAACACATGAAGTGCTGGTTGAAAAAGCAGTGTTTGGTTGGAAAGAATATGAATTAGAGTTATTGCGTGATCAAAATGATAGCGTGGCCATTATTTGTACCATTGAAAATTTTGATCCAATGGGTATTCATACAGGAGACTCAATCACCGTTGCTCCTGCCATGACCTTAAGCGATACTGTTTTTCAAAGAATGCGTACCATGGCCATCCACATGATGCGCTCAATAGGAAATTTTGCTGGAGGTTGCAATGTACAATTTGCGGTGAACCCAGAAGACGAAGCTATTATTTCAGTTGAAATTAACCCAAGGGTTTCTAGGTCATCGGCACTTGCAAGTAAAGCTACTGGCTACCCAATTGCAAAAATTGCAGCAAAATTGGCTATTGGCTACCATTTAGATGAGTTAAAAAACCCTGTAACAAAAACCACTTCAGCGTATTTTGAACCAGCTATAGATTATGTGATAGTGAAAATTCCACGTTGGAATTTCGATAAATTTAAAGGGGCAAACAAAACTTTAGGCCTACAAATGAAATCAGTAGGTGAGGTAATGGGAATTGGAAGAACCTTTATTGAGGCCTTACAAAAAGCTACACAAAGCTTGGAAATCAAACGCAACGGCTTAGGTTCAGACGGTTACCAACAGCGCAACTTGGAAGACATTGTAGATAAATTGAAGAACGCAAGTTGGGACAGGATATTTGCTGTGAAAGACGGATTAAGTTTGGGAATGCCCATATCATCCGTAGAAAAAATCACTCGTATTGATCGTTGGTTCTTAACTCAGATAAACGACATGGTGCGCTTAGAAAGTGATGCCAAACGTTTTAACTTAACTACTCTACCCAAAGAATTAATGGTTGAGCTCAAACAAAAAGGGTACAGTGATATTCAAATAGCATACCTACTTGGAGGAGATACTACAGAGGATGAGGTATGGGATTTAAGAAAATCAATGGGCATCCATCGTATTTATAAAATGGTTGATACTTGTGCCGCAGAGTTTCCATCGCCAACAAATTATTTTTATTCAAGCTTTGATGGTGAAAACGAAAGTATAGTTAGTGATAAAAAGAAAGTAATAGTTTTAGGATCTGGTCCGAACCGAATTGGACAAGGAATAGAATTTGATTATAGCTGTGTACATGGACTTTTGGCCGCAAAAGAATCAGGTTTTGAAGCCATCATGATCAATTGTAACCCAGAAACGGTAAGTACAGATTTTGACATGGCAGACAAACTTTACTTTGAGCCCGTATTCTGGGAAGCGTTGAGAGAAATTGTAGAACTTGAAAAACCTGTTGGGGTAATAGTTCAACTAGGTGGTCAAACAGCCTTGAAACTAGCCAGAAAACTGGAGGCCATGGGTGTAAAAATAATTGGAACCAGTTTTGCTGATATGGATATTTCAGAGGATAGAGGTTCATTCTCCGATTTATTAAAAGAATTGGATATTCCTTATCCAGATTATGGCGTAGCAGAAGATGTAGATGAAGCCGTGGCTGTTGCTAATAAAATTGGCTACCCGGTATTAGTGAGACCAAGTTATGTATTGGGCGGGCAAGGAATGAAAATTGTAATCAATGATGAAGATTTAGAGCAAGCGGTAATTTCATTGTTGGGTGATTTGCCAGGCAATAGGGTTTTAATTGATCACTTTTTAGACAGGGCGGAAGAAGCGGAAATAGATTTGATTTGTGATGGACAAGATGCACATGTAATTGGCATGATGGAGCACATAGAGCCAGCAGGTATTCACAGTGGTGATAGCTATGCTGTATTACCTCCATTTAGCTTGAGCCAACAGGTGCAAGATACCATGGAAAAATATGCCCGAAACCTTGCTATTAAAATGAATATTGTTGGATTATTGAACATACAATTTGCCATTAAAAATGAAAAGGTATATGTAATAGAAGCCAACCCAAGAGCTAGTAGAACCGTGCCTTTCATAGCAAAGGCATACCAAATTCCATACATTAACATTGCAACTAAAATAATGCTTGGAGTTAATAAACTACAAGACTTTAAATTTGAAAGAAAGTTGGTAGGTTATGCCATCAAAGAGCCAGTATTTTCATATGAGAAATTCCCAGAGGTAAAGAAAGAGCTTGGACCAGAGATGAAATCAACAGGTGAAGCAATTCGTTTTATTAAAGATTTGAATGATCCACACTTTAGAGAGTTATATAAAATGAAATCAATGTACTTAAGTTAATTACTGAAATGAAAAACTATTACTCACACGAAACCGCAATCATTGATGAGGGTTGTAAAATTGGAAACGATGTTAAAATCTGGCATTTTTCACATGTAATGTCAAACTGTATTATTGGCGATAAATGTAATATTGGACAAAACGTAGTGATTTCACCTGAAGTTGTTTTAGGCAAAAATGTTAAAATTCAAAACAATGTTTCAATTTACACTGGAGTTATTTGTGAAGATGACGTTTTCTTAGGCCCTTCAATGGTTTTTACCAATGTGATAAATCCTAGAAGTGCGGTGAACAGAAAAAACGAATATGCTAAAACCATTGTAAAAAAAGGTGCAAGCATTGGCGCAAATGCCACTATTGTTTGCGGACATGATATTGGTGAATTCGCTTTTATTGGCGCTGGGGCAGTAGTTACAAAAACAATTCCTGCATATGCGTTAGTAGTTGGAAATCCTGCCAAACAACTAGGTTGGGTAAGCGAATACGGTCATCGACTTAACTTTGATTCTAATGGAATTGCCCTTTGCCCAGAAACTAAACAGGAGTATGAATTGAAGGATGGAGTTGTTAGAAGAGTAAATTGAGAGTTGAGCACTTAGAGATGAGTTTCATTTATAAAGAAAATTATTTAACAAATGGAAAGATCTAAAATAAATAGTTTTAGAGATTTAAGAGTTTATCAAAAAGCATTTGAACTATCAATGGAAATTTTTATATTGACTAAAACTTTTCCAAAGGAGGAAACTTACTCATTAACAGATCAAATTAGAAGATCATCAAGGTCAGTTTGTGGTCAAACAGCAGAAGCTTTTAGAAAAAGAAAATATCCAAAATCATTCAGTGCTTCTTTAAATGGGGCTGAAGGAGAAGCTTCTGAAACTCAAAATTGGACTCTATTTGCTCATGCCTGTGGATATATTAATGAAGAAACAAAATCAAAAATTTTTCAAGGATATGAAGAAGTAATAGGTATGTTGGTTAATATGCAAAAGAACTCAGAAAACTGGTCATTTTAATTTTCTAATATCTCAACTCTCATATCTCAACTCCCATTTCTCAAATCTCATTTCTCAAATCTCATTTCAAACATCAAAGTATGAATAAAATTCAAATGGTTGACTTAAAAAGTCAATATATCAAAATAAAAGCTGAAGTTGATGCTTGCATCCAAGAAGTAATCAACAATACCCAATTCATTAAAGGACCTCAAATAAAAGTATTTGAAGAAAACCTTGCCCAATATTTAAATGTAAAACATGTAATTGCATGTGCCAATGGAACCGATGCGCTGCAAATAGCCATGATGGCTCTAGATTTAAAACCTGGAGATGAAATTATTTTACCTGTTTTTACATATGTAGCCACTGCTGAAGTAATAGCATTATTGGGCTTAACTCCAGTAATGATAGATGTTGAACCTGATACCTTTTGTATAGATACTAAACTAATTGAAAGTAAAATTACTTCAAAAACCAAAGCCATTGTACCAGTTCATTTATATGGTCAATGTGCCAATATGGATGAAATAATGAGTATTGCTAATAAGCATAATTTATTTGTAATTGAAGATACTGCACAAGCATTAGGCGCATCTTACGAAATGAGCACTGGGATAAGAGAAATGAGCACTGAGATAGGAGAAATGAGCACTGAGATAGGAGAAATGAGAGAGCAAAACTCATCTCCCTCCTCTCATCTCCCATCTCTCAACTCTCAGCTCTCATCTCCCATTTCCCAAAAAGCAGGGACAATTGGAAACATAGGAACTACTTCATTCTTCCCATCAAAAAACCTTGGCTGTTATGGCGATGGTGGTGCATTAATGACCAATGATGATGAGCTAGCAAAAAAAATTAGAATGATTTGCAATCACGGTCAATCAATTCAATATGTGCATGATGTTATTGGTGTAAACTCAAGACTAGACTCTATACAAGCAGCCATTTTAAATGCTAAACTTCCTCATTTAACTGGCTATGAAACTGCTCGAAATGAGGCCGCAAATTGGTACGATGAATTATTAGGCAATCATCCAAATATTGTGATTCCTAAACGCAATCCAAAATCAACACATGTATTTCATCAATACACCATTCAAATTCGAAATTCAAAAAAAGAAATTCGAAATTTGATAAGAGAAGAGTTGCAAAAAAGAGGAATACCTACAATGGTGTATTATCCAATTGAATTACACAAACAAAAAGCATTTGAACAATTCAATACCAATAATGACCATTTTCCAGTTTCAGAAATGCTTTGTAAATCAGTTTTATCATTACCTATTCATACCGAAATGAATAAAGAAATGGTTGAATACATATGTGAAAATTTGTTAGATATATTAAATACCATAAAGACGTAAAGACGCAATGCTTTGCGTCTCATTTTGAAAGGTAACAAAATCCCGCAGAGACGCAATGCTTTGCGTCTCATTTTAAGGTTGGTTACACACACAACCTCGGGCAGCAATTGTATATTAATTGTTGGTGTCGCTGCGCTAAATCACAACAATAGGCAACACCCAACCTTACACAAAATCCGTAAAGACGCAATGCTTTGCGTCTCATTTTGATAGGTAACAAAATCCCGCAGAGACGTTGCATGCAACGCCTTTTTTTTACACAATATTTTCACTTCGTCCTTTTCCGTTCTTCAGACACCCCTCAAATGGTGATATAATTACCTCAATTTAAAAAAATTATTTATTTATAATTATATTTGCGCTGCATTACCAAACCAATGGAATTAAACGAACCTGATATTGCTTATAATAATTATACTTATGCCGATTACTTGACATGGTCGATGGATGAGATGGTGGAGTTAATTAAAGGAAAAATTTATAAAATGAGTCCTGCGCCTAAAAAAAACCATCAATCAGTTTCTTGGCGTTTATCAGGTGTTTTTTATAATTATTTAAACAATAAAACATGTAAAGCATTTACTGCTCCATTTGATGTACGTTTACCAATAAAATCAAAGAAAAACGAAGATATAACCACGGTTGTTCAGCCAGATATTTCTGTAATTCGCGATTTATCAAAATTAGATGAGGCTGGATGCATAGGTGCTCCTGATATAATTGTAGAAATATTATCGAAAGGAAATAATAAAAAAGAACTTCAGAATAAATATGAAATTTATGAAGAAAGTGGTGTAAAAGAATATTGGATAATCAATCCAGAGGAACAAAATTTATTGAAATATACTTTAATTGATGGAACTTATCATCCATCAAAGTTATTTACCACAGGTGATGAAATAACAACTGATATTCTTCCTGGACTTCTTGTCAATTTAGAAGATGTATTTCGTGATTTGAATTAAAATTTTCACAGAGGTTGGTGAGACACACAACCTCGGGCAGCATTTGTATATTTATTGTTGGTGTCGCTGCGCTATAACACCAACAATAGGCAACACCCAACCTTACACAAAACACGTAAAGACGCAATGTCTTGCGTCTCATTTTGATAGGAAACAAAATCCCGCAGAGACGCAATGCTTTGCGTCTCATTTTAAGATTGGTGAGACACACAACCTCGGGCAGCATTTGTATATTTATTGTCAGTGACGCTGCGCTATAACACCAACAATAGGCAACACCCAACCTTACATAAAATTACGTAAAGACGCAATGTATTGCGTCTCATTTTGATAGGTAACAAAATTCCGTAGAGACGTTGCACGCAACGTCTTTTTGATATTTATTGTTGGTGTCGCTGCGCTAAAACACCTACCTAGGCAATGACTTTATAGAAAAACCTGTTTGATTTTGAATTAAACAGGTTTTTTTATGCCAATTTGATAAAAATTTAATATGCTTTTATCAACTAAATGGTTTGATTTGTAAAGCAATGAATCAAAAAAAAGCAATACAGTTTATTACCTTATT
>CAMBYC010000010.1 GCA_945871875.1 Sphingobacterium thalpophilum
GGGGGCGGGAAGATGACATTTAAAGTGGCATTTAATCCTTCATCAGACACAACGTCTATGTTGTATTCCATTTTAAAAGACAGTGTTGGATTGACTGTGGTAAAAAAGCCCTTGGCCGAATTGGAGTCAGATTTAGAAAGAGGCAGAATTACAGCCATATTAACTGTTGTACGTAATTCTGAGAATGCACTAACCGAGTACACCATCAACATGAAAACCTCTGGAGCGGTGAATTTGCAAAACAGCAATATGTTAAGGTCAATAATTAACACGGTGATTCATCGTTTCAATATGATGTTGTATCCAGAGAATCCAAGTTATGCAAGTCTAAATGAGGCTAGTGCAGTTCCCGGACGCACTTATCGCACTATAGATTTTATATTACCCGGACAATTGGGTTTTTCCTTATTAAGCGCCGGCGTATTTGGAGTTGCGTTTATTTTCATGAATCTTAGACAGCAATTGGTATTAAAAAGATTTTTTGCAACACCAATAAACAGGGCTTATATTGTATTTGGAGAAGCATTAAGTAGGATGATTTTTCAATTGATAACAGCCATTGTTATATTGACATTGGGACATTTTGTGTTTCAATTTACAATTGTTAATGGGTGGATTACCTTTGTGGAATTGCTTGTTTTAAGTACCATAGGATTAATTGTGTTTATGGGTTTTGGATTTATTGTAAGCGGGTTGGCTAAAAACGAAACAGCCATACCACCATTTTCTAATCTGATTACATTGCCACAATTTTTACTAGCCGGTACATTTTTCCCAATTGAGAATTTTCCAGTATGGTTACAACCAATTTGCAAAGTGTTGCCACTTACACACCTTAATGAGGCGATGCGCAATGTGGCGTTTGAGGGAGCACAAATATATGAGTGCGGCAGCCAGTTAGGTGTTTTAGCGTTGTGGGGGATTGGTGCTTATGCTATTGCAATCCGTGTTTTTAAATGGGAATAAATATTAAATATGCAACATCTTAAATTTGGGGTTTTATTGTTAAGTGGATTGTTTCTGGTGCTTTTGTGCATTTCGATGTTGTTTCCCAATCATGTTATGACATCGCGAGGCGTTAAACTCAATGCAGATAAAAATGTAGTGGTTAAGGAGATTTCAGATTTATCCACTTGGAAAGATTGGAACGGTTTGTTGTATAATGCCAAAGATATCAAGAGCAACGACAGTATATTAAGTTGGGAAGCCGCTAATGGTGCAAAAAATAGTATTAAAATTACTAGTATAAGCGATATTGGAATTACTACAGATTTGGTTATAGGCAACAACAGAACAATTAATGGCGGATTTAGTATAGAAAAGCGAAATCCTGCTGAAGATTCTATTCAAATAGTTTGGTATTTGGTAGAAGAATTGAAATGGTACCCTTGGGAGAAGTTTTATGGCATGATGGCGGCAGATTTAAAAACCCCATTAATGATGGAGAGTTTGGAGAAGTTTAAATCAGTTCACGGATATTGATTGTGAATTAGGAATTGGGGAAGAGGAATTACAAGAAATTGACTGTTCAGTGTTTTAATTAAATTATTTTGTTTATGCGTTTTCTTGGGTTTATGTACTTTTTTATAATTGCTAATTATCAATCCTTTTCTGCTACCTCCATTCACATTCCCCGTTCCCAGTCCACATTAATTGCAACCAAAAACAATAAACAACACAAGTATAATATTGGAACGCATTTATTTATTAGATATAACAATTATTCCCAAAAACTTTCTGGTCAACTCTATGATGTCTCAAATGACAGTGTTGTAATTAAAATCAATTCAAAAAGTGCAGAATTTAAATCAATTGCTATTAATGATGTAAGTTCTGTTACTATTTTGCACAAAAAGGGTAGAGATAATTGGTTGTTATTTTTATCTCTACTTTTCATATTATTGCCTATAGGAATGATATTGATTGATAAAGGAATATGGATTGGATTGCCAGTCTTGGTTTTGCCTATAGTTTCGCTTTATGTATATATTCCCTTTTTATTTATGAATTTTATATCTGATATATTTTCTAAAAAATCAATAAATAAAGGTTGGTCATTTAAGTCACAATCTTTCAAATAAAAAAAGCCTGTGGAACAATCCACAGGCTTTTAAATATACTTTAATCTTTAACTTAATAAGTGGTAATCAAGTTTGCAACACGAGAAACCGTGCCAGAAGTTGATTGGTATCTTCCTCTGAAAACAACAGTATAACTGCGTTTCTGGGTTAATACTAATGTATTCAATTGTGCTAATGAAGTAGTTGTTCCAGTTGCTCTAATCTGCAATGTATCTGTAAATGCACTAGCATAAGGAATAAAATCTGTTGCTTGTGCAATGGATACATTAGTAAAAATGTTTGCCTGGCGTTTAAATGAAAATACATCTACATTACTCACTGGCGTAGTGGTATAAATAACATTTACAAATCGCAACCTTGAAGTTGTATCTGTTGGAAACTGGATATTATCTGTTAATGCCAACATTTTTGGATTGGTAATTGAATCATACGCGATCATTGTATAATATTTACCTGCTTCCAAATTTGTTTTAATTTCCAATGGAATTTGAGTGGTTACAACTGCTGTATCTTTTACTGTAATGGTTCTGCTTCCTGCATCTAGCATAAAATAAGAAGGAGATACCGCAGGAAACAAAGCTGCTGTAGCAAAACTGGTAATAGAACCTGTTACAGGAATGTTATCTGCATATACAAAGTTCCTACTACTATTTACAATTGAATTGTAGAACTTAACAGAAGCCTTACCAGCCAAATCTTTTTGCTCAACAATTACGTACTTGAATTCTTTCTCGCAAGAACTTAATACCATTACTATGGCTAAAATTCCTGCTGTTAAAATATGATTTTTTTTCATTGCCTTAATTTTGAAAAGTGGTCAATTATTTCTGTGAAAACCATTGTTCTTTTGTGTTGTAATCCAACAACAACGCCCCAATTCTGTCTAGTTCTGCTATATTGTACAAATATTCTGAATTGTACCTTGGTCTTGCTCTATACACCAACTTATTATTATTGGGTATAAATAGATTCAAACCACTAGGTGCTACAAAACCAGCATATACTTGGCTTCCGTTTTCTTGGTCAGTATAGTGGAATCTTCTCATATCTGTCCAAGTTTCAATTGGATTGTGTGCAAATAATGCAATATACTTCTGTAACATAATATGGCTAAGTGTTAAAGAAGCTGCTGCAGGAACCAAAGTGGTATTTGCTAAGAAAGTTGATTTTACAGTTGGTGTAATCTGTCTTGCTGTTACAACTCCTGAATTGAAATCAGTAACCAACATGTCAATGTTTAAACTGATACCATCTTTATAAGCTGTTAAAGCTGCGTTTTTGTCGCCTTTTCTGTAATAAGCCTCTGCCAACATAAACTTGTTTTCAGATGCTGTTAAAATTGGGAAAGGAGCTCCATTTTTGAAAACATATCTACAAGCAGTATCTGTTGTAGGAGCAGTTGCTGTTCCGAATGCTCCACCCCAGAAGTTTTGTGGTTGGTCATTTGTTGCAACTCCAGTAGATCCTAAGTTTGGTGAAATTCCTCTAAACGTAAGGTTTGTGTTTAGTCTCAACAAATAAATCGCTCTTGGATCTGCAACGCCTGTAAAAGTTGTGTTTAAGCCTGATAATAAACTGGCAACAAATTGTGTTTGTCTTAATGTACCAACGTTGTTTCTATATGGTCCATAGAAGTTAGAAGTTCCAGTAATTCCGGTATTTGCAAACTTTGCACTTGCATTGTCTTCATTTACATTAATTCCAAGATTACAATATTTGATAACAGAATCTGGTTTGTAATCCGTTTTGTTGCTCAAATGATTGTATGATCTAGCTAAAACAGAGTAAACAAATTTCTTCCATTTCTTTACATCTCCATTGTAGAAATATTGATCACCTTTGGCGAGGTTTTGTTGACTTACGCCACCTCCAGTTCTATCCAAATAGGAAAGTGCTTTGAAAGCGATAGATCTAACAGAATCATAAACCTCTTGTTGTGTATCGTATTTAAAAACCAATTGATCGCGGTTGTAAGCTTCTTTTAAGATTACTTCGCCGTAAACGTTGGTTAAAGTTAACCAACTCCATGCACGGATAGCATACCCTACGCCAACATAATCCCATTTTTGCTCTTCCATTCCCCAATCAATCATTTTGTTAAGGTTAACACCCATTCCAAAATAATGCATCGCCCAAACAGAACCTAGAATGTCTGAAGCACCTGTAGCACCACCCATTTGGTCGTATTGGTTACCAGAAGAGTTGGTAGCCCAGTTTTGCACATATCTACCAATATATAAACCATCATTAGCAACTCCGTAAGCACTACCTGCTGCGGAACTGCTTCCTACAAAGTTTCCAATTATACCTGGTAATAAAGTTTCTACAGGAACCCTTACTGCTGCATTCGGATCAGCGTAAGCTTCATCAACTTTTTTAGTACAACTGCTTATTAAAATTACCATCGCAGCAATAAAACTTAACGTGGTAATGAAGTGAATTGAATTTTTTTTCATTTTATTCTTTTCAAAAGTTATTAAAATCCTAATCTAGCTCCAATGTTAACACTTATTGGAGCGGCTAATGTGCCATAATCAAATCCAAATGCTCCAACACCTCTTGTTCCTGCTGTATTACCATTTACTGCAGGATCTGCTCCTGTGTAATTGGTAAACAAAAACAAGTCATTTCCTGTAGCAAAGAATTCTAGTGTTTTGATTTGCTTAAATCCAATAAATGGATTTCTTGGAAATGCATAAGCCAATGTCAAATCTCTTAAACGCAACCAATTGATATTCTTTTCAATGTAAGCTTCCTCTGGCATTGCTGTTGAAGCATAATAGGCATCGTTATATGCTGGAATAACACTAATTGTATTTGGAGTTGGAGTTGTAGATTCTTGCTTTCCATCATTCAAAACACCTTTGATTATTCTTGGTACATATCTATCTGCTGTCAATTCACTTCTTCCTGCAGCTGTCATAAACATCTTGGTAGCATTGAATACATCACCTCCAACTTTTAGATCCCACAAGAAACTAAGTTTTAAGTTGCGGTAACGCAATGTATTGTTGATTCCCAACGTAAAATCTGGATTTCTATCGCCACGCACCAAAAATCTTTGATCTACAACTGGTAAACCTGTAGTTGGAGCAATAAGAATATCACCTTTTGCATTTCTAGCATAACCATAACCTGTAATTGAAGTGGTTGCTCCATTCAATACCAAACCAGCACGAGCGTTTCCATACAACCAAGTGTCTGAAATGTAGTATTCAGAAACGTTCAAAGGCATTCCTATTACTTTGTTCCACATCTTGTTGAAATTCAACTGTGTATTCCAACCAAAATTCTTATTGGCAACAATTGTACCATTCAAACTTAATTCGATTCCATTATTTCTAGTGCTTGCAGCATTTTGAGTATTCAATACAAAACCTGTAGCATAACTCAACCTGAAAGATTGTATAATTTGTCCTTTGTTTACAGTATTATAGTAAGATCCATCAATACTCAATCTGTTTTTAAACAACCTGATTTCAGTACCTACTTCGTAAGTATTTTGTTTTTCAGGCTTTAAATCTGGATTGGCATTGGTAAATCCATAAGAAAAACCACCGCCACTTGCAAAATTGTTTACAAATACTGATTGAGTAGAATAAGGCGTATTCAATCTTGCAGTACTCGCCAATGATGATCTAAGTTTCCAGAAGCTTAATATATTTCCTTTCTTTAATCCTGGGAAGATATCACTTACTATGAAACTCATACTAACACCTGGATAATTGTAATTTCTGTTTTGTACAGGTAGGGTAGATGCAGATTCAAATCTATGGGTATAGTTCATAAACACCATATTCTTATAATTCACTGCAACTTCTCCGAAATAGGCAATCTGGCGTAAAATAATACGATTGTATTCTCCATAAACATTTCTCAACAGTCTGGTACGTGTAGTTGGATTGGTATTGCTACTGTCAAAATTGGTTGGACTGGTAAGATTATTACCTGATACAGCATACATCTGTGTTTTGTAATCTTGCCACATGGTTCCACCCATTGCCCTGAAATTGAAATTACCCAATTTTTTCTTGGCAGTTGCAGTAATCGTGTGATTATATCCATCATATTTACGATAGTAATTGTCTTGTGAACCATTCAAAGCAGCACTTATATAAAAAGATTGTGGGTGATACAAAGAATATCCACTTGACTTATACGTATCATATCCAAAACGACCTTGGATGGATAACCAATCGGTTGGACGATAATTGATTCCCATTGTTGCAGTATAACGGTCGTTTACGTCACGACTTCTATTTTTGTTTACGTTAAACAAAGGATTGTCATAGTCTGCATTTGCGTTTGAGTTAAACAAAGGAATTTTATTTCCAGTAACTGGATCATCTTGGTTTAAAATCAATCTATCGTTAGGCCAAATAAGTAAGCTCAATAAATAACCACCAGCACTTCTTAAAACTTTATCGTTTTCACTTCTAACATAAGAAATAGAAGGGATTAGATCAATTTTGTCACCAATTTTAGTGGTGTTAGAAATTCTTAAATTGTATCTTTTGTAGTTGTTAGCAGGAACAACACCGATTTGATCAAATACAGATCCAGATACTCTGAAAACTGAATTTTTTACACCAAAATCCATCCCAAGGTTATGGGTTTGAGCCACACCAGTTTGGAAGAATTGGTTAATGTTATCCCACAACATTGTAGTGTCAGAATATGCAGGTCCAAAATATCTAAAGATGTTAGAAGGATTTTGGTTGGTTCCGTTTGAGTACTTGTCGTACAATTTAGGGAAACGAGTAACTCTAGAAGCACGGAAACTGTTGTCGTATTGAACGGCAAACTTATTAGATTTTGCTTTTTTTGTTGTAATGATGATTGCACCAGAACTAGCTTGGCTACCATACAGTGCAGTAGCTTCAGGGCCTTTCAAAACGGTAACGGCTTCAATATCGTTAGGGTTTAAATCTGCGATACGGTTGGTGTAATCGTTGTTTCGGTTAGGACGGTCAGATGCCAATCCAAGTGCTCTACCACCATCAGAAGTTTCATCAACAGTTTGGTTGTCCATAACAATACCATCAACTACGAAAAGAGGCTGATTGCTTAAAGATAAAGAGTTGAACCCTCTTAATACAATTGAAGAAGATGCTCCAGCAACACCACTCGTAGGGTTTACTGTCAATCCAGCAACACGACCAGCTAAGCCGTTGATGAAGTTTTCACGCTGAGATTCTTTGATTTCATCACCATCAACCGATTGTGCAGAATATCCAAGCTCTCTTTTGTTGCGCTTGATATCCATTGCACCAGTTACGGTAATTTCTTGAAGGCTGCTTATGTCTTCTTGTAATTTTACACTGATGTTTGTTCTATCTCCAATTTTGATGGAGACGGTTTTGAAACCAACAGCAGTAAAAACGATTGTCTCTCCTTTAGAAGTTTCAATCGTAAAAATTCCGCGATCATTGGTTTGAACAAATTTTTTGGTTCCACTTGCCGTAACAGTTACGTTTGGAACGGCTTCGTTTTTAAGATTTGTTACTGTTCCTGTTACTTTCAGCAATTGTGCAGAGGCCACAACACTGAAGAATGTACAAAGCAGTAGCAACATCATTTTTAATTGCTCTTTTCTCATAAATTTTCGTTTAGGCGTGTAGTTTATAGTTCTAAAAAATAAAAAAAATTAAAGACCCCAATGACTCATTTTCATATATTACAATTCAATTGTGGTTTTGCTTGTATTCGTTTGGGCAATGGATTAGGAAAATTAATCTTTGAGTATGCTCACTAATTTTCAATATCTGATAATCCTTGTAAGTTTTCACTAAGCTTATCTTCAGAAACAATAATCTCAATACTTAAAATTGTAATTCAATTGATTAGCAAATTTTCTTTTTGTAAAATCAGTGTTTGTTTTTTCTCTATTAAATTCATTTTACAAAAATTTACCAAATTTATGTTAAAGTTTGCAAAAAAGCATAAAATTTAAATTTAGTATTGCTGATCAAAAAAAATTGGTCTATTTAAGAAGCGGATTTTTTTTACTTAAAATCCATAAACTTAAGTAGCCTATTAATCCTGAGATTAGTGACGCAATCAAAATGCTAATTTTAGCTAAATTTTGAATGCTGGGATTTGTAAAGGCGAGCGTGGTAATAAATATAGACATCGTAAAACCAATGCCGGCAAGCATTCCAATGCCTGCCATTTGCTTCCAATTTACAGCTAGAGGTAATTTGCCCCAACCCAATTTAACCATTATCCAACAAAATAAAACTATACCTACTGGTTTTCCTACTGTTAAACCAATTAGAATACCAATATTATAAGACTCTTGTAAGGCAACTCCCAACGTATTGGGTAACATGATTACTGTATTTGCTAAGGCAAACAAGGGTAGAACAATAAAATTTACTGGAGTGTGTAAAGATTTTGATACTTTGGAAATTGCATTTTCGGGTATTGTAAATGCAATAAGAACACCTGCAACGGTAGCGTGTATTCCCGACCAAAAAACAAAGAGCCAAACTATGATTCCTGCTAAAATGTGCAAATAAAACCTTCTAACAAGCCAATTTCTATATATTAAAATCAATAGAAATAGTACTATTGCAGAAATTAGATAGAGCCAATGTATGGTATTGCCATAAAAAATTGCAATTACGGATATTGCACCTAAATCATCAATAATAGCTAAAGCCATTAGAAATATTTTTAATGATACAGGAATTTTATTACCCAATAATGATGCTATCCCCAAAGAAAATGCAATGTCTGTAGCCATTGGAATTCCCCAGCCAGAAGCGTATGAAGTGCCAGCATTAAATAGTATAAATATAACTGCCGGAACTACCATTCCCCCTAATGCCCCTCCAACTGGCATTAACGCATTTTTGATGCTACTGAGTTCACCGGTTAAAATTTCTCTTTTAATTTCCAATCCAGCTAAAAAGAAGAAAATAGCCATCAAAGCTTCATTTATCCAATCGGTTATTGTAAGGGGTAAGTGTACGCCCTTCAGCATTAGTGTTTGCGTTTCCCAAAAATGTCGATATTGTTCTCCTTTTGATGATTGAGTAATTAAAATTGATACCAAAGCACAAATACTAAGTAAAATACCAATACTCCTGCTGTCTTGGATTATTTGCCTTATTGGCGTTATAATCTTATATCGGAACATTTTTATCATTTCGACAAATTATTGGCTTGAATGTTTTCAATGAATTTACATTTAGCGGTTTAAAAGCTCCCATTTCGTTTTTGGTCTTCTTGCTTCTAACCATCTGAATGCCCTTAGTATTTTTTTGTCTTCAGGAATTTGTAACATTGGGTAAGTGGTTCCTTCTACTGCATTAATCCAACTTACTCTTTTTAAGCCGGTAATATCAAAATATAAGGTAATCGCATCTGCTGTAGAATAATTCATTCCAAAATATGCACTGTCATCGTCTTGTAAATAGTAAACACTTTCTGCACTTCCTTTTGTTCTGATATAATCAATTTCACCATTTATAAATTGAGTGATCATTTGGGTGCCTTTTAATTGATTATAAAAGTTTTCTTTGGTTCTACTTACTGCAAAACTATTGTCAAAAACATAACAGCTATAGGGTTGCTGGTTTTTTGTATATAAAATTATGGTGTCGCCCGTTAATTGATTGTTATTGGTCCACAAAACAGGATCAGTAAACAAACTAATCGATGAATCTAAGTTTGAATAATGAAGACTATCACAAGCTCCTTGTAAAGAATCTGAAAATATTTTCACATGATGGTAGGCATGGAAATAACGAATAGTATCATTTACTGTTAACTTATTTTGAGATTTCAACTTAGGTTGTTCTTTCAAAGATTGAGTAGTATCTATTGTTCGTTTGGATATCATTGTTGCAGAAAATAATGTGTCTCCTGCAATATAAATTGAATCTTTGTTTTGTTTTATGACCAATGTAGGTTTTTTTGAAGCCAACACTTGATTTGAATTGCTATTGAATCGAATATCTCCAGCAAGAACGCTAACGCCTTGTGCAGTATCAGTATAAACCACTTTACCTTCAGCATGTCCTTCACCTGTTTTTTTGTCATAATTTACCTGATCCGCAATTATTCGTTGGCTACTATCTTGTATTATTGGTCTGCTGCCAAAGTTTGCAATCCCGTTTTTCATGTCGTAAAAGCCAGAACGTGTTTTTATGGTAGATTGACCGTCGTAAATATTGGTAAGTGCAACAAAATTGGCAATACTATTATTAATATCGTAAAGTAAAGTATCGGTTGATACTTTATATTCTGGGTCGTTCAGTTTAACTTTTGAAATAAAGTAGGCTTCTCGTTTTTCTGCATAATACACGCCTTCTTTGCTGGTGAGTTCAGTTTTGCCGTTTACTACTTTACCTCCAGAATTGTAAGTGCCTATTTTGGTATTTAAATCGTATTGCAATTCATTTGTGGTTAAAACACCTTTCCCATCTGTGAGTTTGACTTTGTTTTTCAGATAAGCCATTCTGGTTAGTTCGAGATATTTGAGGTATTGGGAGTATGTATTTACGCTATCACCATCGTTAATGTGTACATTTCCAAAGGCTTCAACCTCGTGGGTGCTAATATTTCTTACAGCACTATCGCAAGTAAAAAGGGTTTTGCCTTGACGCATTACTACATTTCCAATTAACATGATTAGTTCTTTAGACGAATCAGTAATTACTCTTCTGAATATGTCTGCTTTTTCAATGATAATTTCTTTGGAACTGGTATCTGTAGGAGAATTAATTACAGAGGTTTGTGCTATTATAGAGTTAGTAAATACGCACAACAAAATGGTTAATAAAGGTTTGAATTGCTTCATTATTTATTAGGGATAGGAGCGTAAGTGGAATCTTCAAGTGGTTTCAATAGTGGACCAGACTTATCTTTCTTCCCAAATACTGAAAAATTTATATAACGTTTAGGGTGAATTCTTACGTCTTGAAGCAAAAGTGATAGGTTGGAAGATGTGTTGTTGAGGTTGTTGTAAAGTTTTTTATCGTTAACTAACGCACCTAAGCTACCCTCTGTTGAATTGATTTTTTTCAACACTATATTTAGTTGTTGCACAGATTGGTCGATAGATTCTAGGGTGGCTGAGAGTTTCAGGTCTTTTATTTGATTGGTAATAGCCGCTGTGTTGGAAAGTATTGAATTAATGGTGTCGTTATTGTTTTTAACATTTTCAGAAATTGAATTAAGGTTTTGCAATGTTCTATCTAATGTTCCATTTTTTCCTAACAAGCTATTTAGATTAGCTGTGGAATGGTTTAAGTTTTCAACGGTTAAAGAAATGTTGTTTTTCATTTCTGGAGTGAATACTGTTCCGAGTACTTCAATTAATGAATCCATTGATTTTAAGGTGCCTGAAACTTGTTCCATAGTAGGTTTTAGAACAGTTTTTACTTCATCCATAAGGCCAATTGCTACTTCAGTTCGGAGTGTATCTCCACTTTTTAAAGCATGTGATGATTTGCCTTTTATGATGTTTAGGGTTGTAGTTGCTAATGGATTGGGTTTAATAATCAAATAAGAATCATCTGGTATTTCAATATTCCTGGTTAATCCAATCGTTACTAAAACGCCATTTATTTCAGGATTAACTTCTTCAATTTCAGTAACATTACCAATTTGCAAACCATTTATTCTTACAGCGTCTGCTGTACTTAAGTTTTCCACATTGCTAAAAACAGCATACAGCTTGTTTCTCTGTTTAAAAAGGTTTTTTCCTTTTAAAAAGTTGAAGCCTAAAATGAGCATCACAATCGCAACCGCCGCCATTGCCCCAATCTTTGTTTCGTTCGGTATCGTCATGAAAATATTTTTTGTTGAATTTGTGCCATTAAAGCAACGAATAATTCGTTCTCATACAAATTCACATTGCGAAGTTATTGTTTATTTGATTTGAATTAAAGAATTGATATTCTGAATTATTGAAATTATTGCATTGAAATAAATAGATTTTTATTCTGTGAGCTTAAATCTTACTGTAGCATTTTGAAGTAATGTTGAAGTAAGATTTAATTCAGTTCGGAATGTGCCATTTTTAACTACCATTAATGCAGTATTGGGTGGAATTTTCCCTAAATTTTCAGCAACCATTACCAATTCATTTGTGCTTTGACCGGATTCTAAAACTAAATTTAGTAAAATAGGTTTAGTTGATAACAACAGTCTATCTACTATTAGTTTTCCGTTAAAAAAAACACTTACACTATCTCCATCCAATTCACCGTTGTCAAACAATTCAACTTGAACATCTGTTGAGTTAACATTGATTGTTTTAATCAATTCTTTGGTTCTGTTGTCTAATTTGGCCTGCTTAATTGCGGCAAGTTCCAAGTTTTTTGCATTTGTTTTTGCCGTTTCCCCTGAATCTATCAATTGCATTTTTGCTAAAGATGATTTTCCGCCATCAACAAGTTTTTTATATTCCACAACAGATTTTGAAACAGCATTTGCAATTTCTAATTGTCCTTCCTCACTATTTAAATAATCTTCTTCATCAGGGTTGGTAATAAATCCTGTTTCTACTAACACTGCTGGCATATTTGTAGCTTGCAATACCCAAATTCCTTTTTCGTTTCTTTGTAAAACACCCAAACTTTTTCTTCCATTAGCCGTAAATTCATTTTCAATTATTGTGGCAAGTCTTACACTTCCTTTGAAAAATTTTTGCGACCAAAGTCTTGCTTTGATTAGTGCTTCTGGGCTTGAAGGATCAGGAACATCTACAACCTCTGATTCTGATTCAAAGCGTTCGTCTGATAAAATACCTGAGGCTTTTTCATCACTTCTATCTGCAGCAAAAACATAAGATGATGTGCCGTTTCGTAAATTGGGGGTTGTCCATGTTCTGTAAACAGGTTCTCTTCTTGTATGCTTTTTCTTTTTCTTGCCTTTTCCGGTGTAATACGTTACGGTTTTGTATCGTAAGAACTGCTTGTGATAAATTGGTGATGCTGCGTTTACATGTATACATACAAACAAATCGCCACCTTCACTATTTGCAATATTTGCTTTTTCTCTAACATTATGATATATGTCAGTATTTCTAGTCATTACAATTCTTGTATCTGGTAATAATGCCTTCATAGCTTGCTCCAGTTTTAAAGAAATAGCAAGTGTTATTTGTGCTTCGGTAGAGTATCTCCCTCTTGCACCAGGATCTGTACCTCCATGCCCTGCGTCAATTATTATTGTATTTATTTTCGAGCCTGTAGTTTTGATTTGTGCATCAACCGAAAAAGGGGTTAATGTTGCAAAAAAAATAATGCATACTTGTGATAAAATGCTGCGGTACATAGGTTAATTAGAGGTTTTGAATTAGTATGTTTTAAATGGATATTCAACCTAACAATTTAATGGCTATTTTTGCCACAGTCTGTAATATTGAATAATGCATAAAGTTAACCCAAATTATTTTTTTAGTAAGATATATCTATTATTTGTTGCTTGTTTTTTAACTTTTCAGAGCTTTAGCCTTGAAAAATTTAATTTTTCAACATCAACAGAAAAGATAAATCTGTTTGATACAGTTCCTTTGAAAAAAAAGGTAGATACAACTAAATACAAAGATAGTATTATCAACAAAACGGATACACTTTCATTTGCGCTTAATTCAGATTCGCTTAATGCACCTGCCAATTACAAGGCAGAAGATTCTATGGCATTGGATGTGGCGTCTAAAAAAATATACTTATACGGGCGAAGCAATGTAAAATACACCGAAATACAGTTAGATGCTCCTGAAATAATTTTTGACCAAACCTCTCAATTGGTAACAGCCCGAATGGTTAGAGATACCGCAGGATTGGTAAAAGGATTGGCAAAATTGACTCAAAATGAGACTGTATCTGTAAGTGATAGTATAAAATTTAACTTTAAATCGCAAAAAGGAACTACGCACAACTCTTATTTTCAGCAAGATGAAATTTATAATTTTGCCGAAAAAGTTAAAAAGATTGATGTTGAAACCTTCTATGCCGCTAGAGGTCGCTTTACAACCTGCAACTTGGATACCCCGCATTTTGCTTTTCGTTTTAGCAAAGCAAAATTTATCAATAAAAAGTTAGTCGTCACAGGCCCCGTTCATCCAGAATTTGAAGGTGTTCCTATCCCAGTCTATTTACCATTCGGAATCTTTCCGCTGGCTACAGGACGCCACTCAGGTGTTTTGCCGCCTAGTTTGACTTTTAACCAAGATTTTGGGGTTGGACTTGAAGGATTAGGCTATTATAAAGTAATAAACGACTATTTTGATGCAAAAATTTGGTCTGATATTTATTCTTACGGAACGTATAGGGTTAATGTTGCCCCTACATATAGGGTTCGATATCGATACAATGGCGGATTAACACTAAGTTATCAAAACAGTAAGTATGCTTTTAAAGGTGACCCCGATTACAACAATAGGCAAAGCTTTTTTATAACTTGGAACCACTCAATGGACAGCAAAGCTCGTCCGGGTGTAACTTTTAGCGGAAATGTACAGGCGGGAAGCAGCAGCTACTTGCGTTTGTTGCCTTCAGGAGGATTGTCTAATGTTGGCAATACCAGTAGCTCACAACCTATGAGTTTTACCAACCAGCTTCAATCTTCAATTGCATGGTCTAAAAGATGGGTCGGAAAGCCGTATTCTTTGTCGGTTAACCTTAACCACAACCAAAACACTCAAACTAGGATTGTTAATCTTAATCTTCCTGATATTGGATTTGTTGTAAATACAATTTATCCTTTTCAGCCTAAAGAATTTGTTGGCGAAAGCAAATGGTATGAAAAATTGGGTATTGGTTATAACGGGGCTTTTAAGAGCCAGGTTTCTTTTTATGATTCTGGGTTTGCATTTAAAAAATTAATTGATACGATGCAGTGGGGGGCAAGTCACGATATCCCTATCATTTTGTCACTTCCTTCGCTTGGACCATTATTGGTTTCTCCAAGTTTCTCACTTAGAGATAGAATGTATGCACAAAGGTTCTTAAGAAAATGGAATCCAAATACAAAAAAACTTGATACCACAATCACTAAGGGTTTTTATGAGGCTCGAGAGATTGCATTAGGATTATCTTTTAATACAGCTCTTTTTGCAACATTTACCGCAAAAAGCAAAGATGCCCGCGTACAAGCTATTCGCCATGTAATGCGCCCATCATTTGGATTTAATTATCGTCCAGATATGGCGAAAGCTTACTATTACAGAGAAAAAGTGGATACATCAGGCAATCAAATGTTGTTTTCTGTTTTTGATGGAAGCATTTACGGACCCTTCTCTTCCGGTAGATCTGGAGGAATTGGTTTTGGACTTGACAATAATATAGAAATGAAAGTCCGTTCAAGAACCGACACTGGTGAAAATGCAATCAAAAAAGTAAAATTAATCGACGGATTTGGGTTTAATGGAGGATACAATTTCCTTGCTGATTCTTTTAAATTGTCTCCTATCAGCATTTATGCTCGTAGCACTTTGTTTGAAAAGATAAATATCACTGCAAGTGCAAATTTAGATCCTTATCAAACAGATAAAAGAGGTTTTCGTAAAGATATTTATGCATGGCAAGGTGGAAAGTTTTCTCCTGGAACAATCACCAATGGCAATTTAAATATCTCAACTGGTTTTCAAAGTAAAAAAAAGGAAGAAAAAAAGAAAGATGAAAAGTCGGAAGAAGAAGACCTCGCAATAAATCAAGATCAATTGATGCAACAAATGGATTATATGCGAAGAAACCCTGCCGAGTTTGCTGATTTTAATATTGCTTGGTCTTTAAATGTGGGAATTAATTTGCAGTTTTCTAACCAACCAAAGCCTGATTATTCTGGCTACCAAACCGAATATTCTTCAAGTGCAACTTTTAATGGAGATTTCAATCTTACTAAAAAATGGAAAATGGGTGCAAATGGTTACTACGACCTTAAAAACCTCAATCTTCAAAGTTTTACCATGTTTGTTTCACGTGATTTGCATTGCTGGCAAATGTCTGTAAATATAACTCCCGTAGGCTTGTATCGTTATTTTAGCATCAATATCAATCCAAAATCTTCAATGCTAAGAGATTTAAAGGTCAATAGAACAAGGTTTTTCGTTAATTAGTGCTTGCCACTTATCATTGAATTTTGATTAAAACATCAATTAATTTTTCACCTTTTTAACATTTTTTAACTCTCTTCTGCAAATCTTTATTACATTGTAACGAATTAAAACTTTTTATATGGGAGGTACTATTTTAACTGCAATTGTAATTTTTGTAGTTCTGTTGATCATTTATTTATCGTTTGTTACGGTACAACAAGGTTTTGTTGACGTAATAACAATGTTTGGTAAATACAGGCGTATTCTTCGTCCGGGCTTGAATTTTAAAATCCCTTTTTTAGAGGTTGTAGAAAAAAGGGTTAGTGTTCAAAACAGATCTGTAGAACTTGAATTTCAAGCGGTTACACAAGATCAAGCAAATGTTTATTTCAAAAACATGTTGTTGTATGCAGTTCAAAATGAACAAGAAGAAACCATCAAAAAAGTAGCATTTAAGTTTATTGCAGAACGTGATTTTATGCAAACTTTGGTAAGAACAATCGAAGGAACCATCAGAGGTTATGTTGCAACAAAAAAACAATCGGAAATTTTGTCTTTACGCAGAGAAATCGTTTTGTATGTTAAAGAAGAAATTGATCTCGCTTTAGAAGAATGGGGTTACCATTTGCTCGATTTACAAATTAACGACATTACATTTGACAAAGTAATTCTTGAAAGTATGAGTAGGGTAGTGGCTTCTAATAATTTAAAAGCGGCTGCTGAAAATGAAGGTCAAGCTTTATTGATAACAAAAACCAAAGCTGCCGAAGCTGAAGGAAATGCAATCAAAATTTCTGCTGAAGCTGAAAGAGAAGCTGCTCGTTTGCGTGGACAAGGTGTTGCACTCTTCCGCCAAGAAGTAGCCAAGGGTATGACGGAAGCTGCCGAACAACTTAAACAAGCGAACTTGGACACCAATGTTATATTGTTTAGTATGTGGACAGAAGCAATTAAGAATTTTGCAGAATATGGCAAAGGAAATGTTATTTTTTTGGATGGCAGTACAGATGGAATGCAAAGAAATATGCAGCAAATAATGGGTATGCTTAAAATGGACGATAAAAACAATAAATAATATCGAAGAATAAAAAGCCCGAAAGTTAAAATTCGGGCTTTTTTGATTTTAGATTAACTTTTTCATACCAATTTTCTTTTACATTTGTCAAAATAAAAAAAATGCCTGTGTGGTTTTTGCAAGCTCCTAATTTGATTTCTTCTGCCGATTCTTTAGCTCAAAAGCCAATGCCAATTCCTGTTGCTAAAGAAATGCACCTTTGGGATATTATCATTTCTGGTGGGCCGATAATGATTCCATTAGCAGTTTTGTTTGTTTTGGCAATATTTTTCTTTTTTGAAAGATATATTGCGATTAAGAAAGCTGCAAAACTAGAAGAAAACTTCATGGGAATTATTCGTGATCATATTCTGAATGGTAATGTTTCAGCAGCAAAATCTCAAGCAAAAAATACCCCAAGTCCAATTGCAAAAATGATTTACAAGGGCATTCAAAGAATTGGAAAGCCTATAGACGCAATTGAAAGAAGCATGGAGAGTGTTGCCCAACTTGAAATGTACAACTTGGAAAAAAATCTTAGCATATTATCGGTAATTTCTCGTGCAGCACCTATTTTTGGCTTTGTTGGAACACTTGCGGGTTTGATGCAACTGTTTTTTGAAATCAATTCTACTGGCGAATTTGTATTAAACACTATTGCTGGAGGATTATATGTAAAAATTGTAACATCCTTAGCAGGATTATTAATTGGCTTGGTTTCATTTTTAGGATATAGTTTTTTATATACTCAAATTGATAAGGCCGCCAATAAAATGGAAGTTGCTTCAGCAGACTTTTTAGATATCCTTCAAGAGCCAACCCGTTAATTAATCAAATGCAAGTAAGAAAAAAAAACAGAGCCGAAGCAGAGGTATTTACAGATGCGTTGAATGATATATTGTTCATCTTGCTGATGTTTTTCCTTATTGTTTCAACACTTGCCAATCCTAATGTGATAAAGCTTTCTCAGCCAAAATCTAAAAGCGATACCAAGGCAAAACAAAACGTGGTTGTTTCGATAGATGAAAACTTGGTTTATTATGTTGGTACTACGAAAGTGCCAGTTGATTCTTTATATTCAGCATTATTGCCTGTTATTCAGAAAGAGAAAACTGAAATTCCTACCATAGTTATAAATGCACACAAGAATGTTCCAATTGATAATGTTGTTGCGGTGATGCGTGTAGCGAAACAATTGGGTGCTAGAACAGTATTGTCTGTGGATAAGCAGTAGGTTAGTAAAAATTTTATTTTTAAAACTTCTACATTTATCTCACAAAAATTCAAGTTTTTAAAATTGATATGTTGTAGTTAAAATTAGATATGCTATTCTTTCAGCTTAAATCTAACTGTACCATTGGTTTGTTCTGATGATGTAATATTTACTTCAAACCGTTTATCTCCATAAGTTACTACCATTAACGCACTATTTGGTGGAATTGACCCTAGATTTTCAGCATACATTTCTAATTCGTTATCACTTGTTCCTTCTGCAAGTGTTAATGATAAAGAAATTGGAGTAAGAGAAAGCCTTTGGTGGGTTACCATTAGCTTCCCATTAAAGTATAAACTTATAGTATCGCCATCAACTTGCCCATTGTCGTACAAATCAACTTTAAAGGTTTTTGATTCTACTTCAATAACCTTAATTACTTGTTTTATCCTGGTATCAATTTTTGTATTTTTTATTATCGGGGTTAAAATTTCATTGGGAGACGGTTTTTCTGGTTGGGCAATAACGATATTCTTTTTTTCAACGGGGACTTCATTTGTGGGGGGATTCGTTTTCTTAATTATAGCTACTTGTGGCTTAGAAACAATTGGATTTAAGGGTTTTTTGGGTGCTGGCTTATCAACTTTAACCAATGGCAATGGTATTTTTTTTGCGGGTGGAAGATTAGAAGTTAAAGGTTGTTTGATTGGATTACTCTTTTCTTGAATAATTTTTGGTTTACTAATAGTGTTTTGTTTTGGATTTGTATTTTTTACAAGTGGTGCTGTTTTAGGTTTTGTATTAATGTTTGCCAAAGTTTTTCTTTCAAATTCTGAATTGCCTTCACCACAATCATCTTTCAAAGATGCCGATTTCCATTTGCCTTTTAGTGTTTCTATGCCTCCTGCTTTGAAATAGGTTAAAATATGTGTTTGCAAACAATCTTTGAAATCTGGCGGGGTGTTTGATTTAACTCTTTCCACTTCAGTAACTTCTAAAGATTTACTGCCTTTATCATAACTGCCTTCTAATCTGCAAATAACGTAACATCTTTTACCCGAAATGTAAAAATAAGTGTAAGAAAATCCTTCTACAGTTTTGCCCTTAATCTCAAGTTCTAAAACATAACTTGTTGAATAATCAGAAGATTCGTTATTGCTTACAAAGTTCCCTGTCCATTGGCCACTTAATTGTTGTGCATTTGAAGATATACCCCAAAAGGTTGCCAAAATAAAAAGTAAAGTTCTTTTCATAGTTTACAATTCATTAATTTTTAAAATCAATTGGCAATTTATTATCATTTATCGTTAACATAGCGAAATAGTTTGTTAAATTTGTAAACTTTCACAAAAAAGTATCAATTATCAACACAATGATAAGTATTAGTTTTCCAGACGGTGCGGTTAGAGAATACCCCAAAAGTAGTAGTGCGATGGATATTGCACGCTCAATTTCAGAAGGATTGGCAAGAAAAGTGCTTGCCTCAAAAGTAAATGGTCAAGTATGGGATGCAGATAGACCAATAATGGAAAATGCAAGCCTACAATTGTTAACGTGGGACGATACTGATGCAAAATCTACTTTTTGGCATTCTTCGGCTCACTTGTTGGCTGAAGCTGTTGAAGCAACTTTCCCGGGAGTTAAATTTTGGGTAGGTCCTGCTGTTGACCGAGGTTTTTATTACGATATGGATCTTGGTGATCAATCTCTTTCAGAAGATCAATTGCTTGGTTTAGAAAAAAAGATGAACGAATTGGCTAAAAACAACAGTCGTTTTGTTCGTAAAGAAATTTCTAAAGATGAGGCTGTAAGCTATTTTGAGCAGAAAGGCGATGAGTATAAACTTGATTTGTTAAGTGGATTAACAGACGGTACAATTACTTTTTATACCCAAGGCAGTTTCACGGATTTGTGTCGCGGACCACATATTCCGCATACCGGACTTATTAAAGCCATCAAATTAACCAGTGTTGCTGGTGCTTATTGGAAAGGCAATGAAAAAAATAAGCAACTTACTCGTGTATATGGTATCACTTTTCCAAGTCAAAAGGAATTGGATGAGTATCTTTTAATGCTTGAAGAAGCAAAAAAGCGAGATCACCGCAAATTGGGTAAAGAGTTGGGGATTTTCACTTTTGATGATGATATCGGCCCAGGATTGCCATTGTGGCTCCCAAATGGAACGGTTATTATTGAGGAATTGGAACAGTTGGCAAAAGAAACTGAATTGGCTGCGGGTTATAAGCGTGTAGTTACGCCACATATTGCCAAAGAGAACCTATATTTGACAAGCGGACATCTTCCTTATTATCAAGATAGTATGTTTCCTCCAATGGAACTTGACGGAGTGAAATATTATCTAAAAGCAATGAATTGCCCACATCACCATAAAATCTACCAGGCAGAACCTAAATCTTATAAAGATTTGCCATTTAGATTGGCTGAATATGGTACTTGTTACCGTTATGAGCAAAGTGGAGAATTGTTTGGGTTGATGCGGGTGAGATGTTTGCACATGAATGATGCACATATCTATTGTACAAAAGAACATTTTGCTGCTGAATTTAGAGCGGTAAATGATATGTACCTCAAATATTTTAAAATATTTGGAATAGATAAATATGTAATGCGTTTGAGTTTACATGATCCGGCAAAATTGGGGCAGAAATACATCAATGAACCAGAATTGTGGATTCAAACAGAACAAATGGTAAGAGAAGTTTTGATAGAATCTTCAATTCCTTTTGTGGAAGTGCCTGATGAAGGTGCTTTTTATGGTCCAAAAATTGATGTTCAAATTTGGAGTACTATTGGCAGGGAATTTACATTGGCTACAAATCAAGTAGATTTTGCCCAAGGGAAAAGATTTGATTTGAGTTTTACCAATAAAGAAAATCAAAGCGAAACGCCTTTAATTATCCATAGAGCACCTTTAGGAACACATGAAAGGTTTATTGGATTTTTATTGGAGCATTATGCTGGAAAATTGCCTTTGTGGTTGGCACCAATTCAAGTGAAAATATTACCAATTAGTGATAAGTTTGCAGATTATGGTAGAATTGTATTGCAACAATTGAAATTAAGCGGTATAAGAGTAGAATTAGACGATAGAAATGAGAAGATTGGAAAAAAAATTAGAGATACCGAGTTGATGAAAGTGCCTTATATGTTGGTTGTTGGAGAAAAAGAAATGGCTGAAAATAAGGTTTCTGTAAGAAAACAAGGGAAAGGAGATGAAGGAGCAGTGTTGGTTTCTGAATTAATTAGTAATTTAACACTAGAAATTAAAGAACGGCAATAATTTGATCATAAAAACAAGTTCAGCTTATTACACCAGCCTGCCGTCTGGCATATAAGCAAGTATATTATGGCATTATCAAACAAACCGTTCCCGAGGAGCGGATCTGGACCGAGAGGAAAGTTTGCCCCACGCAAAGAAGCGGAGCACAGAATCAATCATTTTATTCGTGTTCCTCAAGTTCGTTTAGTTGGCGACAATGTGGAAGTAGGCATCTACTCTACAGCTGATGCTATGAAAATAGCACAAGCTCAACAACTTGATTTGGTTGAAATTTCACCAAACGGCGATCCTCCAGTATGTAAAGTAATTGATTACAACAAATTCCTTTACGATAAGAAGAAGAAGGAAAAGGAGATGAAGGCCAAAAGTAAAACTGCCGAAGTAAAAGAAATACGTTTTACACCAGGTACCGATGACCATGATTTCGACTTCAAAGCCAAGCATGCTGAAAACTTCCTTAAGGACGGTAATAAGGTTAAAGCGTATGTTCAGTTTAAAGGAAGGGCAATTATGTTCAAAGAAAGAGGTGAACTTGTATTGCTTAAATTTGCTGAGCGTCTTGCTGAAGTAGGTTTGCCAGAAGGCTTGCCAAAACTTGAAGGCAAAAGAATGTTGATGATTATCTCTCCTCGCGGACAGAAAAAGAAGCCAAATTCTTCAGCTCCTCCAGCAGCTACTACTTAGAAAAAATATTAATCATACTCGGGCGGTACGAAACAAATTGAGCAGTTTTATACCGCCCTTTTCCATTTACCCTTTTTTATAAACCAATAGGATAGGAGAAATGTGGAAGTCCAATACAACCATTCAGAACCCCAACCCCAAGCAATAGATAAATGTTTTACCTCCATTACTATGTAGATATATACAAGATACATAGCAACTGTGCAACATTCAATCAGTAGATTAATTTTAGTTTTTCCAGTACCAACAACAGCATTTAACCATATTGTTGAAAAAGACATCAATACCAATGCTAATGAAACAACCCGCAAAACGGGTATTGCCTCTGTAATGAATAACTCATTCATACTAAATATCCTTAAAAATGAATATGGAAAAATGTTCAATAAAAGAAAAACTACAAGCGACACACCCGTGCTTATTTTAACTATATTCCCAATAAGCTTCTCCACTTCATTGTCTCTTTTTTGACCAATTATATTGCTAACCATTGTGCTTGAAGTAGCTGCAAATGCCCAAGTAAAAACACCAAATAGTCCAAAAATATTTCTCATTGAATTTGAAATTGCCAAATCAATTATCCCTTTACCATTTCTTTCAACCAAAATAAAAAAAATCTCCCAACTTATAATGCTCATTGCATATTGAAATATTAATGGCGAAGACCTTTTTACCACCAGCCAAGTGTTTTCTTTGTGAAATTTTAAATGTTGAAAAATTTTAAAAGATTGCGTTAAACTATTGGAGCGGATAATCGCAAAAACCACCAACAACCCTATACATTCTGCAATTATAGATGCATAAGCAGCACCATTGAAACCTAGTTTCGGCAATCCTAAAAAGCCAAAAATTAATCCATAATCCAATACAATATTGGTTAACGTTTCTGCTAAAGTTCCAATTACTAAGAATTTACTTTGATTTGTGCCTACCAACAAAGCATTTCTCATTTGATAGAGGTATAAAAAAGGTAATCCCCAAATTCTTATCAATAGAAAATCGATCACCCTTTTTGCAGTAGCTTCATTTTTTAATAAATGATGAATTGCATAAGGAGCCGCAATGTAGGTGACAATTATTCCAAATAATGAAATTAATAAAGCTATTCTAAGACCTTGTGCAAATATTTTGCCTATTTCTTCAGGACGATTTTCCCCTGCTCTATGTGCTATTAATGATTGTAAACCATTGTTTAAGGCATAACCAATTGCACCAAAAATTAAATAATAAACACCTGTAATTCCTGCGGCACCCAACTCCGCTTCTCCCAACTTCCCTAAAAAAATATTATTGGTAAAATAATTGATTTGAGGTACTAAAATAGACGCTGAAATGGGTAAAGCTAAAGCCAAAATATGTTTTGTAGATATCTCCAATCGCAAATCTTGCTGCAATACTTCATTATTCATAACATGCAAATTAGTTCATAACAGAACAAATATGTATTTTTACCGTATTAATAAATGATTGTCAATCCATCACATAATATCAACTCCGCTTCACCGCTGAATTCAAAAGCAGTGAAATTAGCATTATTGATTGATGTTAATGAGCAACATATTTGTATTGTTCGCTTTGATAAAGAGAATAATAGTTTTGAAGGTCTTGAATATTTTTATCTTTTTCAATTCAATTCTACCGAAATAGTTGACATTTTAAAAACAATAGGAAAAAAATATGAACCTCTTAAAGATAATATAGATCGTGTATTGGTTTATTATTCCACAAGAGATACACTGCTTGTTCCACAACCACTTTTTAGCAACAATACTTTTAAATGGATGGCGGAGCAGTCACTTGGTAAAACTCAAAATGAAATCTTGTTTAAGGAAAATCTTAAAGCCTTAGATTTGATTACTGTTTATCCTATTCCACAATATTTGCACAATGCAATGCTTAGTGTTTTTCCCAAAGCAGAATTTTCAAATTTTAATGCAGAATGGTTAAGGAAAACATTAAAAGAAAACTTGCCTTCCAACTTATTTGAAGTGCTTTTCTTTCCTAAAATGATTACAGTTGTAATTTGGCAAAATAGTAAACTTCAAATTGTACAAAGTTATCCTTATGAAAATCAAGAAGATGCATTGTTCTATTTGTTGTCTATTGTTTCAACTTTTAAGCTCTCATCCGAAAATATTGATACAAGGCTTTCTGGTTTGATTGATCTTCAATCTCCAGTGTTTGAAGCCATTTTAAAAATGTTTCCAAATTTATCCGTGTATCAAAGACCAGAAAATTGTATATATCATGATGAATTTGACACACATCCCAATCATTTTTTCTCACCAGTATTGTCTTTAGAATCATGCGTATCATAGGAGGAGAGTGGGGCGGCAGGAGAATAAAGCCACCAGCAAATATGCCCTATACACGCCCAACCACGGACATTGCAAAGGAAGGTCTGTTTAACGTAATCCAAAATAACTTAGAGCTTGAAGATTGTTGTTCATTAGATCTTTTCGGTGGTACAGGCTGTATTAGTTATGAACTTGCTTCAAGAGGCGTTTCTAAATTAACCATTGTGGAAAAAGATACGGCTATGTTCGAGTTTATTAAAAAAACTACAGAAACGTTAGGCGTTCAAAACTGTAGCATACTTAAAAGCGATGTTTTTAAATTTATAAACCAAACTACAGAACAATTTGACATCATTTTTGCAGGGCCTCCTTATGCATTGCAAAACATAGATGATTTGCCTTTGTTGGTGTTTAAAAATAAATTGCTAAAACCTGAAGGCTGGTTTATACTTGAACATACACCCCGAAATGATTATAAAAATTTTGAAGGTTACAGTTCTGAACGCAAATATGGCACAACCATTTTTTCTATATTCAAAAATAAAATTATTCCATAATAGTAATTTGGCACTATTAAATTGCTTCAACTTTAGATTAACTTTAAATATATGACCAAAAAGGAAGTCCGGCTTTATTGTAAAAAACTTAGAGCCGCCATTCCCGAACAGCGATTGTTGCGTTTACAAGATTTATTGCTCATACAATTCCAACAATTACAACTACCATTTCTTAATTATATCCATTCATATTTGCCATTAGATCACCACAACGAAGTGGGGCCAGAACCATTGTTAAATAGTTTGTTGTTCAGCAACCCAGGTTTGCAAATTGCTGTTCCCAAAATCATTAGCGATACTACAATGCAACATCTTTTAATCAGTGATTCAACTCTTTTTCAGCAAAATCAATTTGGAATTCCAGAACCAATTGATGGAGAAATAGTTGCACCTGAATTGTTTGACCTTGTTTTGGTTCCGCTTATTGGCTTTGATAAAAAAGGAAACCGTGTTGGCTTTGGGAAAGGTTTTTACGATAGGTTTTTAGTGCAATGCCGCACAGATTGTATTGTGGTTGGATTGTCTTTTCTTGAAGCTGTTGACCAAATTGATGATATTGATGAATGGGACATTCCTTTAGATTATTGTGTTACACCAAATAAAATCTATGCATTCTAATTCTTTTTTGATAAAGGTTTTACGAATTCTATTGTTGCCATTTTCTGTTTTGTATGGGGGAATTATTGGTTTTAGGAATTTCTTATACAACAAGGGGTATCTTAAATCTTTTCGGTTTGATGTGCCTATGATAAATGTTGGCAACCTTAGTACGGGCGGTACAGGAAAGTCTCCAATGGTTGAATACCTAATCACTTTATTACAGCCCAATTACAAAACCGCGATTTTAAGTAGGGGATACAAACGGAAAACCAAAGGTTATTTTCTTGCAAACCCTCAAACTACAGTACTTGAAATTGGCGATGAACCCATGCAATTTCACCAGCGGTTTCCAGAAATTGCAGTTGCTGTTGGTGAAGAACGTATTTTGGCTGTTCCAAATTTGTTGTACGATATACCTGAAACAGAAGTCATAATTTTAGATGATGCTTTTCAACATAGGGCTATTACGGCTGGATTGAATTTGTTGCTCACAGATTATAACAACCGTTACACCAAAGATTTTTTTCTTCCAACAGGTAATCTTCGTGATGCAGTTTCTAGTGCCGAAAGAGCTCAAGTTGTTATCGTTACCAAATGTCCAGAAACATTATCTTCCAATCAAGCTGCTCTTATTAAAAACGAATTGAATCTACAACCAAACCAAAGTATTTTTTTTACAACCCTTCATTACGAAAAGCCGTACTATTGGAATTCAAAATTATCTATTCCAATAACAACTCAAACCAAAGTAATTTTGGTTACGGGTATTGCAAATCCTGCTCCTTTAATAGATTACGTTAAAAGTCAATCTGCTTTTTGCGAAGCTATTTGTTTTCAAGATCACCATCAATTTACTAATGCCGATATCAATACTATAAAAAACCGTTTTTCAAAAATAGAAGACAACAATAAATTAATTCTTACCACAGGAAAAGATGTTGTTCGGCTAGCTGAATATACTTCTCAATTGGAAGGATTGCCTATTGTTGTTCAACCCGTAGGTGTGGCATTCCTTTTTGAAGGAAAACAAGAATTTAATAATTTAATCATTAATTTCATATCTAATTTTCGCTAATCTTACACCACAAAATTACCAATGGCAAGAAAGAACAATACAAAAAAGTCAAAATCACCAACTAGTTCAACACACAATTCATATATAGGAATTTTAGACATTACAAGATCTGGAATGGGTTATGTAATTGTAGAAAAGTTACACAGAGATATTTTAGTTAAACCAACAGAAATCAACCGTGCTTTTCATGGTGATAAAGTACGGGTTAACATCATAAGGGAAAAAAACAACCGTGTAGAAGGGAAAATTGTAGAAATATTGGAAAGAAAACAGTCTGAATTTATTGGACAAATTGAAATCAATAAAGAATATGCGTTTTTTATTCCAGATGCAGCCAAAAAAACACCAGATTTCTTTGTGCCGATATCCGCTTTAAATGGAGCAAAAGACGGAGATAGAGTAGTTATTAGAATGACAGGTTGGACGAAAGAAGACAAAAATCCCAAAGGGCAAGTAGTAACAATTCTTGACGATAAGAACAGTAACGATTTGGCGATGAAAGAAATCTTGGTTGATAGTGGGTTTACATTAGAGTTTCCCAAGGAAGCTTTAGAACAAGCATCTAAAATACCTGATGTCATTTCTTCTTCAGATATGGAATCGAGAAAAGATTGCAGAGATATTTTAACGGTAACCATTGATCCAGTTGATGCAAAAGATTTTGACGACGCTATAAGTATCAGAAAATTATCAGATGATTTGTATGAAATTGGTGTTCATATTGCAGATGTAAGTCATTATTTGGTTGAAAATTCCCCGCTTGATTTAGAAGCTTACGAGCGAGCAACATCTGTTTATCTTCCAGACAGAGTACTTCCCATGTTGCCCGAAAGAATTTCAAACGAGCTTTGCTCACTTCGTCCACATGAAGACAAACTCACATTTTCATGCATTTTTCAAATCAATAGCAAGGCTGAAGTTAAGCAATATTGGTTGGGTAAAACGGCAATCCATTCTAACCACAGATTTACTTACGAAGATGTTCAAGAAATTATCGAAAAAAAAGAAGGTTTGTATGCAGATGAAGTTTTGATCTTGAATGAAATGGCACAAACCCTAAGGAAACATAGGTTTCAAAAAGGGGCTATCAATTTTTCATCACAAGAAGTAAGATTTAAGCTAGATGAAGATGGTAAACCAATCGGAATCGTAATAAAGGAGAGCAAAGAAGCACATCAATTGGTGGAAGAGTTTATGCTTTTGGCAAATAGAACAGTGGCTGAAAATGTTTCTAAGATTAAAGTCAACAAAAAAGAATTGCCTTTTCCTTATCGAATCCACGACCAACCCGATGAGGAAAAATTAATTCCTTTTATGTCTTTTGCCTTTAAATATGGACATAAGTTTAATACTACATCCCCAGAGGAAATTGCGGCATCTTTTAATGGAATGCTCAAGGAAGCAAAAGGAAAACCCGAACAACACGTTTTGGAACAATTGGGTATCAGAACAATGGCAAAAGCGGTATATAGCATCAATAATATAGGGCATTATGGATTGGCATTTGAACATTATTGTCATTTTACTTCTCCAATTAGAAGATATCCCGATGTTTTGGTGCACCGTATTTTACAAGATTGCATTTTAAAAAAGCAAAAGATAGACAATGCGTTAGATGAAAAGTGTAGGCATTGTAGTGCACAAGAAAGAGGGGCGATGGATGCAGAAAGGGCTGCCAATAAATACAAGCAAGTTGAATTTATGAAGCAATTTGTTGGGGAAGAATTTAATGCTGTAATTAGTGGTGTTTCGGGATTTGGATTTTGGGCAGAAACTATTGATCACAAATGTGAAGGATTGGTAAGTATACAAAGTTTGTTTGATTACGATGAATTTCGTTTGGTAGAAACAGAATATGCATTGGTAGGAAGGAGAAGTGGCAGAACATTTAGGATGGGAGATAAGGTGAGAATAAAACTGGTTGCAGCCAATTTACCTAAGCGTCAACTTGATTATGAATGGATATTAAATATAGATGAGACAGAAATGGATCAAACGATATCCAATAAATCATCTAAAAAGGCTCCAAAATCAAAGATTAAAGAAAAATCTACTTCTGATAAAACAAAATCAAAAACTAAAAAAGGTAAAATCAGCAGTTAGTAAATACATTTGTACAATCATTTCTCAACTATGCAATCATTCGATCTACTACAACAACAATTTGACCAATTTTTTAATAGGCGACATTTTCCGGAACAGCCAAAAAGTTTATACAATCCTGCTCAGTATTTTTTAGAACTCGGAGGGAAAAGAGTTAGACCAGTTTTGTGTTTAATGGGAAACGAGTTGTTTGAAACAATAAAAGATGATGCTTTTGTTGTAGCAGCGGCAGTTGAGTTGTTTCATAATTTTACTTTGATACACGATGATATAATGGACAAGGCTCCTTTAAGAAGGGGAAAGCCGACGGTTCATGCTTTGTATGGCGAATCAACCGCTTTATTGGGTGGAGATGTTGTTTTAGTGGCAGCTTATCAACAACTCAATGAAATAGATTCTACTTACAGCAAAAAGATTATCAAGCTTTTCAATACAACCGCAATGGAAGTATGCGAAGGACAACAGCTTGATATGGATTTTGAGCAGATGGATGGACTAACCCTTGAACAATACATCCACATGATAAGTCTTAAGACTTCTGTATTATTAGCAGCCAGTTTGAGAATGGGAGCAATATTGGGAAATGCCGGACATGGCAACCAAGAGCATTTGTATGAATTTGGTAGAAATCTGGGAATTGCATTTCAAGTGCAAGATGATTATTTAGACGCATTTGGAGATCCTACAAAATTTGGAAAACAAGTTGGTGGAGATATTTTGTCAAATAAAAAAACATTTCTTTTAATACATGCACTTGAAACAGCAAATACAGCACAAAAGCAACAGCTGAATCAATTGTTGCAAAGCAATCCTGCAGATAAAGTAGAGCAGGTACTTGCCATATATCGAGAATGTGGTGTTGAAGAGTGGGCGTTAACTTTAAAAAATCAATATCTTGAAATTGCTTTCCAGCATTTAGAAGATATTGCCGTTTTGTCTTCCCGCAAAGAACCACTCCGCCAATTGGCATACTACCTCATTCAACGAGATAAATAAATAACCTTCTATTAAAAGCAAGCAACACAACACATCCAACATGTCTAACTCCTTATTTCGGAAAAAATCTTTAGAAGTGGTAACCCGCGAAGCAGAAAGCGGTTTAAGTGATGCACATTCAACTACAAAACTCAAAAAAGTATTAACGGTTAAAGACCTTACTTTCATGGGAATTGCTGCAGTAATTGGTGCCGGAATTTTTTCTACAATAGGAACAGCGGCATACAATGGCGGTCCTGGTGTTATTTTTCTTTTTCTTATAACGGCAGTTACCTGTGGATTTACTGCATTGTGTTATGCCGAGTTTGCTTCACGTGTGCCAGTTGCCGGAAGTGCTTATACTTATTCTTATGTTAGTTTTGGGGAAGTTATTGCATGGGTAATTGGTTGGGCCTTAATTTTAGAATATGCAATTGGCAATATAGTAGTTGCAATTTCTTGGAGTGCCTATTTTAATAATATTTTGAAAGCTGTTGGATTAAATCTTCCAACTTGGTTAACCATTGGTTATCAAACCGCAAGCGAAGCTTATTATAATGCGGTTAACAACCACTTGCCTACAAAAGATTTGGTATTTATGCAGGCACCAATTCTTTTTGGCATAAGATGTATTGTAAATTTACCTGCATTTATTATTGTTGCATTAATTACCATTTTGGCTTATATCGGTATACAGGAAAGCAAACGCACTGCCAATATGATGGTGATGTTGAAGATTTTGGTGTTGATTGTAATCTCTTTGGTTGGCTTTTGGGTAATTTTTTCGGAAGGTACAACCGCCAATTGGACGCCATTTTTGCCGAACGGAATGGAAGGCGTTTTAAAAGGGGTTTCTGCTGTTTTCTTTGCCTATATTGGATTTGATGCAATATCTACAACTGCAGAAGAATGTGCTGATCCTCAACGCGATTTGCCACGTGGAATGATTTATTCCTTGATTGTTTGTACGATTATGTATGTTGTAATTGCTTTAGTAATTACCGGAATGGTTAGTTATAAAGAGTTTAATGGTGTTGCCGATCCTTTGGCTTATGTATTTGAAAAAATCAATATGCAGAAGTTGGGATTTGTAATTTCTATTAGTGCTGTTGTAGCTGCAACTAGTGTATTATTGGTTTTTCAATTGGGCCAGCCCAGAATTTGGATGGCGATGAGTAGAGATGGATTGTTGCCTTCTGCATTTGGAAAAATTAATGCACGCTTTCAAACACCAGGTTTTTCTACCATCATTTCAGGAGTTTTGGTTGCTGTTTTAGCATTGTTCGTAGACGATAAATTGATGACCGATTTAACCAGCATTGGCACTTTATTTGCCTTTGTTTTGGTGAGTGGGGGAGTGTTGATGTTGCCTCTCCGTAAAAAAGAATCTGGTAAATTTAATCTACCTTACCTTAACGGTAAATGGATTGTGCCGGCAATATTTATTGTTTTTATGTGGTTCAATAAGGATAGGGTATTGGGTTCGATAACACATTTACAAAATGAGGGTTACAAAGAATTGTTGTTCTTGATTTTTGTAATCTTGTCTACTGTTTTTGTAGTATATACCTTTGTTAAAAGTTATTCGTTTATTCCGGTGATGGGTGTATTGTTTTGTATGTATTTAATGATAGAAATTCCTTCTAAAAGTTGGATGGTATTTTTTGGTTGGATGGCTATTGGTTTGACGATTTACCTTCTGTATGGCTATCGCCACAGCAAATTGAAGAAAAATATTTAGTATGAAATTTGAGCATGGAGATAAAGTGGTAATAAACCACTCCGGGGAAGTTGGAACAATTGTCAATTTTATCAATAAAGATATGGCAGTTGTAGATGTTGATGGGGTGAAATTTCCTGTATTCCTTGATCAAATCAATTACCCATATTTTAAACAGTTTTCAAAAAAAGCAGAACCAGCACCCAAACCGAAAACTTATATCGAAGATGTAAAGAAAGAAAAAGAAACTGCAAAATACAAAGTAGGAGAGGGTATATGGCTTGCATTATTACCCGTTTTTGATAAAGATGTGTTTGACGATGATATTGTAGAATATTTCAAATTGTATGTAATCAATCAAACAGAAACAGCTTATAAATTTACGTATTGGTTTAGATTGGCAGGCGAAACAGATTTTGAACTAAAAAATGAAATAGATCCTCTAAAAGATTTCTATTTACACGATGTTCAATTTGAAACCCTTAACGATAATCCTAGGTTTGATTTTGAATTTTCATTGGTTAAGCCAGATAAGTACAAAGCTGATTTCTTTGAAGCTTCTTTAAAATTAAAGCCTAAACAAGTTTTTAAGCGAATTGAAGAAATGCAAGTAAAACAAGAGGCAAGTTTCTCATATATATTAATGGAAAACTATCCTTTTAAACCGTATGTAGAAAACGATGACTTGAAGCGATTAGCCGCTGCAGGTTTTACAGTAAGGAATCAGAAGGAGCAAGCGAGGTCTGTTGTAGATTTACATATTGAGAAATTGGTAGATCAGCACCATAAGATGAGCAACTTTGAAATTTTAACCCTTCAGCTTAAAACATTTGAAAAGTATTATGATTTGGCTGTTGCTGATCATTTGCCACAATTCATTGTAATACATGGAGTTGGAATAGGAAAGTTAAGAGATGAAATACACGAGATTTTGAAGTTGAAAAGAGAAGTAAAATCATATATCAATCAATACCATCATGCTTATGGGTTTGGTGCAACTGAGATATATTTCAAATAACTTTAGATTGATTAATGAAACAATAGTTCAGAAATCAATCTAAAAAAAATATTGCAAACTATAAGCCGGATTCTGTCATCCTTTGCAGGATTGGTTATCATTTATCTGTTTAACGGGTTACCCCGAGAAATCAATCTGCCTACCCTGTAACGCAACACCTTTCGGTATTTTTGGGCGAGCAACCCTTTAAACGCTACTATACATGGCATTTCAACGCAAAAGGTTTACCCCTACTGTAAGTTACCCTACAATAGCGTGAGCACTTACTTCACGTTTTCACCATCACCCTCCTTGCGGATTAGTTTTTCGAAAATTACGAAAAATGAAGGCTGTAATTTTCTGCGGCACTAGCTGTTCCCAAAATATGAGACCCGGCTCTTAACCGGTATGCTGCTCTGTGTTGTCCGGACTTTCCTCGGTATTTCTACCGCGATAACCCGTTTGCAATAACATAAAATTACAACAATTAAATAGAACTGTGGAATTTGATATTTTTCGAATCGCTTTGCTTAGTTAAATCTAATTTTATCACTTACCACTTACCACTTATCACTTACCACTTATCACTTACCACTTATCACTTACCACTTATCACTTACCACTTATCACTTACCACTTACCCCTTACTACTTACCCCTTATTTTATCTCTTTCAAATAAATCTTCCTATACTCAACCTTCATGTTTTTCATCACATGAACCTGCAAACCCAACAAACCGCCAAATTTTTGCTTTTGGGTGTCTTCATCGGTTGTTTCGCTCATTAAAACACCATTTATATAATGCTTCATCAAGTTTCCATTAACGATGATATGGATTTCATTCCAATCTTCTGATTTTATACTTGCTTTTAATTCGTCTGAATTTCCTACGGAACCAATAATTGTAGGTTTCTGATTTTCCTTTAATAAAGCGATTTGACCACGCATCGCTAAAAAACCACGACCTCGTTCTTCATAATTTTGTCCAGTATATTGATTTTCGCCATCAATATCTGCCTGATAACCTTTTAATCCATATTTTACGCCTGGTACTTCTTCGCTGCGATAATTGATTCCACTGTTCCCTTTTCCACTAATCCTATATTGTGCTTTGAATTCAAAATTATCCGGCATAAATCCACGCCAAATCATAAAAGTATTAGATTTCAAGGGTTTTTCAAGTGTAACTTTTCCCACCAAACATTTGTCTTCAATTCGCCAAAAATTGGTATCGGCTTCCCAACCGCTCATCGTTTTCCCATCAAATATCTTTATGAACTTGTTTTTTTTATTTTGAGCAACTAAACTTGTGGCACCAATTAGCAAGCACAATAAAATGCTTACATAAAATCTCATTTTTCTAATCATTGATACAAATTAATTTTTTTTGAATAACATGTACTATGGTTTATTAACTTGATAAACTGAATGGTTTTTATTGCCACCTGATTTTAGATACGCCATTAAATCTTTAAGTTCTTCTCTATTTAATCCGTTGATCATTCCAGGTAACATTGGAGAAATTTCAGAAACCCTAGTTTTAACTACATTCCTTTTTAAAACTTCTCTGGTCATTTCTGGAGCAAAAGGATTTTGAGAAATGTAATATTTTGTTTTGTCCTCGCGAATTAATCTTCCTAATACAGAACCACCTTCTTTTAAATAAAAAACTGTAGATCCAAATTGATCAGATATGGTTTTACTTGGATTTATTATGGCTTCGAGCATATCAGAATAAGAAAATCTATTGCCCAATTGTGTAAGGTCTGGACCAGAAACTCCGCCTTCTCCTTGGATTTGATGACAGGTTCTGCACATAGAAGCTGCAAACATTGCTTTTCCTTGTTCATAATTTCTTTTTACCAATCCACTGTCTATCATAGTAACAGCATCTTTTAGCTTCCAATTTCTGCCTGGTCCTTTAGGTCTTACTTCCCCAACATTAAGCCATCTCCCAGAATATTTCACAATAGAATCCCCTGAAATAGTATTATAATATTCAAATTTATCTTTTGAAACATTTGCTAATGCATTTTTGCGAGAATTGTTGATGAAGCCTACAAAGCTAACACCGCCTTTATAACCAAATGCTTTATAGTACCACTCAAAATATCTTTTTTGCAATTGTGGAGTCCAACCTTTTTTAGCCTGACTTAATACATTTGCATACCAAGTTTGTTGTTGAGGTGGGATTTTAGCAAGCATTCCTGCAATATCTATTCCATATTGAGGGTTTCTCAATATCAAATCAGAAGATTCAGAGATGCTTTTTTGATTAGATGTAACATTATCTTTAGCTGTTTCCATTAATGCAATTGTTCTGTCAATAGACAATGGTGCATCAACATAAACCAATAATTTACTTAGTTCTTTATTTAAATCGTTGGTTTTAGCAGGGAAATAAGGGTTTAAGAAATCTGTAATGACCTTTTTTTCATCATCATCAGGTGTGCCTAAACGTATAAAGGTCAATTCAATAGCACGAAGTAAATCCAATTGTTGAGGTTCTGAAAGTTTAATGAAATTGATTTTCGACAAAGTTTGTAAAAGTTGTTTTTTAATACTTGTATTTCCTTTGTGTGCCAATGCTATAGCAGCTTGTGTAAGTATAATCGGATCTTTTTCGATTAGTACTTTATTTTGCCACTCTGAAACGGGTTGATTTTCAACGGCAATTCTAGCAGCATATCTAATAAAACGATCATTATCTTTTAAATATGGCCAAGCAAAGTCAGTTGCACCTTGTTGTATAGAACCATGAAAAGATTCAAGTTTTCTTCGTAGTTTTTGTGCATCTGTTAAAACTGGTGAGATAATTTTTTCATTAAGTGGTTTATTGTTGCCATAATAAACACGATAGAGATCAGATTCTAGGTTTCTGCCTCCAGTTAAGAAATACAATGCACCATCAGGACCAACTACACCATCTGTAAGTGGGAGAGGGGATCCTGAAATAAATTCCTCTCCTTTGGTTTTGTAAGATGCACCATCGGCTTCAACATGGATTGAATATATTATTCCAAAACTCCAGTCAAATGCTAAAAAAGAGTTTTTATATTTCGATGGAAAGTTAGCATTGCCAGCATAAACGAAATTTGTAGGGGAACCTTGACCTACATTAATTGCTGCTGGTAAATTATCGGGGTAGTTTGGCGACCATTTAGCTGTGCCTGGGCGCCAGCCGAATTCTGCACCACTAGTAACATGGCAAATACGGGTTGGTCTGTACCATGGGGTTCCAAAATCCCACTCCATATCAGAATCATACGAAAACATTTCTCCAACATCATTAAAAGCCAAATCAAACGGATTTCTAAAACCGGAGGCAATCAATTCCCAATCAGTTCCTGTTGAATCCACTTGTGCAATCCAACCACCTTCTGCATTTACAGTGTTGTCGTGACCGTTGGGGTCTTTTATCAATGGAAACAAGTTGTCAAAATTTCCTGTGGGAAAGTTTCGATAACGATTCATTTTCGGAATTTTAGTAAAGTTTCCTGCAATAACAAACAATGATTTTTTATCTGGCGATAAAACAATACTGTGCGGACCATGCTCACCTTCACCATCCAATGTTTTTAGCAGGGTTGTTTTTTCAAATTTACCATCACCATCAAAATCCTGCAATCTATATAAACCACTTCCTTTTTTTAATGTGGAATCTGAGTTATGGTTAATCATAACGTATAGACTGTTGAAAGCCCAAAGCAATCCATGGGCATATCCCATAGAAAGTTTCTTTGAAGTAGTGTCTTTATTTGAAGCCGTGTCATTCAATACATCTAGTTTTTCAATGGTTGTTTTAGTAATAGTATCTCCGATTGGTGGAATAGTCAATCGATACAATCCGCCGTATTGGTCTGAAGCAATAATGCGACCGTTGTTGTCAAAGGTCATAGAAACCCAAGAACCTTCTTTGTTTTCAGAAGGGCCGTAGAGCCGTTCAGCTTTAAATCCCTGTGGTAACTTAAGATTGGCAATTTTTGGATCTGATGAGTTGAAGAATAAGTTTTCATTGATCAATGTAAATGAAATGCCGGTTCCAAGAATAATGATTAATGCAACAATTAGTCTAGTTGAGTTGAATAAGTGTTTCATGATGACTTAGAATAAATGAAATAAAACGATTTAGATAAACAACAATTACAAACAATTTAATAGTTTTTTGTGATTGTGACAAATTCAAATGATTAAAATGATAATAAAAAAAGAGGTGTAAAATATTTTACACCTCTTTTCTATGAAATCAAGTCATTCATCTTAATTTATATAGATGGATGACTTATATAAATTTTTATTTTACCATTAATACTTGGGTTTTAAATCTACCGTTCACTTCAACAATAACATTGTAGAAGCCTTTTTTCATTAATTCTAATGGAATATTTATTTCTCTTCCTGTTAATGAAAAAGCTGGAGAGCGATACACTATACTACCAGAAGCATCTGTAATGGTAACTTGGATTTTTGCCAATTGTTCTTTTGGAAGAACTACGGTCACATTAAATTGACCGGTTGTAGGGTTGGGATAAACTTTCACGCCAAGAGAATCTGCAGTTGGCATTAAACTTCCGATAGATAGTTTGAATTCTTTAGAGTTTGTCCAACAAGTTTTATCTGTACTTGTTGAAACCCAGTAGATTCCAATTTTTGTTGCCTTGATTTTGGAAACATTATCTTGAACCAAACTATTGTTGAAATACCATCTGTAATAAGGAGCTGTTGAGCTGAGTAGAATGGAATCTTTGTAAGTTAATGTAGGTTGAGTCAATTGGTTTTTAACATATTTTGTAGCCAACGAAGGTTTTGAAAAGCATCCAGTAGCAGAATTTCCTAATGCAGAATTTCCCACAGAAACATATACTAATGTTGATTTAGAAACATAGATTACTGGGGTTGTATCTCCAGTACTCCAACGGTAAGATTTAAATGATCCATTGGAAACATATAGTTTTATCAAGCTATCGCGGAAACAAATCAAACTGTCTTTGCTGTTGCCGTTAATAATTGGAATAAAATTTCTAACAGAATCACAATTGTATGGAATTGTTGTTGGTTGTAAGTAAGTAAAACTTCCTAAAACGGAATAGCCTTGTGTGTTTTTTACAATTACATCACCTGAAGCTCCATCACCTACAATAGCAGTTATACAAGTATCGTTTACAATTGTAAATGAACTTGCATACATATTGCCAAAAGCCACAACCAATGTTGATTTCAGATTTTTACCAAAAATATAAACTTTAGTGCCTTTTGTACCACTGCGAGGTTCGAATCTAGAAATAACAGGTGTTAAAACAACCGGTACGGTATCTTTGGGTTTAAAGGTGAAATAGCTAATAGTATCCTCACCACTTAGATTATTTACTTGAATCAATCCAGATGCGCCACTACCAACTACAGCAGTTAGAGAAGTATCAGTTTTTACGGTAAATGAGCTAGCTTGCACACCACCAAATCGTACAATCTTTGTTGATCCAATATATTTCCCATATATAGTTATCACAGATCCAGTTGTACCAGTTTTAGGTTCAAATCTTGTAATGTCTGGTTTCTGGGCAAATGTTTGAACCGAAAAAAGTAGAACAAATGAAAGTAAATTTCTAATTTTCATATTTAAAAAAATAAAAATTGAAGCAATTAATTGCTCAAATTGTGTTAAAATATTTGGCTAATTTATGCAATTTGTAGAAATTTTCAAAACATTAAGAAATACAAGATTAATCATATTTTTGAAAAAATAATTAAACAAAAATAGTTACGCAAAATATTTTTTAAATTTCAATATCGGTTTTTCTATTAAATTGAATGAAGCGTAAGTAATTATCAACAATACAATGGTACAAATCAATAAAAATGCACCTTGATTGTTGGTTATTTGAGTAAGCTCGTTAGAAAATGGAATCTTATTTGGATATTTTTTAAGTAGTTCAATTAGTCTTTCGATGTTTATTGGTACAAAATTGTGAAATAAATATAATCCATAACTTACTTTTCCAAGTGACATGACTAATTTATTGGTCATGATTGAATTAAAATATCCATTTTTATTTGTTAAAATTTTAGCAATTAACCAAACTGAAATTAATGATACTAAGGTCCTCTGTGGAATTAGCGTATTTATTTTAAGCACATTGCCAATTATAAATATTATCAATCCAATAATGCCTATAATTTTTATGTAATTATAATATTTATCCAATGCATTTTGATACACTACTATGTATGCTAAAATTCCACCAATGCAGAAAGTATCTATGCAAGAAGGAGTTAATAGGTAAGCAAATATATTGTTTCCCATGAAAAAATATATATACAATTGGGTGAAAACACCAATTATTACCCCCACAGATAAAAGATGAATTAGGTATTTCTTAGGAGAAAAAATTATAATCCAAGGCCAAAATAAATAAAATTGCTCTTCAACTGCTAAGGTATATAAAGGTGAAAGTTTTGATGATGACCATTCTTGATTAAAATACAATAAAAAATTTTGTGTGTATGA
>CAMBYC010000011.1 GCA_945871875.1 Sphingobacterium thalpophilum
GAAGCGCTCCAATTGTGCAGCAACGCATTTGAAACAAAACAAAAAAAATATAAAGCGGTTGTTGTTTTGTCTGACGGTGAAGACCATGACGAATCTGCATTCGATATAGCTAAAAAGATGAAAGAAACCGGCATTGTAATTCATACCATTGGGGTTGGATCTACAGAAGGCGGACAAATAATCGACCCCGAAACAAACCAAGTGAAATTGGATAAAGACGGAATGCCTATATTGAGTAAAATCAACGAAAAAGAATTGAAAGCTCTTGCAGAAACAGGAAGTGGAACTTATCAATTGCTTACTGATGCTGACGCAGCCGCTAACAATATCCTTAAAGAAATTGACTCAATGGAAAAAAAATCAATTGAAGATTATTCACAATTTAGCTTTCAAAGTCTTTTTCAATGGTTTCTTTTTGCCGCAATAGCTTTGCTCATAGCCGAATTATTGATTCCTGAACGTAAAATTGTAAATCAATGAAAACCTTAAAAATCCTTTGTTTATTGATACTTATTTCTTTTTGTGGCGTTGCTCAAAAAGTTGATAACAAATTGTTGTTTAAAGGAAATGAAGCATATAAAAAGAAGTTATACGACCAAGCGGAATCACATTACCAAAATGTGTTAACCCAAAACCCCGATAATCTAACTGCCGCTTTTAACCTCGGCAACACTTTATTTAGAAATAAAAAAGCAGAAAACGCAACTCAACTGTATGACGATGCTTTAACTTTTGCCAAAGATGATCTCCAAAAGGCAAACGTATCTTACAACAAAGGCGTAAGTCTTACCCAACAAAAAAAATTACCTGAAAGCATCAACGCTTATAAAGATGCTTTGCGTTTTAACCCTTCCGATACATTAGCACGTGAAAACCTCCAACGTGCACTGAACGAACAAAAGAAAAAACAAGACGAAGAAGACAAAAAAAATAAAGAGAATCCTCCTCCAAAAAACGACAAAGACAAGGAAAAAGAAAAAGACAAGCTCAACCAACAACAGATAAAACAAATGCTTCAAGCATTGCAAGAGCAAGAAAAACAATTGCAAAAAAAAGTGCAATCTTCTAAAGCCAATTCATTATCAAAACCAGAAAAAGACTGGTAGATATAGACCATCTTTTTCTTTTTAGACAACCCACTAAAGATTAAACAACTAATTTTACTTTATGCAGCAATACAATAATGCACTAATTACATACAAAAGATTGCAAACCGTTGAAGTTAAAATCGGAGATCTAGCTTTGGGCAATGGCAATCCGATTAGGGTGCAAACGATGACCACCACAGATACAATGGATACTATGGCAACGGTTGAACAATCTATTCGTTGTATTGAAGCAGGAGCAGAGTTGGTAAGAATTACTGCTCCTTCAAAAAAAGAAGCAGAGAATTTGTTGAATATTAAAAACGAATTGCGCAAAAGAGGGTATAATACACCGCTAATTGCAGACATTCATTTTACGCCCAATGCTGCTGAAATTGCTGCAAGAATTATTGAAAAAGTAAGGGTAAATCCAGGCAATTACGTAGACAAAAAGAAATTTGAATTCATCAATTATACTGATGCCGATTATCAAGAAGAAATCATCCGCATCGGAGAACGTTTTACCCCGTTGGTGAAAATCTGTAAAGAATACGGAACTGCAATGCGTATTGGAACCAACCACGGTTCTTTGAGTGATCGCATTATGAGCAGATATGGTGATACGCCAATGGGAATGGTGGAAAGTGCAATGGAATTTCTTCGTATTGCGAGAGGTGAAAATTACCACAACATCATTTTAAGCATGAAATCGAGCAACCCTCTAGTGATGGTGCAAGCTTATAGAATGTTGGTACAAACCATGCAAGATGAATTCAACCTCTGCTATCCTTTGCACCTCGGGGTAACTGAAGCCGGCGATGGTGAAGACGGTAGAATTAAATCTGCAATTGGAATAGGAACACTCTTAGAAGACGGCATTGGTGATACCATCAGGGTTTCATTAACTGAAGATCCAGAGTTTGAAATCCCTGTTTGTAAAGATATCGTAGCAAGATATCCTCAAAACGATTCTCCAAACACCGATACAATTCAAGAACGCATCGTTTTACCTCAAATTGAAAAGCTTTCATACAATCCTTTCCAGTACCAACGACGAATTTCTTCAGAATTGTCTGTAATTGGAGGTAAAAATGTGCCCGTTGTTGTTGCGGATATGATGAACAAAACAGCTATTCAACCTGAAGATCTTGTAGCCATTGGATATACATACAATGCAGAAACCGATAAATGGAATATCAGCGATGGTGCAGCAGATTTTATCTTCACCGGCAACCAAGTGCTACCTTTCAACCTACCTGGAACATTAAAAGTTTTAACCGATTATAAAACTTGGGAAGATGCTACCGACAAAGAAAAATATTTCCCTGTATTTAATTTCCATCAATTTGATGCGAAGCGTCAAAGTTCATTGATGAATTTTGTTTTGTTTGATGTATCTGAGTTGGGAAGTTGGGAAAATATGTTGGAATGTATCGCATCAAACCCTACGATTGTTGCTTGTTTACAATGTTCAGGCAACTATTCAATGCCAACGGTTCGTCGTTTTGTGGTGGAAATGATGGCAAGAAAAATTGGAGCTCCAATTGTTTTGGCTGTTGAAACACATAATGCAGCAATTGATGCACAATTGATACATTTCGCTACAGAAGCTGGAGCTATGTTGTTGGATGGAATGGGCGATGGAATTTGGTTGCACAACCAGTTGCAAGAAATCGATAACATTAAAATTACCGGAAGAACTTATCTAGAAGTAAAAAACTACTATCAATTCCTCAACAATACTGCCTTTTCAATTTTACAAGCAACACGTACAAGAATTTCAAAAACGGAATACATTTCTTGTCCAAGTTGCGGTAGAACCTTGTTTGATTTACAAGAAACCACTGCCAAAATAAGGTCGTTTACCCATCATTTAAAAGGTTTAAAAATTGCGATAATGGGTTGTATTGTAAATGGTCCGGGTGAAATGGCCGATGCAGATTTTGGATATGTAGGCAGCGGACCGGGTAAAATAACATTATATAAAGGCAAGGAGATTGTAAAGAAAAACATCGAAAGTGAAGTAGCTTTAGATGAGTTGATTAATTTGCTCAAAGAAAACGGTGTGTGGACAGAAAGGGAAGTTTAAAAATCAATGAATGGAGACAGATTTTTTAGTGATAGGTTCAGGCATTGCGGGATTAAGTTTTGCGTTAAAGACAGCAGAAGCCAGGCCTGATAAGCAGGTGGTTGTGATTACAAAAACAGTTTCAGATGAAACCAATACCAAATATGCACAAGGTGGTATTGCGGCAGTTTGGGATGATTCGCAAGATAATTTTAATAAACATATTGAAGACACCTTGGTTGCAGGCGATGGTTTATGCAACCAGAGCATCGTTGATATAGTAGTTAAAGAAGGTCCAGATCGGGTGAGAGAAATCATTGAGTGGGGTGCCAATTTCGATAAAGATGAGGGCGGAGAATATGCTTTAGGAAAAGAAGGTGGACATAGTGAATCTAGAATCTTACATTATAAAGATGTTACAGGAAAGGAGATGGAACGCACTCTATTAGCAGCCATCAAAAAACAACCAAATATCACTTTAATAAATCATTGCTTTGTAGTAGAGCTGATTACGCAACACCATTTAGGCTATTTAGTTACAAAAGCTACGCCAGACATCTGTTGTTTTGGTGTATATGTGTTGAACCTGAAAAGTAAGAAGATTGAAAAAATATTAGCTAAAATCACGGTTTTAGCAACAGGTGGAAACGGACAAGTTTACAGAACCACTACCAATCCGGCAATTGCAACAGGCGATGGCGTTGCAATGGTATATCGGGCGAAAGGAAGGATAGAGAACATGGAGTTTATACAATTTCATCCAACGGCGTTGTATGAGCCAAGTATAAAAGGACATTCGTTTTTGATTACAGAAGCCGTTAGAGGCGACGGAGGAATCTTGCGCAACAATGACGGTGAAGCGTTTATGGCAAGATACGATGAACGCAAAGATCTTGCACCTCGAGATATTGTAGCAAGAGCTATTGATAGTGAAATGAAAATAGGAGGAACCGAACATGTTTGGTTGGATTGCAAGCATTTGGATATGGATAAGTTCATTCATCATTTTCCAAATATTTATGAAAAGTGCCTATCAATAGGCGTTAATGTAATGGAAGGAATGATTCCAGTTGCACCAGCGGCACATTACAGTTGCGGAGGCATCAAAGCAGATGCAATGGGACGCACATCCATCAACCAGTTGTATGCGGTGGGAGAATGTGCATCATCAGGGTTGCACGGAGCCAACCGTTTGGCAAGCAACTCATTATTAGAAGCCATGGTTTTTGCACATCGAGCTTATCTAGATGCATTAGAAAAGGTTGATGGTTTAACAATAAATGATAATATCCCAGATTGGAGTTCAAAAGGAACCAATGCACCCAAAGAAATGATCCTCATTACACAGAGTTTAAAAGAATTGCAGTTGCTGATGACAGATTATGTGGGAATCGTTAGAACCAATACCCGTTTAGAGCGTGCCAGCAGAAGATTGGATTTGCTGCATGAAGAAACGGAACATTTATTTAGACAAACCATTCTTTCTCCACAACTTTGTGAATTGAGGAATATGATTACGGTTTCGTATTTGGTGGTAAAAAGTGCACAATTCAGAACAGAAAGTAGAGGTTTGCATTTCAATACCGATTATCCACAAAAAAGCAACTTGTTGCAAAACATTGTTTTATAATAATTATGTATTACATCGTATATGGCTTTTTTTATTTGGTATCGTTGTTGCCTTGGTTTGTGTTACACGGAATAGCCGACTTTTTAACCGTTTTGGTTTTTTATGTATTTGGATACAGAAAAGAGGTGGTGTTGAAGAATTTGGCAGTAGCTTTTCCTGAAAAAACGCAGAAAGAACGAAACAAAATTGCGTTTGAGTTTTACAGATTATTTATAGATACTTTGGTAGAAACCATCAAAATTGTTTCCTTATCAGAGAAGCAATTGGCAAAGCGATTTACGGGAGATGTATCAATTATCAATGAAGTATTGGCAGAAGGGCGACGTTTACAAATTCATGCTATGCACAATTTCAATTGGGAAATTGTGAATTTAAACATATCACGATTATTGAAATTTCCTTTTCTAGGTGTTTATATGCCCATCAAAAGCCCAATTTTTGAGCGCATTATCACCACTATGCGGAAGAGATATGGCACAATCCTTTTACCTGCTTCTCATTTTAAAAGCGAATTTCTCAAATACAATAGTAAGCCATATATACTAGCATTAGTAGCAGATCAACATCCTGCTAGTCCAGAAAGAGCATTTTGGCTTCCGTTTTTTGGAAAGCTTACACCATTTGCGCAAGGCCCGGAGAAAGGAGCAAGAACCAATGAAACTGCGGTATTGTTTGGTCACTTTTTTCCAACAAAGAGAGGTCATTATGGATTTACTTGTAAGCTAATCACCCGAAACGCAGCAACATTGCCGGAGGGAGAAATCACCCGGCAATATGTTGCGTATCTTGAAGAAAGTATTAGATTGTATCCAGCCAATTATTTATGGAGTCACCGACGTTGGAAAGTTGATTACAATGAGGCGATACATCCAAAGCCGATAGGATAAACGAAAAAATATTAGCAAACAGCGATCATACTGATTTCCACGTTTACGTTTTTAGGGAGTCCTTTTACTGCAACTGTTTCTCTAGCAGGAGCCGTTGCATCGGTGAAAAATCTACCATATATAGCGTTAACGGTTCCAAACAATTCCATTCCAGAAAGGAAGATTGTTGTTTTAACTACATTGTCGAAGCTTGAACCAGCGGTGGTTAAGATAGCTTCGAGGTTTTTCATAACTTGTTCAGTTTCTTCTTCTACGGTTGTAGCTTCTACATCATTGGTAGCAGGGTTGATGGCAACTTGTCCGGAGATGAATAAAAATCCACCTGCTTTAACAGCTTGGTTGTATGGTCCAATAGGAGCTGGTGCAAGGTCGGTTTGAATAATTGATTTAGACATAAAAAAGTTTTAGTAAAGATAAATGTTAATTGTTAATGGTTAGTTGTTAATGGTTAATTGTAAATTAATCAACATGGTAATGTAGGGGCGACCCTTGTGGTCGCCCTGTAACAAATCCATTAAACATTGACCATTAACCATTAACCATTAACAATTAACCATTATTTTCGTGTTGTTCAAATACATTTAAAACAAAATTGCTTGATTCTACACATCAACACCGCATTAGAAACCGCTTTTACCGGAATCTCCCAAAACAATACACTTCTATGTTTTAGAGAAAACAATATCCAAAACCAACATGCAAGTTTTTTACACCTTGCTATTCAAGAGATGTTTAAAGAAATTGGCACCTCTATCTCTATAATTGATGCGGTTAGTCTTGTAAATGGTCCGGGTTCTTATACTGGTTTACGTGTTGGTTTAGCCACCGCAAAGGGAATTTGTTACGCAATTGATAAACCTTTGGTCAGTTTTTCTACCTTGGAGTGGCTTGCAAAACCCTTCGAAGCCGAAACGGTTGATTTGATTTGTCCATTGATTGATGCACGTAGAATGGAAGTTTTTACTGCGTTGTTTACACCAGATATGTTGCAAGTGTTAGAAAATCAAGCAAAAATCATTGATGAGCAAAGTTTTGCTGAAGAATTGACAAACAAAAAGATATTGTTTACTGGAAATGCTGTTGCCAAATTGCCAGAAAATATAAAAAATCATCCCAAAGCTCTTTTTTCAAACCAAACTGCTGGGTTAAAAGAACAAATCGAATTGGCCGAAATTGCTTTCAAACTTAATCAATTCACTGATATTTTATTTTCTGAACCTATTTATGCAAAAGCTTTTTACAGCACATCTGCTGTGAATAAATAAAATTTAATTTTTTTTAAGATAATATAGATGCCTAGGTTTTTTATTTACAAAAAAATCTTAACTTTTGGTTTGAAAAGCACTTTGCCCAAAAAAAGAACATATACTAACTTCTAACATGCAAAAAGATTCTGCTATCAATATAGATTACTTAGGTGTAAAAAAATCTTCACTCATTTTAAGGGCTTTAAACCATAAACTAAGGCAACAAATAGTTAAAATGCTAGACGAGAAACCAAAGATAACAGTTACCGAAATTCATCAACAACTCAAACTCGAACAATCTGTAGCATCTCAACACCTTGCAATTTTAAGAAGAGTGGGCATCGTAAAAACCCAACGTGAGGGTAAATTTGTTTATTACAACCTCAATTATGATCGTATTGAACAAATTCAAAATGTTGTACATCTACTTTTGAAGTAATTCAATAAAATCTAATGTATTGATTGCATCAGTTTTCTTTAATTTTGCAGTATGTACGTTCAACAATTATACACCGCTTGCTTAAGCGAGGCAGCTTATTATATTGAAAGTGAAGGCAAAGCCGCAATTATAGACCCATTGCGCGATATTCAAACTTATATAGATCTTGCAAATGAGCGGAATGCAACCATCACTTATATTTTTGAAACACATTTTCACGCAGATTTTGTGAGTGGACATCTTGATTTGTCTAAAATAACTGGTGCTCCTATTGTTTATGGACCAGAAACCCACTCAAAATATAAAGTCCATATCGCCAAAGACGGTGAAATATTTGAAATTGGTGCGTTGAAGTTAAAAGTTTTACATACTCCCGGCCATACCGTTGAATCTACTTGTTATTTGTTGAACGATGAAACTGGTAAACCTTATTGCATTTTTACCGGCGATACATTGTTTGCCGGTGATGTCGGTCGTCCTGATTTGAGCAGCGGCAACCATAGTTCTGAAGAATTGGCTTCGATGTTGTTCGATTCTTTGCAAGAAAAAATCAAACCCCTCGAAGATCATATCATCGTTTATCCCGCTCACGGCCCCGGAAGTTCTTGCGGAAAAAATATCGGTCCACATACTTACAGCACCATTGGAACTGAAAGAAAAACCAATTATGCGTTATTGGCTGAAAACAAACCTGAGTTTATTGAATCTGTAACTGCAGGTTTAGGTAATCCTCCAGGTTATTTTATGATTAACGCTAAAATCAACCAAGAGGGTTATGAACCATTAGACAACCTGAAGCTAAAAAGTTTACGAGCAATTGGTGCTAGTGAATTGCAATCAATGATGAATTCAGACAATCATCCTATTTTAATAGATACAAGAAATGCTCAAGAATTTGTAGATGGATACGTTCCAGAATCTATTTTCTTGGGTTTAGAGGGACGAATAGCAGAATGGGCTGGAATTTTGATCCCCTATAACCAAGATATTGTATTGATTACAGAAAAAGGGAAAGAAGAAGAATCGGTGATTAGACTTGCCCGTGTAGGATTTGAAAATATTATTGGATATCTAGATGGAGGCGTAGAAGCCTGGAGAAATGCTTGTGGAAATATTGATTTGATTATCAATGTTGAAGCCGATGAGTTGGCAATGGATATTCCATTTGATGAAAATTTGGTGGTAATGGATGTGCGTAAACCTTCAGAATTTGAAGCAAGTCATGTTAAAGATGCCGTAAATCTGCCATTATCAAATCTGATAGATCCTGCTTCTATGGCTTTGATTGAGGATACGGATAATCTATATGTACATTGTGCCGGTGGTTATAGAAGTGTGATTGCTGCATCATTGCTTAAAAGACAAGGCATTCACAACCTCAGAAATGTTGTGGAAGGCTGGAAAGCTATTGAACAAGAAGATCGAATCGAAAAAGTTTCCGGTGCATTTGTAGAACCAGAAGATAAACCATTTGAAATATCATAAATTATTCATAAATTTATCTGTGCGTCAAACCATTGCCATATTGTTTTTAGCGATTCATCTTTTTGCCATTGGCGGTTACCGTTGGGCAATTGATGAAATGGAAGCACACAACAATCGGCAGGTTTCTATAAGATTAGACCATGCAGATTATGATGAAACCAATCTTATTGAAATAAAAATTCCTCTTGCGGTAACTTATCCATCAAATTGGACTAGCCTTGAACGTTATGATGGAGAAATTGACTTCAATAACCAACATTACCGTTACGTAAAAAGGAAATTGGTTAACGATTCCTTGGTTTTTTATTGCATTCCCAACCAAGAAAAACGCACATTCAATTCTGCTCGCGATCAGTTTTTTTCTTTAGTAAACGATATCAATCAAGAAGACAACCACTCCGCACCAGTTTCAAAATCATCAGTACTAAAAAGCATTACAGCAGAATATCCTACCATATTTATTCATTTCGATTTAAATACACCTCAAGTGATATATCAAAAATTGGGGTTTCATCCAAATGCAACAGCTTTGGATACTATGCTTGAGGCTCCTTATCTCCCCCCAAAATCAGTTTGTTGATTGGTTTTATTTGTTATAAACCCAAGTTGCACATTAGAAAAAACAGAAAGCTATTTTTTAATAGACCATAGCCTTAGCTAGGTGTGTAAGATTATTTTGAAATGGCTTTAGCCAAGAAATTTATTTTAATCTTCTAATGCGTAATCAAAGTTAAAACCAACTATTATAGTTTTCATTGTTCCGTAATCAACATTTCATCGTGTTGATTTACGCTTAATCATTTTTTATTCATTTACTGTGAAGCAAATCTCATCTTCTATACTAGTAGTAGTTCTATTTACTTTTTGTCAATCTTGTAAAAAATACGATGGCTTTACATCTGATCCATTGGTATATAGCAAAACAGTAAAGGAGCTCAATAATATCGTGTTGGAGAATAATTTTCCACCAATGGTAGCTGCCAGAAATTATACATATGCAAATATTGCAGCTTATGAATGTATGGTTGCTGGATATCCTAAATGGCAATCTTTGTCTGGACAAATTAAGCACATGCCAAAAATGCCGCGGATAGAGAAAGGTAAGAAAGTGGATTATTCATTGGCTCCTTTGCTTGCTTTTGTTAAAGTGGGTAATGCCGTAACTTTTCCGGAAGGTAGTATGATGGATTATTACAATCAATTGATACACCAAGCGGATAGTATGGGCATTTCATCTTCAATTCTTAAAAACACGATTGAACTGTCGGATACCATTGCAAATGCAGTTTTAGCGTGGAGTAGAAAAGACAATTACGCCAAAACCCGCGGTGCATCTCGCTATACCGTTGATGCAACTATCGGAAGATGGGTGCCTACGCCGCCTATGTATGCAACTGCAGTTGAACCCCATTGGAATGAAATCAGACCAATGGTATTGGATTCAGCTTCTGCTTGTAAGCCTCCTACTCCACCTGTTTTTGATATCCAAAATAAAAAAAGCAAATATTTTAAAGCTTTGATGGAAGTAAAAAATATTGGTGACAGTCTAACTGAAGAACAAAAGCATATTGCAGATTTTTGGGACGACAATTCCTTTAAGATGAATGTTACAGGGCATGTGATGTATGCCTCAAAGAAATTCTCACCGGCAGGGCATTGGATGAATATTGTAGGTATTGGTGCTAAAAAAGCTGGTGCCGATTTGAATACTACCATCGCAGCATATACCAAAACTTCTATTGCTTTGTTTGATGCATTCATTGCTTGTTGGGATGAGAAATACCGCAGCAATTATATTCGTCCTGAAACTGTAATTGCCAAAGAAATAGACATCAATTGGCAGCCATACATTCAAACGCCGCCATTTCCTTCTTATGTTAGCGGGCATTCAACCATTTCCGCAGCAGCAGCTGAGGTTATGACTCAATTTTTCGGGAATGTATCTTTTACAGATACTTCGTTGTTAGAATTTGGAATTGCCAACAGAGAGATCAAATCCTTTAGGGAAGCTGCACAAGAGGCAAGTATGTCGAGAGTTTATGGCGGTATTCATTACAAATTTGATTGTGATGAAGGCAATAAAGTAGGAAAGAAAATAGGGAAAATGATTGTTAAAGATTTGCAATTTAAAAAACCAAGGAAATAAAGCATTTCCATCAAAAGAATTTTATAAAATCATTTTATATGAAACTGAATTATAATGTACTCGTTATATTGGCAATTTTAGGTGTAACAATTAATACACAAACCATAATGGCACAAGGATGTGTTGCCATTAGAAGCACAGGAGGAATGAATTGTTCTTTAGAAGACAGTCACCACGACAGTACGCAGTGGACGGTAAGTTTCAACAATAGGTATTTTAAATCTTACAAGCATTTTGTAGGAACGGTTGAGCAGGAGGAGAGGGTAAATAAAGGAACGGAAGTAATCAATCACAATTACAGTACAGATATTTTTATTGGTAAGAACCTCAACAATAGATGGTCTGTAGGTTTTAATTTGCCGATGGTGTTCAATGCGAGGTCTTCAATGTATGAGCATGGAGGCAATACTGGCGGAGCAACGGCAAGAAGAAGTACGCATTCAAGTGGATTAGGCGATGTGCGCATTGGGGTATATCGTTGGTTGTTGGATCCAATGAAGCACATGAAATTCAACATGCAAGCAGGGTTAGGTATAAAGTTGGCAACGGGAGATTATCGTTTTCAAGATTATTTTTACAAGAATGATAGTATCAAAACTTTAGGTCCAGTTGATCAGTCTATACAACTAGGAGATGGTGGAACTGGTATTACTACAGAGTTGAATGTATTTTGGAATGTTGCAACAGGGGTTAATTTGTATGGAAACTTCTATTATTTAATCAATCCGCGAGAGCAAAATGGGGTCTCAACTGCTAGAGGTGGAATTCCAACTGCTGCAAGCATTTTATATGGTATGGAAGTGATGAGCGTGCCAGACCAGTGGATGATAAGAGCAGGAGTAAATTATTATATCAATAGATTTACTGCATCATTTGGAGTAAGGCGAGAAGAGATTCCGGTATATGATTTAGTGGGGGGAAGTAATGGTTTCCGCAGACCGGGCTATGTGATAGCAGTAGAACCAGGGTTGACTTACGCACTAAAGAAGGCGAATATTTTTGTAAGTATGCCTTATGCGGTTACAAGAAATCGTACGCAGAGTGTTCCAGATAAGATTCGCACAAAGAAAACGGGCGTTTTTTATCAAGGAGATGCTGCGTTTGCAAATTATTCTGTAAATGTAGGAATGAATATTCGCTTTTAATAGTTAGATCAAGTTTTTAATAGTTGTCCAAATCCATCGTGTAATTGATTTACTTATACATGATGGATTTGGGCAATTTGTTATTTAGTTTTCTTAACTCTATAAAAATTCAGTTTCCACAATGCAACTTTTATTTGGGTAATTGAATCTGCATAATCATCTAATACGATATTGTTTTTTTTGTAGGCTGAATCAGAATCTTCTTGGTTATACTCACTCACTATATAATCTGGTTTGTAATAGGTTTTAATATTTCTGTTTCCTAGAAATTCATTCCAAATAGGATAGGCATAACATTGAGATTCCCAATTAAAACTCGGAGCCCATGGACCAATAACTACATCATCTTTTTTTGTAAGCTTTTTAAAGTAGGTGTTTATTTTCTGAACAACAAAAGTGCGTTGTGAATATGCTTCTTGATAGTGATAAATATTCAATAAAAAGATTGAAATCAAACAAATTAATGAAATGCTTTTAACTTTTGATCGCGTTTGGGTTATATTAAATCCCATTACAACAGCAATAAAAATTCCCATCGACATATAAAAGCTTATTAAATATCGAACAGGTAAATATACCATGCACAGTTTATGTAATTCAATCGTAAACCATAAAAAGCTAATGACCAATAGCGTTTTAATTTCCTTTGAATAGAGATTTCTAGAAATGTTATACAATGCGGAAATTACAGATATGATAAAAGTCAATGTAAAAAGTATATAACGGGAGGTTAATAAATTGACCTTGATATTCCACCAAATTAAACCTAAGCTCAAAGAATCTAGCGAAATTCTTCCCGATTGAAAATTAGCCAATTGTTCCCAAGTTTCTCTAAAGGGCAAATACCATAATGAAAACATCCCCACTAAAATAATAATTGTTAATATACAAGCGATTAAAAATTGATTTCTGTTTTCTATAGATCTATTGAATAAATACAATGCCGTTTTCAACAGCAGGGGTAATATAAGTAAGTATATATATTGTATTTTGAATAAAACTGCTAAAAGCAATAGAAAGTGAGATACAATTAAAGGCACATATTTTTTATTTGATCGGGGAAGAGTTAAAACCAATATTGAAACAACAACAAGTAGTGAAGAAAAGATTTCTGCCAAACAAAGGTGCCCATATTGATGAATGGGAAACAGCATCAATGTGGAGACAATAAAGCAGCTTCCAACAATAAGTGTAAGTCTGTTTTTCAAAAAAATTAGTAAAAGCGATAAGCTAAAAAATATTGCAATCAATCGAGCAGTTGATAGACTTGTTCCGAATATTTTAAAAAAGGGGAATACAGAAAAAGACAACAAAGGCGATTTTAAGAAGGCATCACCATCTAAAATATCAAACCTGCCATGGTGGATAAAGTTTCTGATTTGGCAAGTATATAATCCCTCGTCCGTCCAAGCACCTCTACTACCACCAGCTATATTTAATGCTGCATCAGAAGTTAGAAAAGGCAATTGCGAGAGAAGATAAGTAAACAGAAGTGCTAAAAAGCAAACAAAAGACAAATTGATTTTAACTTTCACAGTTTTCAAAATTGAAGCCCAATTACACATTAGGTTTAAAAACCAATTATTTTTATCAATGTAATATAAAGTTTTTTTTAAAGAAGAACCTGTAGTATTAATTTCAATATAATGATATAGCCTAACATTATTCGTAATAAGCTATTAGGTTGTAGCCAATTTAAAGATTTCTTTATACTAGTTATTATGCACAATTGCGCATTAGAAAATGTAAAGGGATTTTTAATAATCCATAGCTTTAGCTTGGGGAATATGATTATTTTAGATTGGCTTTAGTCACAAAATTTGCTTAATACCTCTATTGCGTTATTGGGGATAATTAAAAGAAATACTATAATAATATTTTGGAGCATTATTAGCAAAAACAAAAAGAGCACAACTAGATTTCTCCAGTTGTGCTCTTTGTTTACAAACACTTAATATTTTATCGCTTACTTCAATCCAATTACCGGTAAAGCTTGCTCTCTTACCATTTTATTAAACTGAGGAATTTCTGCATTCAAAACATCTTTATACATCTTAATTACAGCATCAGCTTGTTGTGATAGATCTTGAAATACTTCGCCAGCTTGCTTGCTTGGAGGCATCTTACCACTGTTAACCACATCGAACAAGCCGCTGATTTTATCGTTCAAACGGATGGGGAAATTTAATACGTCTTGACTGCTTTTTGCTTTTGTTTGGTGTAGCTTTTCTTCTATGCCTGTTAACTTTTTAACTATAGAATCCGCCATTACTTTAATTTCCTTTGGCATATCTTTTTGTCTACCAACGAAATCGTTGATTTGTGTACGCAAGGTTCTGATGTCTTTAACTGTTTTTTGTACCACATTATATTTATCTTGGATTTTCTGCAACAACTCAAATTGTGCTTCATAAACTGATTGGGTTATTTTATAGTTTGGATCTGCTAAAACAACAAATGGAACTTCAGCTGAATCGTTGCCAATTTTGAATTTGGCGAAATAATTGCCAGGAGCTGCAGTTATTCCAGATGGTTCTCCGTTCCAAAGTATCATTCCTTCTGCTTTTTCAGATTCTGGATACAGCAAATTCCAAATGAACTGGTTCATACCTGCTTTGAAATCCAATTTATTTTCCTTTCCTTCTGTTGAAAACTTCTTAATCAACTTATGGTTTTTATCCATAATAGCAACTGATCCCTTTGTGCTGTCGGTACTCGCTTTTACAAAATAATTGATAACAACGCCTTTGGGTGGATTTGTTCCCGCATTTTTTGGAGCTCCCATGAAATATTCTCTTGACATTCCACTTGTCATTCTGTATGATGGATTTACAGCAAATACATGCAATGGCTTTGATGTGATTTCAGATTTTGCTTGTTGTATTACAGACAAATCGTCTATTACCCAAAACGCTCTTCCCTGGGTTGCAACAATCAAATCGTTGTTCTTAATGGTTAAATCTGTGATGGGCACAACCGGCAAGTTCAATTGGAAACTGTTCCAACTTGTTCCGCCATTGTAGCTGATATACATTCCAAATTCTGTTCCTGCATACAATAATCCTGGACGCTTTTTGTCTGCTCTCAAAGCTCTCGTGAAATGCAACGGATTTACTCCGCTTGTAATTAATTTCCAAGATTTTCCATAATCTTCTGTTTTGTAAATGTATGGTGTATAATCATCTAACTTATATCTTGTGCCAACAATGTATGCTGTTCCTTTTTGAAATGGATCTGCTTCAATACAATTCCACATCATCCATTTTGGAGCATCTTTTGGTGTAACGTTTTCCCAATGTTTACCGCCATCTTTACTTACATTCAATAAACCATCATCACTTCCTGTCCACAACAAATCTTTTTCCAATTCACTTTCTGTTGCAGTAAAAATGGTGCAATAATATTCAACAGATGTATTGTCTTGGGTAATTGGTCCACCACTTGAAGCTTGTTTAGCTTTATCGTTTGTTGTAAGGTCTGGAGAAATTTGTTCCCAACTTGCTCCTTTATTTTCGGTTACAAACAAAGCGTTCCCAGCACAATACAATCTTTTTGGATTGTGTGGTGAAAAGAAAATAGGGAAATTCCATTGGAACCTAAACTTTTGAACATCAGCACCAGCTCCCATCGGATTATCGGGCCAAACTGAAATGGCTCTATTTTCGCCGGTATGGTGATCTAAGCGTGAAAGATATCCACCATAATTTCCGCCGTAAACAATATCTGGATCGTTTGGATCTGCAACTACATATCCACTTTCTGCTCCGGCTGTTGGCATCCAATCATCGTGTGTAATTGCCATTCCATAAGTTGATGATTTGATTCTTACTGTTGAATTGTCTTGCTGTGCACCCAATATGCGATATGGGAAAGAGTTGTCTGTAGAAACTCTATAAAATTGTGCGGTAGGTTGATTTTCTAAAGTGCTCCAGTTCATACCACCATCAAAGCTGATTTGTGCACCGCCGTCATCTGCAACAATCATTCTTTTCCCATCTGCCGGATCTATCCATAAATCGTGGTGATCACCGTGTGGTGTTCTGGCACTTAAAAATGTTTTTCCACCATCACGAGAATACATAAAGCCAACATTTGGACAATACACTTGGTTTTCGTTTGCAGGATCTACAAAAACTTTAGAATAATACCAAGCACGTTGACGGATATTGTTATCGCTGCTTGCTAGAGTCCAGTTTTCGCCACCATTATTACTAACAAACAAACCACCGTTTGCGTTTTCGATTATAGCATACAATTTGTCAGAATTTGATGGAGCGACTGCAACGCCTACAATTCCCCAAGTTCCTTTAGGCAATCCTTTTGAAGCTGAAATATTACTCCAAGTTTCGCCTCCATCTGTAGATTTCCACAATCCGCTACCTTCGCCGCCACTTTCTAAAGAATAAGGTGTGCGGATCAATCTCCAGGTACCGGCATATAAAACTAAAGGATTTCCTTGTTCCATTACCAAATCTGATGTGCCAGTTTGGTTGTTGATGTACAAAACTTTTTTCCAAGTTTTTCCACCATCGATGGTTTTAAAAACACCACGCTCTTCGCTTGGTCCAAACAAATGTCCCATAACACCTACGATAACGATTTCAGGATTTGATGGATTAATTAGGATTCTTGTAATATGTCTTGCATCTTTTAAGCCAATGTTTTTCCAAGTTTTTCCGGCATCATCACTTCGCCACATTCCACCCAAACCTTCACTCACATTGCCGCGCATTGTATTTTCACCTTCGCCAACATATACTACATTTTCATTAGATGGAGCAACCGCAACAGAACCAATGCTGCTGCCAAAATATTTATCGCTGATATTGTTCCAGTTGTTGCCACCGTCGGTAGTTTTCCAAACACCGCCACCTGTTGCACCGAAATAAAAAGTATTCTTATTTTTAAAACTTCCAGTTACGGCAGCACTTCTACCACCTCTAAATGGACCAACTTGGCGATATTTAACTTGCTTGATAATGGCTTCCTCCGCTAATGCAGAGGCAGTTGCAACTGTAGGAGCAATTCCCCTTTTTTGTGCTGTTGCCGAAAAATAAATGGCAAATAGTAGAAACGAAAACAGTAATTTTCTCATATACATTAAATTGGATAGGTAAATTAACAAAAAAGGACTGAAAATTTACATTTCCAGCCCTTTTTGTTTTATGAAATCGTTTAATTAAAGGAGTATTCTTTATGGTTTTCATGGGCTATAAAGATCCTTGGCGATTTCGGATGTAGGGTTTCAAGGGGGTACAGAAAAAACGGACTATTTTTATAATGCTTTTATTTTGTTTGCTTTTTGATTGTTATGTAAAGATGCTCATTGGTATTGATGTTGTCAACCTCATTTCGACAAACTGACCAATTGCTTCGATTTTTGGAAAAATCATGCAATTAAACATTCTACGATACTTCTTTTAACTTTTGTACCAGCTTAGTTTTATTTGCTTTGCTCACCGGAATTAAGTTTCCACTTACAAGAAGATTATTGTCTTGCAAATCTTCAACGGCATTTAAGTTTACAATAAAAGATCTATGCACTTTAACAAAATCAGATGAATGTATCGTTGCTTCAAGGTTTTTAATGGTGTTGTGTGTAATATATTTCTTTTGTGGTGTAACAAACTTCACATAATCTCCCAAACTCTCTATATATAAAATATCTGCATAATTTATGCGCAAGAGCTTTCCATTCACTTTTATAAATATGAAAGATTCAGGTGATGGAGATTCTTGGACTTTTCTGTCTAATTTTTTAATACTATCAAGAAACCTTTGATACGTGAATGGCTTGTGAAGAAAATCTGTAACATGGTATTCAAAAGCATTGAAAGCATATTCAGTTCTAGATGTAGTAAGAATAACCATTGGTTTTTGTTTGAGTAAATCTAAAAATTCAAAACCAGATTTACCAGGCATTTCCACATCCAAAAAAATAAGATCTACTGGATTTACCATTAAAAAATGTAAAGCTTCTTCTGCGGAAGTAAAGTGCCCAAGCACTTCAATAATGCCCGAACGCTCGCAATGTCTTTGCAATAAAACAGCTGCAGAATTCAGGTCTTCTACAATGATTGAAGTAAATTTCATCAAGCTCTTTTATTTATGAATTTTTTTAATCTGATTAACTCTTGTCTAACAACTACCATTGCTTCACCAATAAGAATGTTGATGTAAACAAATTGGCTAGAAACATCTGCTGTTGATTGAGATTTTTTGCAAAACTCTTCAAATTGTTGCACCTGCTTTTGCAATTTTGGCAATCCAGTGTAACCAAGCAAAGGACTTAATTTGTGGTAGAGAAACTGCAATCCTTGCAAATCCCGCTTGCTGAACAATTCTTCGGCCAATTGCAGCTCATTAGTTAATTCGAGAATAGAAGATTCAAAAACTTCTAAAGTTGTATATAAATCACCTTGATACAACTCAAACAAATATCCGGAGTCTAGTTTACCGGAATAAACAAAATCTAAGGTTTTAACCTGCATAAATTTACAATTTTCAAAGGATTGGATCGTTTTAATTGGACGGAAATTTTACATTCCACATCCAATTGACTAAATGAAAACGACTAACTTGAACCAAATAGTATCTTTTTCGAAAAGTATTTTAGAAACCGGCGTTGAAGAAAACGACAATAGAGATACTAGAAAAAGTATAATCCGACTCAATTTATTTCTCACTTTTGGGCTAATTAGCTGTATAATAAACTTTTACCTCAACTTTATTTACACCTTAAATATTAGTGCCGCAGTAAATTTATCAGGAATATTTCTTCTTGCAATTGCATTCTTTTTAAATCGTGATGGTTATTATCATGTTTCCAAGATTCTCGCAATTGGAACCATTCATCTCTATTTATTATCGATTAATTATGTTAATGGTTTTAGATCTGGTGTTTTTTTACTGATATTCCCACATTTGTTGGCAATGGTTTTTGTTGTTAACATCAACATTAAAAACAATTTGTATGAACTTCTAGGAATTATTTTGTGTACACTTTTTACAACTATTGGCATATTCTCTTTTTCGCCAATGCAAAGTACAGTTCAAATAATCGACGAAGGAATTTACAATGGAATGTTTAGCATCAATTTGATTATTTCTTTATTGTTGACATTTTTCTATGCATTTTTAATTCTACGCACATTAGAAAAGCACGATGCTGTTATCGTACAAGAAAAACAATTTTCAGATACTATATATGACACATCACTTGATGCAGTTATAATTGTTACGATAAACAACCATCAAATTATTGATTGCAATAAAACCACTTTAGAAATTTTTGGATACAAAACCAAAGCAGATCTTATAAAAAAATTAGTCCCCGATATTTTAGGGAAATCAATGCAAGAAATAATTGGCAGTATCCATCAGTCTGGCTATTCTGTTGGTTCTCCTTGGTATGGAAATATGGAACTTAAAAAAAGTGATGAGGATGAATTTTATGCTTACGTAAATATTGTTCCATTTGCTCACAACAATATATATTATTCAAAGATTAGCATTTTGGATATATCTGAGATTAAGATTGCTGAATTTGAAACTATAAAAGCCAAAGAGAAGGCAGAAAAAGCAACACAAGTAAAATCTAGATTTTTAAGCAATATGAGCCACGAGTTGCGAACACCATTGAATGCAATAATCGGCACAACAAATATTTTAAATCAAGAAGATTGTTTACCAGCTCAACAAGAATATTTAACGGTATTGAAGCATTCATCAGAACATATTCTAGAATTGATTAATGATATTCTTGATATTAGTAAAATTGAAGCCGGCAAAATGGAATTGGAAAGCATCGAATTTAATTTCCAAAATTTTATACAAAAGGTTATCGCCCCATTTCAAGCAACGTTATCTCCTCAATTAACCTTAATTTCAAAAATAGATCCAGCATTGCAAATGGTTATTATTGGCGATGAAACCCGCTTGCAACAGGTGTTGAATAACTTGTTGTCGAACGCCAAAAAATTCACTTCATCAGGTTCAATAACACTTAGCACAAAATTATTTAATAGAACAGAAAAGAATGTTTCAATATATTTTGAAGTAACAGATACTGGAATCGGCATCAAGCCATCCAAAATGAAACAAATATTTGAGAGTTTTACCCAAGCCAATACCGAAACCACCCGAAAATATGGTGGAACGGGTTTAGGTTTATCCATTTCCACTTCATTGGTACAAAAAATGGGCGGACAATTGATGGCAGAAAGTGAATTTGGCAATGGAAGCACTTTCAAGTTTACCATTACATTTGGGATTGGCAATTCAAATTTGGCAGTTGATACCCCAATTTTTAATCTTAAATCATTAGAGGGCTATAAAGTAATGATAGCGGAAGACAATTCAATAAACATGATGGTAGCTAATAAATTTTTAACCAAATGGAATCTTGAAGTTGATAAAGCCGTAAACGGAATAGAAGCTTTGCAACTGTATAATAAAAACCATTATGATTTGTTGTTGATTGATTTGGAAATGCCTGAAATGGATGGCAAAGAGGCGGTTCGTAGAATTAGGCAAACAAATACTCAAATTCCGATTATTGCATTTACTGCAGCTGTTTATGCAAATATGGAAGAAGATCTTTATCAAAGAGGGTTTTCAGGCTTTGTTTCTAAACCTTTTAAACCCGAACAGCTACATTCAAAAATACAATCATTATTGAAAAAGTTGTTATAGGGTTGCTTTTTATATTCGTAATGATTGAGGTTTATCGCCAAATGCAGCAATTTGGTATCACAACAGGATAGAAAACAAAATATCTTTTTTGGCATAAAATTTAATATTTCACTAATTGAAAATTCAATTAATTTTATAATACTTTCTGAAATCTTACCAAAATTTATGCTTCATCTTACTAAGAAATTATACATTTCAATTGGATTATTTTTATCCATTGGACTATTTTACGCTTGCAACAAACAAATTCCTGAAAATCAAATTTCAAACAAAACAAGTTTTGAAATTATACAAGACAATATCTTAACGCCTTCATGTGCATTGTCTGGTTGTCATCTTTCAAGTGCTGATGCAACATTTAGCCAACATGGGTTGGTATTGTCTAAAGGAAATTCTTTTGCAAATTTGGTGGGGAAATCGCCTAAAAATGCAGCTGCAAAAGCAGACAAATTGTTATTGGTATTTCCAGGAGATGCTACTTATAGTTTTTTATACCACAAAATTGCCTGCGACTCTTTGCACAACCACGGAAATTCATCTTTATATGGCTCACACATGCCAATGGGCGGTGGCTACATCAGCAAAGGTCAGGTTGAATTTATACGAAGATGGATTCATGCAGGTGCTTCTCTAACAGACCGCACTGTAGATCAATCTATTTTAAAAGATAGTTCAGCATGTCAAATTGCTTTTAAACCTTTAGCTGCTCCACCACCTTCATTGGGTTTCCAACTAAAAACAGACCTTTTTTCTGTGCAGCCCAATTTTGAAAGAGAAATTTTTGAAAGAAGAATCACACCAAATACTGATACGGTTTATATCAATAAAATTGAAATGCGAGGAAGACCGAATAGTCACCATTTTGTGATTTACAGTTATCGTAATGCTTTAAGTTTACCAACTCCAAACGTTATAAGAGATTTAAGAAACCCTGATGGTAGCATAAATTTGCAAACTTTTTCAGAAATGCAAAATCAAGTGTTTTTTGCTGGAGGAACTGATGTTAATTCTACTATCGAATTGGCACCAGGAACCGCATTAAAACTAAATCCAAATAGCGGATTAGATTTAAATGCACATTATTTTAACACATCTAAGTTGGTTTTAGCCGGTGAGAATTATGCTAATTTTTACACAGTTCCAGCATCTCAAGTTAAAAATGTAGTTAAAATTTTAGATTGGAGCAATTTAGATGTTTCTATTCCAGCAGGTCAAAGAAAAACATTTACAAAAAACTTTACATTCAACGCATTAACCAGATTGTCGATGCTTACTTCTCATTACCATAAATTGGGAGAATCTTTTATTATAAGAATTTATGGAGGTTCACGAAACGGTGAAATCATATATTCAAGCACAGATTGGCAGCATCCAGTAGTAAAAACATATACAACACCAATAGTTTTTCAACCTGGTGAAGGACTAACTTCAGAAGTTACTTATTACAATACTACATCTAAAAAAGTTGTGTTTGGGTTAACAAGTGAAGATGAAATGAATATCATATTTGGATATTTTTATTAATTTATTTCTATTCAATTATCAATCATTTTTTATTTCTTAATTATTTCAGACAGATCAAATTGATAAATAGAGAAATTATATTTTTGAAATGATGAACCCAAATTGTGCATTAGAAAAATAGGAAAGATTTCTTTCAATAGCCCCCAGCTTCAGCTGGGGGTTTATGAATATTATGGATTGGCTTTAGCCAAAAATTTGAAAAATTGCTTCTAATGCGTAATCTGGGTTTAAGCGAAAGATGATATTAGAGCTAAAGTGATTGGCTTTTTTCAGACCAAATAAAAATGCAATAATTTGAATTTTTCTTTATAATCTGAAAAAAACATAAAATAGATTATCAAATTTTGGAAAAATTTACAATTCTCAGATTACTTAAAATAACAGAATCCACAAAACTTTTAAGAAGTTTACTGTTCAAATCATGAAAATGATTTTAGAATATATGATTCCTGATTCTTAATTCCTAATTCCTAATTATTTAACTCCCCAGCCCTCTCTATCTAAACTCCTGTATTGAATGGCTTCGGCAACATGTTCTGGTTCAATGGTTGTTGAACTAGACAAGTCTGCAATAGTTCGAGAAAGTTTTAAAATTCTGTCGTAAGCTCGAGCCGATAATTGTAATCTTTCCATTGCAATTTTCAACAATTGGGTTGATGCTTTATTAAGTTCAACAATATTTTTCAATAAGCTGCTTCCCATTTGTGCATTACTATAAATTCCTATATGGCTTTCAAATCTTTGTAACTGTATATCTCTGGCTTTTATTACTCTTTGCCTTATTTCTGAAGAAGATTCCCCGGTTCGGTTGTCTGTTAAATCGTTAAATGATGTCGGGGTAACTTCAACATGTAAATCTATTCTGTCTAAAAGTGGACCAGATATTTTGTTTAAATATTTTAATACTGCACCAGGTGGACAACTGCAAGGTTTTTCAGGGTGATTAAAAAAGCCGCATGGACAAGGATTCATTGATGCTAACAACATAAAAGATGCTGGAAATTCTACAGCAATTTTTGCCCGACTTATGGTTACTTTTCGTTCTTCCAAGGGTTGTCGCATTACTTCCAAAACAATCCGTTTGTATTCAGGCAATTCATCTAAAAAAAGTACGCCATTATGAGCCAATGATATTTCGCCGGGTTGTGGAATACTTCCACCGCCTACGAGAGCGATATCACTAATTGTATGATGAGGAGATCGAAACGGTCTTTGTGCAACCATGGTTGTGTTTTCGGCTAATTTACCTGCTACGCTATGAATTCTTGTGGTTTCCAACGCTTCTTGTAGGGTTAAGGGTGGAAGAATAGTAGGTAAACGCCTAGCCAACATGGTTTTGCCTGCCCCAGGCGGACCAATGAGTATGGCATTGTGTCCGCCTGCAGCTGCAATTTCTAGTGCCCTTTTTATATTTTCTTGCCCTTTTACCTCACTAAAATCGCCTTCAGTTTTTTGTAAAGACATTAAGAACTCTTCTTTGGCATTTACAATTGTTGGTTGAATAGATTGTTCGGCAGTTTTAAAAAAAGTTAATATCTCTTTAATTGATTCAACCCCGTAAACTGCGAGATCTTGAATCATTGCAGCTTCCTTTGCATTTGATTTTGGAATAATCAAGCCTTTAAATCCTTCTTTTTTGCTTTGCATTGCAATTGGTAAAACTCCTTTTATTGGTCTTAGTAACCCATCGAGACCCAATTCTCCCATCATAACGTATTCAGAAACTCGGGTAGGGTTTTCAATTTGTCCGGATGCTGCTAAAATGCCGATGGCGATGGGTAAATCAAATGCAGAGCCACTTTTTCTAATGTCTGCAGGTGCCATATTTACAACAATTTTGGTTCTAGGCATGTGGTATCCTATTGCTTTAATCGAACTCTCAACCCGCTGGAAACTTTCCCGAATGGCATTATCAGGCAATCCAACTATATAATACATCTTGCCAGTAGGTGTCCAGCTTACTTCAATGGAAATTGTAATCGCCTCAACACCATATACCGCACTACCAAAAGTTTTTACCATCATTCCTCAAAAATAAGCGCAGACAATTTCACCCAAAAGGTGAAATCCTCCCAATAATTATAGAAAATAACGGTTATTTTCCGAGGGATTGCAGCAAATCAACTACACCCTCACGCTTTAAAATATGGTATCCTAAACGGTCATTGCTTATCCCTTCTTTGAGTTGATAACTAAATTTCAACTGTTCATCCTCAAAAAGGGTTTCAAAATAATTAAAACTGATATTGGGAAATTTTTGTAACGATTCTCCAATCTCATATAGATGTGTAGATAATACAAATATAGCTTGATTAATTCTAATCAAACCCTGAACAACTTCGGTTGAACAGCGCATTGCATCTTGAATATTGGTGCCTTTGAAAAGCTCATCTATTAATACCAACCATTTTTTCCCGTCATTGATTTTTAAAATGGTATGTTTTATTCGTTGAACTTCATTATAAAAATAACTTTCGCCTTTAACTAAATTGTCTGTAACATTAATATTGCTTAAAATTCCATCAAATAAACTCAGCTTAAAATGTAAAGCCGGAACACCCATACCGAGATGGGCAAGAAATACAGATAATCCAACCGCTTTAATAAATGTACTTTTCCCGGCCATATTTGCACCTGTCAAGAAGATAAAATTGGTAGATGGATCCATTTTAATGTTATAAGGCATGGGTTTATCCAATAATATATGGTACAATCCTGAAGCTTCCAATACGGGTTGATCTTGTTTGATGAATAATGGAAAATTCAATTTAAAACGTTTCATTGCAACTGCCATTGAATACCATGCATCCAATTGGCTAAAAATATCTATCAATCCAAAAAGTTGAGATCGAAATTGTTGATGAAAAAATCCTCCATTAGATACATTTTCCATTACAGAAAAAGATTCATCAGCCTTTTTCGATAACAATTGTTGAACTGGTTCTGGTGAGAGTAAACGGTTTATGTTTGATACTATAGCTTTCAAATTTTGAGGTGCATCATGCTTATTCAACAATCCACAAAGTTGATGCATCACTTTCAAAAAAGTTTGGAAATGACCAATTGAAAAAGTGATGCGAGAATAATCTGAAAGATGAACAACCCTATAAATATAACATTCAAAAGCAGTTGTCTTTTTAGGTACCGGATCCAATTGGTAGCCAAGGAATTTTTCAATCATCAAAATTGTTCCGTTGGTAATTCCTGAAGGCCATTGATCGAGGTTGTTTAAAATGATTTGGATAGCCTGTTGGGTTGATAAAATATCTTCAAGTTGGCTGTGTGGGTTTCTAAATACATCTTCTAATGCTAATCTTCCGCCAATAGTGGTAGTAAAATCCAATTTATGAAAAACTGAATAGGTTTCATCTCTATGAAAAATTGATAAATCTGAATATGTAAAAGCGTCGAGTTGCATGTTTAACGGTTAAAAGATAGTCGCATCCCTTTTTCAGATTCATTAAAAGTACCATTATTATAAACTAAATTTCCATTTACCCAAGTATGTGTGATAGTAGCTGGTAGAGTAGTGCCCTCCAACGGACTCCAACCACATTTGTAATAAATATTATCTTGCGAAACAGTTTGAGGTTGGTTTAAATCAACCAACACTAAATCTGCGTAATAACCTTCTCTTATAAAGCCGCGATTTTCTATTTGAAAACATTTTGCAACAGCATGAGACATTTTTTCTGCGATGAATTCAAGACTAATTTTTCCTTGTTTATAATAATACAACATCAATTGAAGGCTATGTTGTACTAATGGAAGTCCAGAATGTGCTTTTTCGTAGGGAGGTTGTTTTTCTTCAAGCAAATGTGGAGCGTGGTCGGTGGCAATAACGTCAAGTCTGTTGTCCAACAAAGCTTCCCAAAGTGCCTGTTTATTGTCTGCAGATTTGATAGCTGGGTTGCATTTTATTTTATATCCCAATTCATCATAATCATCGGCAGTATAATGAAGATGGTGTACACAAACTTCGGAGGTAATTCTTTTCTCTTCAATGGGCAGCATATTGCTGAACAATTGTAATTCTTTTGCAGTAGTGATGTGCAAAATGTGTAAACGCGTATTGTACTTTTTTGCAATTTGAATAGCAGTTAGGGAAGATTCAAAGCAGGCTTCGGCGTTTCTAATAATAGGGTGGTGCTGTGGTGTAAATGTAACACCTTGTTTTTTCAATTCTTCAAGGTTGTGTTTGATGATTTTTTCATCTTCGCAATGCGTGGCGATGAGCAGTTCAGATTCTCTAAAAAGGGTATCAATAGTAAGTAAATTATCCACCAACATGTTTCCTGTAGATGAACCCATAAACATTTTTATACCGCAGATGTTTCGTTTTAAATGATTTATACTTAGAACTTCTTCAACATTTGTATTTGAGGTTCCCATAAAAAAAGAATAATTTGCCAAACTCGATGATGCTCCGATGGCATATTTTTTTTCTAGCTCTTCGAGCGTTAAAGCAGGAGGAATTGTGTTGGGCATTTCCATAAAACTGGTTACACCGCCCGCCACTGCTGACTTTGATTCAGAATAGATGGTTGCTTTATGCGTTAGTCCAGGCTCGCGAAAATGCACTTGATCATCTATTACACCAGGAAAAAGAAATTTTCCAGCAGCGTTTATTTCAGTAAAATTTGTATTTGGGGAAATTGATGATCCAATTTCAATAATTAAACCGTTGGCTAAAAATACATCAGCAACTATGATTTTCCCTTCGTTTACTACAAAACATTCTTTTAACAAATAATTTATCATAAAATTTTACGTTATTAATATTCTGAAACCCAATATAAATGAATCATTTTAACAAAAACAATTACTTATTGTTGATTTTTTTATTGCCATTAATTGCGATAGGGCAATCTTCAAATTTCCAACAAGGCTCCAAAGAAACAATACTTTTAGAAAGGTTAGAAATAAAATATCAAAAAGATAGTGTTTTAAACTTTTCACAGTTTAGAAATTTTAATAGAAAATGGTGGGCACATCGGTTGTTGCAAATCCAAAAAGATACTGGGAAAATGGATATTACTCTCATTGACAAATATAATATTACAAGGTCTTTAATGAACAACCTTGAATGGGTTGATGGTGATAGTACACCTTATTTAAGTAAGAAAAAATTCGCAAATGGTTTATTTGTTACGCCTGCAAATTTTTATGAAGTAGATCAGCCCGAGTTTTCATTAATCATTAATCCTGTTTTTCAATTTTCAGTAGGAAATGATGAATCTTCGCCAAATTCTACTTATTTGAATGCAAGAGGAATTTCAGTTAGAGGATTAATAAATAGAAAGATAGGATTTTATAGTTACTTAACTGAAAATCAAGAAGTTGCTCCACTTTATGTACAGCGTTGGCAGTCTAAATACAATGCAGTTCCAGGACAAGGTAGATCTAAAGAGTTGGGTAATGGCGGTAAAGATTATTTTGATGCAAGAGGTGGTGTAACTTTTTCGGATACCAAATATATAGACTTCCAGATTGGTTATGATAAAATGTTTTTAGGCAATGGATACAGAAGTTTATTTCTAAGCGATTTCTCAAATAGTAATTTATATGCCAATCTCAACTTAAAAGTTTGGAAGTTAAATTATACATTAAGAATGATGGAATTGACTAGTCAATTTAATCCACCACTTAAAGATACAATTGCACCAACCAAATATATGGTAATGCATTACGTGAGTTTTAATTTGCCAAAATGGTTAAATATTGGACTATTTGAAGCCATAGTATTTGCAAGAAGAGATAAATTTGATTTAAATTATGTTAATCCTGCAGTATTTTTAAGACCTATAGAATTAAACCGTGGAAGTGCCGATAACGCATTTGTAGGATTTGATTTCAAAGCCAATTTGTTGAAAAGGGTTCAGTTATATGGGCAGGCTAATTTTGACGAGTTTTATTTCAGTGAACTAAGAAAAGGTAGAGGTTGGTGGGCCAATAAGTATGCTATTCAATTTGGTGTAAAATATATAGATGTACTTAAGGTTAAAAATTTAGATTTTCAGAGTGAAATCAATTTTATTCGTCCTTTTACCTATTCTCATACAGATACTTCAAACAATTATAGCAATTACAATCAACCTTTAGCACATCCATTGCATTCAAATGTATTGGAAATTATAAATATTTTGAGATACCAGCCAAAGACAAGATGGTATTTGGAAGGCAAGTTAATCAGTTGGTTACAGGGTACAGATGTAAGTGGAGAAAATTATGGAAACAATGTACTTAGAAGCAATGATACAAGGGTAAGAAATACAGGTTATTTTGTAGGAAACGGATTAAGTAGAAAAGGTGTGAACGGCACTTTTATGGTTTCTTACGAACTTAAAGAAAATCTGTTTTTAGAATTTAACTTTTTGCGTAGGATGTTAACATTGGATGATGCAACCACAACTTTTTCAATTGGAGCTAGATTGAATATGCATCGAAGACAGTTTGATTTTTAGTGTTGCCACTAATGCACGAATGGTTTTCTGCCACGAATACACAAATGTTATTTTTTATCAAAAATACAACACTAATGATTTTTATAAATAACTAATTGTTTTAAGTATTTGACCGTTACATTATATTCAAATTTCGCAATAGAAAAATCAAAAGATAATATTCAATAGCCCCCAGCTTCATCTGGGGGCTATTGAATATTATAAACTGGCCTAAGCCAAATATTTGAATTATTATTTCTAATACGTATTCAAGGTTAAAATTAAATTCGTGCATTCGTGGCAAAAAACCATTCGTGCATTCGTGGCAAAAAAATCATTTGAGCATTCGAGGCAACCTATAATTTAGGGTTGTTTTTATGTCTATTTGAATCCCTAATATTCTTTTTCTCAAAGTTTTTTTCTAAAGCCTCAGTCAAATCTATTCCTGTTTGATTGGCTAAACACATCAAAACCCACAACACATCAGCCATTTCATCAGCCAAATTGTATTCTTTATCGGAAGTTTTAAAAGATTGTTCCCCGTATTTCCTTGCAATGATCCTCGCTACTTCTCCTACTTCTTCTGTTAAAATAGCCATATTTGTTAGCTCGCTAAAATAACGAACGCCAACCGTATTAATCCATTGATCTACATCTTTTTGTGCTTGTGCAATTGTCATATTTTAAATTTTGAGATGAACTTCTATTCTTTAGATTTGGTGTCAATTAAAATGGTTACAGGACCATCATTTACCAAACTAACTTGCATATCTGCTCCAAAAACCCCTGTTTGTATTGATTTTCCTAAATCTTTACTCAATTGCTCAATCATTTTTTCATATATGGGAATAGCAACATCTGGTTTAGATGCCCGAATATAAGATGGACGATTTCCCTTTTTTGTTGCTGCAAACAATGTAAACTGACTAACCAATAATACATCTCCACCATTGTCTTTCAACGATACATTCATCACACCATCAACATCATTGAATATTCGGAGATTTATAATTTTACTGCTCAACCAAATTAAATCTTCTATGTCATCCGAATCTTCTATTCCCAAAAGCACTAATAATCCTTCATTTATTTCCCCTTTGATTGTTTCTTCTACTTTTACTGAAGCTTTTAACACTCTTTGTATAACAGCACGCATAAAAAAACCATTATGAATTTGTAATTTTAAACTATGAAGATAGATATTAGCCGTGAATTAAACTTTCGGACAGCCCGAAGCGGTGGAAAGGGTGGGCAAAATGTGAATAAAGTGGAAACAATGGTGGAAGGTATTTTTCATATTGCTTCTTCGTCTTTACTAACTGATGAACAGAAGGCAAAAATTCATGAAAAGCTCGCCAATAAAATTAATGCTGATGGTTTTTTACAAGTGCGTTGCAGCGATACCCGCTACCAACTCAACAATAAATCTATCGTAATAGAAAAAATCAATCATCTTTTAGAAAAAGCATTAGAAAAGAAAAAGGCAAGAATCGCAACAAAACCATCATCAGCTTCTAAACACAAAAATATCGAATCCAAAAAAAGAAATGCTGAACGCAAAACTTTTCGCAAGAAATTAAACATCAACGATTTGTAATCCTAAATTAATCCCCCTATGAAACACATTATTTTTTTATCATTGATCTTCATAATGACCCTGTTTTATTCTTGTAAAAAAGATGAATCCTTAGAATCTGCCCAAAACCCTTTAAATATTCGATTTAATTTGCTTTGCAATGGTGAAAATCTTTCTCCAAATGTTCAATATCTAAACAATAGCAGCGAATTGTTTTCAATTTCAGCTTTCAAAATGTATATCGGTGGCTTCAGCTTAAACAATACAAATACCCAAAAATCAACTGCCGCAAAACAATATCACTTGCTCAACTATTTGGATTCTACCTCTTTGTTGGTAATTGAACCTCTTAATGCCGGCAACTACAACCAACTAAGTTTTACCATAGGAATTGATAGTATCCACAGCGTCAGTGGTAGCCAAACCGATGCACTTGATCCTTTAAATGGAATGTTTTGGACTTGGAATACAGGCTACATCAATGCAAAACTTGAAGGCATTTCGCCTTCTTCAACAGCAATTGGAAAGACTTTCACTTACCATATCGGAGGATTTAAATCTGGAGAAAATACCCAAAGATTGGTTAAAATCAACTTGCCGTCAAACCTTTTCATTACTTTATCTGATGGTTTTTACAACGAAATTGTTCTCGATGTTAATCTTGAACAATGGTTTCAAGGAAACCAAATTGTCTCAATTGCTTCAACACCAACAATTACAACTCCTGGAAGCTTAGCAATGAATATTGCAGACAATTACGCAACACTTTTTTCATTTAATAGATTGGTAAGCCGATGAAAAATCTTAATACCATTCCATTCTTGTTGTTTTTGTTGCTTTTTATTGCGATTGTAAACGCATGTAAAAAAACAGACTCACTTATACCGCAGCCAACTGCTTTTGTTTTCATCACCCCGCCAAATTTCCCAAAACCTGAATCAATAACATTCCAAAATAATCCGCTCACTCTTCAAGGCATCAAATTGGGACGCAAGTTGTTTTACGACGGTCGCTTATCTAAAGATGGAAATTTTCCTTGCTCTTCTTGTCACCAACAATTTGCTGGTTTCGCAACTTATGATCATAGTTTAAGTCATGGTTTCAACAACCAATTCACCACCAGAAACGCTCCAGGATTGTTCAACCTCGCTTGGCAAAAGTCTTTTCATTGGGACGGTGGAATCAATCACCTCGAAGTGCAACCACTTGCTCCAATAACCGCCCCAAACGAAATGGCAGAAACTGTTGAAAATATTATTGCTAAACTAAAAGCCGACGCTACTTACAAAGAAATGTTTCGGGATGCTTTCCAAACAGATGTCATCAACTCCCAAAATATACTCAAAGCTATAGCACAATTTGTAGGAACCTTGGTTTCTGCAGACAGTAAGTACGATAAGGTTTCTCGAGGGGAAACTGTTTTTACAGCCGCCGAACAACGTGGTTATGTAGTGTTTAAATTGAAATGCGCCTCCTGCCATAAAGAACCTTTATTTACCGATTTGAGTTTCAGAAATGTTGGTTTGCCTATAAATCCAGATTTAAACGATAAAGGAAGAATGGCAATCACCCAAAAAAGTCAAGATTCATTGTTGTTTAAAGTGCCTAGTTTGAGAAATGTAGCACTTACCGCTCCTTATAGCCATGACGGCAGATTTGCTTCTATTGGTGCAATGATTGACCATTATCGTTTTTCTGTGGTAAATGGCCCAACAACTGACCCCATTTTACGAAATAAAATTAAGATAGACGATTTTGAAAAATTAGATTTACTCAATTTCTTACAGTCTTTAACCGATACCGCTTTTGTCAACAATAAAAAATTTGCCCAACCTACTTTTTAACGGTTATTTTTGCTTCTAAACTGTTTCCCTTGAGTATTAAAAAACTCGCCTCGCAAACTTTTTGGTATGGTTTTAGCAATATTTTTGGACGATTTCTGAACTATTTGCTTACACCTTTGCTCACCAACATCTTCGCTTCTGAGAAATATGGAGATATCTCTATTTTGTTTGCCTCTGCAGCTTTTTTAAATATTGTTTTTACTTATGGAATGGAAACCTCTTATTTTCGATTCAATAATTTATACCCCGAAAATGAAGTTTACAATACTGGGCTAACATCAATTTTTATAACTACTATACTTTTTACGCTTGTATTAATGATTCCCGTGCAATCGCTCGCCGGCTTGATGGAATTGAAAGCACATCCTGAATATATCCAATGGTTATTGTGGATTGTTGCCTTAGATACCTTGGCAGCATTGCCCTTTTCAAAACTCAGGCACCAAGGTCGCCCAAGAAAATTTGCAATGATTAAAGTGAGCAATATCCTCATAAACATTGGATTTGTATTGTTTTTTCTGGTTTGGTGTAAAGGCCAATACGATAAAAAAATGCATAATATTTGGTCTGAATTGTACAACCCCCAAATTGATATTGGCTATGTTTTTATCGCAAATTTAATAGCCAGCGGCGTAACACTTTTATTGCTTTGGAAAGAAATAGCAGCTTTCAGACCAATATGGAACAGCAAACTGATGAGCGAAATATTAATTTACTCCGCTCCGTTGGTGATTGTTGGTTTTGGCGGAATGATTAATGACACTATTGATAGGTTCATGATTACCAATTTATACCCAGGCTCTTCTGTTGAAGCACGCTCGGCAAACGGAATTTATAGTGCCAACAACAAACTCGCTATCTTGATTGTGTTGTTTATTCAAGCATTCAGAATGGGAGCAGAGCCGTTTTTCTTTCGGCAATCGAAAGAAGACAATCCTGGTAAAACCTACGCCAGGGTGATGAAATTCTTTGTAATAGCTTGTTGCTTGTGCTTTTTGGGTGTTAGCTTGTTCCTAGATATTTGGAAATATTTTATGGGTATTAAAAGCCATCCAGAATACATGAAAGGGCTTGTAGTTGTTCCTTTGCTGATGTTGTCAAAGATATTTCTTGGTGTGTATTATAACCTTTCCATTTGGTATAAACTTACCAGTAAAAACTGGATAGGGGCAAGTATTACTTTAGGTGGAGCAGCTATTACTATTCTGCTAAATTTTTTGTTGATACCAATCTGGGGATTTGTAGGATGTGCAATTGCTAGCCTTACCTGTTATTTGTTCATGATGATTGTAAGTTATACCCAAGGACAAAAATATTATCCAATAAATTATCCAATAAAAAAATTAATCGGATATGTAGTTATTTGTTTAATAATGGTTGGATTACACCAATTCATCCGCAGTTTCCAAATAAATATTATTGCATTGCATTCAATAGGTTTTGCCGAATTGATTGGTTTTGTACTTATTGTTTATAAAATTGAAGAGAAAGAATTCAAACAAATTTTATCAAGGGTATAAATGTTTTACCCCCTAACAAATGGGTTTGATTTTTTTTCTGCTCCAATGGTGGTACTTTCTCCATGTCCTGAATATACAATGGTATTATCGGGAAGTTTGTAAAGTTTTTGGCTGATGCTTTTTGAAAGATCATTGCTATTGCAACCTGGCAAATCTGTTCTTCCAACACTGCCTTTGAACAATACATCTCCGCTTACAACAAATCCACTTTCAGCAGAATAAAAACTGATTGAGCCAGGAGAGTGCCCGGGAGTAAATAAAACTTCTAAAGGTTCGCCAACCAAACCGGTAATTTCACCCTCTTCTAAATAGACAAGTTCTCCGGAATAATTGTCGAATGGTAAATTCCACATCAAACCCGCTACAGGAGCATAATCCAACACTTGCTTTTCTAGCCTGTGAATATGAGGGATTAATCCCCAAGTTTCAAAAACAAATTTATTTCCAAAAACATGATCTAGATGGCAATGGGTATTCAACAACAAAACGGGTGTCAACTCTCGGGATTCTATAAACGATTTCAAAGTGTCTTCATCCTTTGTTCCATAGCAACCTGGGTCAATAATGATGGCTTGTTTTTTGTGGTTAAACAATACAAAAGTATTTTCAGAAATTGGACTAAATTGGAAAATGTTAACGTTATACATTAGCGTGCAATTGTAGGTTAAAAAAGATTAATTTTATTAAAATTATATTGATTTTCTTATGAATCATACCCCGTTAAGGAAAAATCAAGCTATGCAAAAAATTTTCAGACTTATTCCCATTCTTTTTTTGTTTTCAAATAATGTTTTGGCACAAGTTAATGCTGTTGAATTTGGTAAAAATAGAGTTCAATACAAGAAATTTACTTGGAATTATTACCAAACTAAGAATTTCAACTCCTATTTTAGCGAAGGTGGTATAGCTTTGGGCAAAATTGTAGCCCAAGTTGCCGAAGAAGAACTTCCTCAATTAGAAGATTTTGTAGAATATGGACTTCAGCGTAGAGCAAATCTAATCATCTACAACAGTTTTTCAGACCTCAAACAGTCAAATATAGGCTTGGGTATTGAATGGCAAAACACTGGCGGTGTTACCAAACTGGTTAACAATAAAGTAGTATTGTACCATACTGGAGATTTGAATAACTTAAGAATACAAGTTAGACAAGGAATTGCAACTGTTCTTGTTGAAAACTTATTGTTTGGCGATGACCTTGGTGAGTTTGCACAAAACCAAACATTACTAGATATACCAAAATGGTTAACTGATGGTTATATTTCTTACGCCGCAGAAAACTGGAGCCCTAAACTCGACGACCAACTAAAATCTGCCATCCTTTCTGGCGAATATAAAAACTTCTATCAATTTGCATTTAAAAAACCTGAACTAGCCGGACATGCTTTCTGGCGTTTTGTGGCAGACAATTATCGCAAAGACAATATCACCTATTTCCTATATTTAACTAGGGTTTATAAAAGCTTGAATTCAGCTTCTTTGCGGATTACCAAGAAAAAATTCAATACACTCCTCAAAGAATTTATGGAAAAAGAGGAGGAAAAATACCTTGCCGATCTTAAAGGACGAAGAAATCAACTAAAAGGAAATATAGTAGCCATTGAAGATGTAAAAACCAACGAAGATTTTTATCGCTTTCAGGCAAATCCAATGAATAGAAACAACACTTATGCAATGGTGCATTATAAAAAAGGAAAATATGAAGTGTTGCTGGAAGAATTACAAGAAAAGCGTAGAATTTTATTGAAATCTGGCATAAGAAACAATATGTCAGAAATCAATCCTAACTTTCCTATCCTTGCTTGGGATTCTAAAGGTTCGGTTTTATTGGTGATGTATAATGAAGCAGGTAAAACAAAGATGTTTCTGTATGATGCAGTAAAACGCATTAAACTCTTTAAACAAGAAATCCCAGATTTTCAGTTGATTCAAGACGCCAAATTTGTATTAAACAACAATACTTTGGTGATGAGCGCAGTAAAAAATAGTCAATCGGATATATTTATTTATAAAATTAAAGAACAATCAGTTGAGCAAATTACAAATGATGTTTACAGTGATTTAGATCCTTCATTTGTAGCGTTTCCTAATAAGTCAGGCATTTTGTTTGCGTCAAATCGACCAAATGGTGGCACATACAAATCCGATACTATTATTCCTTCAAGATATCATTATAATATTTGTTTGGTTGATAATACTGCAAAAACAGAATTTCGTCAGGTTACAAAACTAACCGATATGAAGTTTAGCGATGCACGTTTTCCCTTGCAATACAATGTGAACCATTTCACATTTGTAAGTGAAGAAAATGGTATCGGTAATAGATATGCAGGATTTTTTACCACTCAAAGGGCTGGATTAGATACTTTGATTTTGATTGGTGATGAATTGTTGAGAAATCCTCCACGCAATGAATTGGATTCAACCCTTAAAGCATGGAATAAAGACGAACCAGATTCAGTAGGGTTTGTATCCATTACAAATGATAGTGCTTACGTTTTCCCTTTAACCAATTATGAAAGTGGATTACAAGAAACCAGAGGTTCAGGCGACAACAATTTGGTAAGTGAAGTTCGTCAAGAAGGCGACATGAAGTTTTTGTATAAACTTAAAGTAAATGAAACAGCTTTATACAGAAGAAATGTTACCGCAAGACCGACTGAATATGTTAAAAAAGTTTATGGTCAAAACAAAGCGGCAAAAGGTGATGCGGTAGCTTACAACAAGAAAGGAAAGTCTATTCCAATTGTTCAACAAGATACTATTTTGCCAATAAATCTTTTCCAAACAGAATTTCAGGCAGATGCAGCAGATAGTTTACAGGCTGAACTGGACGCAAAGAATGAAATCTTGGTAAAAAAATCTACTTTATCTACAGCAAAATTATTTGCATACCACAATAAATTTGCTTCTGAATATATTGTTTCTGGGTTAAATAACCAGGTTTTAGTAAATAGATACCAGCCTTACACGGGAGGTGCGGGACCAATAAACCTCAATAATTCCAGCAATTTGAACGGAATCTTCAGATTAGGCACTTCAGAATTGATGGAAGATCTCAAATTTATAGGAGGTTTCAGAGTGGCATCAAATTTAAAAGATTTTGACTATCTCGTTAAATTTGAAAATTTACGCAAGCGCTTGGATTGGGGATTAACATATTATCGTTCTACGTTAGACGATTATCCAATTTACAATCCAAATATCGATCCGCAAAAGTCGTTCCTAAAAAATAAGCTGTTTTCAAATTTGTACCAAGTTAATTTCTCTTATCCACTAGATGAGGTAAGAAGTTTAAGAGCAATTCTTGGATTTAGAAATGATCGGGTTACCATAAAAACTGATGCAAATTATCCACCAGCATTAAAAATGTCAGATACAATAATGAATTATGCTTTGGCAAGGATAGAGTGGGTGCATGATGATGTACTCAATCCAACTTTAAACATTTGGAATGGCTTGAGGTATAAATTGTGGTTTGATGTAAACTCAAAAATCAACAACAAAAATGCAACTGGAAGATATACCCTCAATTTGGGTGGTGATTTGCGCTATTATTATCCAATATACCGCAATTTTATTTGGGCTGGAAGAGGGGCATTTGATATGAGCTGGGGTAATCAAAAAATCATTTATTATTTAGGGGGTGTAGATGGTTGGATTTCACCGAAATTCAACAATGCAAACCAACCAGCTCTTGATAATGAATATACATTCCAATCTTTAGCCCTAAACATGCGAGGGTTTCCTCAAAATGTGGCAAATGGAAACAATGCAGTTGTTATAAACAGTGAATTTAGATTGCCTGTGTTAACTACTTTTTTAAATAGGCCAATAAACAATGCCTTATTGCGCAATTTTCAATTGATTCAATTCACCGATCTTGGAACAGCCTGGAACGGTAAATTCAATGGAATTGCAAGACCTACTTCTATTTATGGTACTCCTCCTGTTCAAGTAAATATAAAAACAGGTGGCATCGGACCATTTGTTGGAGGATACGGTTTTGGTGCAAGAAGTACGGTTTTGGGTTATTTTCTAAGGGTCGATGCTAGTTGGCAAATGAATGGACTTTTTAAAGGGAAACCTTATTGGTATTTTGCTCTAGGGTTGGATTTTTAAGTGTAATTTTTAGTTTTTAGTTTTTAGTTTTTAGTTTTTAGTTTTTAGTTGTTAGTTGTTTTTTTGGAGAGTTAAGTTATTACAAGTTCTACCATTTTAGACTAACCACTAACCACTAACTACTAACCACTAACTTCATAATTTCCTCAAAACCAAGCTCCCTCTGCATACCAGAACTTAAATTCTTAATCTTCACAACCCCTCTCTCTAATTCCTCAGAGCCTAAAATTATTATATAGGGGATGTTTTTCTTCTCGGCATATTTAAACTGCTTATCAAACTTCGCTTTTTCATGATACAGTTCTGCTGCAACTCCATTAGATCTTAAGGTTTGCATCAAATCAAATGCTTTCCTGCTTTCCGCTTCTCCAAGGTTGAAAAACAATGCCATTGGTCCTTTTGCAATATCTTCCGGAATTAATTGTAAAGTTTCTAATACATCGTAAATTCTGTCTACCCCAAATGAAATCCCAACACCCGGAATGTTATTCACCCCAAACAACCCTGTCAAATCATCATACCTTCCACCACCACCAATACTTCCCATTTCTACACCTATCGCTTTTACTTCAAATATGGTTCCGGTATAATAATTTAACCCTCTTGCTAAAGTGAAATCTGGAACCAAATTTGAATTGTTATTGTAATTTAAAATAAACGACAATTCTTCAATACCTTTTTTGCCTTCCTCAGTATTTCCCAACAATGCTTCTACTTTTGAAATCTTCTCAAACGCAGTA
>CAMBYC010000012.1 GCA_945871875.1 Sphingobacterium thalpophilum
GCATTTGCATTTCCTTGTTGCCCCATAACACTATTATTGTCCCATTGTTGCAAACAAAATTTAATGGGAGTATTAGTTGTGTTTATAAGACTTGAAGTTGCTCCACCTGAAGCACAATAAGCCACACATGCTTTCATTTTAAAAAAAGATGCTACAGCAATGGAGGCACTGCCTCCATTACTCTGACCTATGCAATACCTTGGAATTGTTCGATTACTGTATCCTCTATTGTAAAAAGTATCGCTGATTGCTTTAATATTTGCAAAATCTAAATTGCTTGAACTATCTAGTGTTGAGTTGTTCCATCGCAAAGAACCATCTCCATTTGTATCATTGTTTAAAGAGACTTCTTCTGCTTCAGTAAAAACTACTGCTAATCCTTCGGAGACTAAATCTTTTATTAATGCCGTATTTTCATAATTTTTTGCCCAATTGCTGGCAGAACCATTTGATCCATGAAAAAGATATACTATGCCTTTATGATTATTTGGAAAAAAATAGTAAACATTTTTCAAAACCGACTTTCCTTTGATTTTTTCATAATTCAATTGATAGTTTATCGTTTTAAAATTTGCTGTAAGATTTATATTTTTTGCTGGCATTATAAACCATGAATGCCATTCGTTTTTGCCATTTAAAATTGATGAGTCAATAGTCCAATTGTTAAAGGTTTCATTTGCCAAACAATTTCTTGACCATATATGAACACTATCCCCAACTTTGTAAATACCAGAACCATAACCATTTAAAATGGAAACGTTGTAGTTTGTGATTGTTGTATTGGGAGAGGACTGATGTTTATTGCAACTGATGAGTTCAAAAGTTAGTAAAAAACAAAAAGCAATTTTTTCTAATAATTTCACAGAATTAATTTTATCATTCAACACGTAAATTACTTGATTATAGATTAGGAACTAATTTAAAAAGTAGATTAAATAATAAATCGTTTAAGGATTTTGCATTAGACCTAGTAATTTATCATATTAATTATTGGACAAACCGGTTTTTGAAAAATATATTCATTGTAATAAATCTTCTATGTAGTTTTCTTATTTTCTGAAATAATCTATCAAATAAAATCAAGTTAATGATAATCTTTCTTTAAAGTTTTATTTCCATCTCATTACATCATATCTTTCAAATTTAATCTATTATGGGGAAGCTAATTCTTTACCAATCCTATATTTTATGCCATCTTTGATTTATTAAAAAAAAATCTAACTTTTATGCTTGTGGCATTTGTAATTTTATATTAAGATTAGAAAATAGAGGATCAACTTAATCACAGATTTATTAGAAATTTTAAGTTTAAGTAATTTTTTTTTAGTTTATCTGTTATACAATACTTTAACATGCAATTATGAGAAGTTTTTTTATTATTCCATTATGTTTGATACAATTTGTCATAAATGCTCAATCTCACAAATCCAATTTTTATTTCCCGCCGGAGGGTAAATGGGAAACTAAATTGCCTGCAACCTTTGGTATAGATAGTAATGTTATCAAAGAAGCTATCAATTTTGCTATAAACAATGAAAGTAAAATGCCTCGAGATCAGGAACTCTCACAAGCCCTGAGTTTTGGCAAAGAGCCATTTAGCAATGGCGTTGGCCCCTTCGCTGAAAGAGGAAATCCTTCAGGAATAGTTATTTATAAGGGTTATATTATTGCCAGTTGGGGGGATATTGCAAGGGTTGACCAAACCCATAGTGTTACAAAAAGTTTTCTTTCTACTGTAGTTGGTTTGGCTGTTGATAAGGGTTTGATTAGAAATATTAATGATCAAGTTTTTCCGATGTTGCCACCGGTAGAAATTTACGACAATACACCATATCGAAAACCTGAGGATATGGGTAAAGCTCAGTTTATCCATCCATTTAATACACCCCACAATCGGAAAATAAGTTGGGATCATTTGCTTAGGCAAACCAGTGATTTTGAAGGTACACTTTGGGGAAAGCCAGATTGGGCTGATCGTCCGGGAGAAAAATTGATGGAAGCTTATTCAAGAAATAGGAGTGAACCCGGAAGCACTTGGAAGTACAATGACACAAGAGTAAACGCATTGGCATTGGCCGTAACTTTAATTTGGCATAAACCATTGCCCTCAGTTTTGAGAGAAATGATAATGCAGCAAATTGGGGCTAGTAACACTTGGTATTGGTCTGGTTATAGAAATTCATGGATCATATTAGATGGCAATTTGGTACAATCGGTTAGCGGCGGTGGTCATTTTGGCGGTGGATTGTTTATTAGTACTTTGGACATGGCTCGGTTTGGCTTATTGACATACCACAAAGGAAATTGGAATGGAAAACAATTGTTGTCGGAAAATTGGTTTGATTTAGCCACAACACCAACAAAAGCGAATACAGGTTATGGGTTTATGAATTATTTTCTCAATACAAATAAAAAATTATTACCATCTGCCCCTGAAGAAGCTTTTGTACATATTGGAAATGGAACCAATATAATATATATAGATCGTAAAAATGAGTTGATTGCTGTAGTAAGATGGATAGATAATGGGGCTTTGGATGGATTTGTGTCGAAAATAATTAAGGCAATTGGTAAGTAATTGGATTTGTGATAGTTTATGAATTTGAATAAAATTCAGAAAATCGAAATCATAACTTAGGGTTTAAAAAATATAAATAAATTTATTATTGTAAAGTAAAAAGAATCAACTTCAAGTTGTTGAACAATTTCTGATAATTAAATTTATTTGTTATTTAAATTTTTAGTTGATTAAGTTCATAATGTGGTAAATCAATCAGTTACACATTTATTTATTTGGAATAATTTAAAAAAAAATCGGTAAAACCGGTAACGTTTCCGGTAACGTTTTCGGTGATATAAAAATTTAATATAAACAAGTTATTAGCTGATATTTTAGAAAAAATTCAATAAAGTATTATATTTTTTAGATAAAATAATCTAAAATTAAAATTGCATCTTAAGTATAATAGTATTAATATTATGTTAATAAAACTTTTTAGGTTAATACTGACTATCAACGATTTTGTATTTTAACGTAATTGCCATATTGTTTTTTGATTTTTAAAATTGTGGCTTCGTTAATTGCATTTTTTTTAGAGGATATTAGCATAAAAAGTTATTAACTTTTACAACTAGGGTTAAAACTTCCCCAAAACTGCAATTTTTTTATTTATGAGGAATTTACGAAGCTTGCTAATGGTGCTCCCATTGATAATGATGGTTGGGATTGCATCAGCACAAAAAAAAGATATTACCGGAAAGGTAATTGACCAAACAACCGGAAAGCCTATGGCCGGAGTATCTATTATTTCAGATAAGAAAAAAGTTTTGACTGTAACAGATGAAATGGGAAACTATACGTTCAAGCCATCATCTGCTATAAAATCACTAAGTTTTTCTTCAATTGGTTATGCTACACAATTTGTAATCATAACTCAAGCTAGTTCTTACAATGTTTCATTGGTTCCTGAAGCAACAGCACAGGCTGAAGTTGTAGTTATAGGATATGGTACACAGAAAAAATCTAGTTTAACTGGTGCTGTAGCCAAGTATAAAAATGAAAGATTAGATGAAGCTCCTGTTTCTAGATTAGATCAAGCATTACAAGGTAGAATTGCTGGAGTTGTTGTTCAAAATACTTCATCTGAAGCTGGTGCAGATGCTAAAATCAATATCAGAGGTATTAGTTCTATCAATGCTGGTGCTAGTCCTTTGGTAGTAGTAGATGGACAGCCAGTACCTGATGGCTTGGCATTTATCAATACTGGTGATGTAGAATCTGTAGAAGTATTGAAAGATGCGGCATCTGCTGCAATTTATGGTTCAAGAGGAGCAAGTGGTGTAATTTTGATTACAACTAAAAAAGGGGTTGCTGATAAACCAAAATACGTTTTTAAATATTCTGTTGGACAAAAAGAAGCATACAAGTTGTATGATGTAATGACAGGTTCTGATTATACAAGAATGTTGTACAATGAAATGTCATTGCGTAAAAAGGATCCGTCTGTAGATCAAACTACAAATACAGTTACAGATGGGGATAAAGCATCTTATGTTATTGAAAACTTGTTATTGGGTGGTCAATCTACCGATTGGCAAGCAGAGTCAATGAGAAAAGGTATCTTTCAAAATATTCAGTTGAATGTTTCTGGAGGTAAAAAAGATGTACGTTACTTTATATCTGGTGGATACCAGAATGATGAAGGAATGATGTTTAAAAGCAATTATGAGAAGTTTAACGTAAGAGCAAAAGTTGATATGGACCTAAGCAAGAGGGTTAAATTAACTTTTAATATCAACCCTTCTATTTCAAACAAAAAAACACCTTCAGAAAACTACACCAATTTCTGGAGATTCCCACGTTGGTTGCCACTTTACCACAATGCAGCAACTGCAGCTTTAGTAAATACCAATCCTCAGTATGCAAATATTAGACCTGGTTCTTATGCACATCCAAGGCATTTTTCAGGAGTGCCTTATTCTGGAGTCATGCCTGATGGCTCATTATGGAGTTCTGGTGCTGGTGTAGTTAGCCCAAGTGGATCTGCACAGCAAAATCCAAAATCATCAGTAGTAAGAAATGATATTGATGTAAATGAATATCGTGTGCAATCTTCAGGAGAGTTAACCGTAAATTTATTGCCAGGGTTAAATTTCAAAACTTTAGCCAGTTCTTACGTTAATTATAACATTGGTTTGGACTTTTCTGAGAGAAATTCAAGTGCAGATGGTGCTAACAACATTGGTATTTATTCTAGTAAAACTTTTATTGATTTGCTTTCTGAAAACACACTGAATTATTCAAAAAGTATCAGAAACCATGATTTAAGTGTTTTAGGTGGTTTTACTTCTCAAACTACTAAAATATCAAACTCTCGAACCACAGGTATAGATTATCCAAGTGATAAAATACGAACTTTAAATAGTGCCGCACAAATTGATAAAAATGGTACTTTTGGAACAAAAAACCAAATTGGATTGATTTCTTATCTTGGTCGTATCAACTACGGATATGGTGATAAATATTTGGTTTCAGCTAGTTTCCGTGCTGATGGAAGTTCTTACTTTGGACCTGGAAAAAAATGGGGCACTTTCCCTTCTATTTCAGGTGGATGGGTAGTAAGTAAAGAAAAATTCATGAGCAAAATCAATTGGTTGAGCAACCTTAAATTTAGAGGTAGTTATGGTGTTTCTGGAAACAATAGAATTACTGATTTTGCATTCTTAGATTTATTGTATGGAGCTAATTATCCTTTGGGTGCAGGAACTGGTGTTTCTTATCCGGGTTTAGTTGGTTCTCAAGCATTTCTTTCTAACCCTAATATTACTTGGGAAAGTACATTTCAAACCAATCTAGGTGTAGATCTTGCTTTGTTTAAGAATAAATTAAGCGTTTCTTTAGATATGTACCAATCTAAAACAGATAAACTATTATTGCAACAGTCTGCAATGGCATTTACTGGTGTTCCTCAATTTTGGAACAACTTAGGTAGTTTAGAGAATAAAGGATTTGAATTGGAAGTAAGTACAAAGAACATTCAAAAGAAGAACTTCAAATGGTCTACAAGTGCAAACTTGTCTCAAAATGTTAACAAGATTCTTGAATTGGGCACAGAAGCATATTTGTTAAACCAAGGAGAGCGTACTGAAGTTTATAGAAACAAGGTTGGAGATCCTTTGGTTGTATATTATGGCTTCAAAACTGATGGTGTTTGGTTGTCTCAAGATCAAATTAGTACATCTGGTTTAACAAGTGTATTGAGCAACGTATTGGTTCCTGGTGGATTGAAAATTGTTGATGTAAATGGTGATAAAGTAATTGACAACAATGATAGAACAAACCTAGGTAGCCCTTATCCTAAATTTACTTGGGGTTTAACAAACAACATAAGTTACAAAGCTTTTGACTTAAGTTTTACTTTCCAAGGTGTTGAAGGTGGAAAATTAATCAATGGTGACCCTAACTACAATGAATCAAGAAGAACTATTACTATTTATAATAAAGATAGATGGGTAAGTCCGTTGTTTCCTGGAGACGGAAAAACTCCTTTTTCTACATTGGGATACAATTGGATGTTGACAGATTATGTAATAGAAGATGCATCTTATTTATCACTTAGAGAAGTTAATTTTGGATATACTTTACCATCTTCTATTGTTAAGCAAACAAAATTAAATGGATTGCGCTTTTATGTATCAACGCAAAATATCTATTTTAAAACTGCAAAATCTTATAGGGCATTAAATCCAGAAGGTAGATTTAGTAATGGACCATACTCATCAGTGTTGATTGATGGTTACCAACGTGGTTCTTTCCCAATTCCAAAGACAATTTTAATAGGTATTGACATTAATTTTTAATAAAAAAACCTAAAAAAAAACAATGAAAAAAATATTAAACCTTTTGATTGCAGTACCATTTTTTATGGTATCATGCACTAAGAATATAGAGTTGAATCCTCAGTCAAATGTAACAATCAACAATTATTATCAAAGTGCTGCAGAATTGCAAACTGCTTTAACAGGTTGTTATAACGGGTTAAGGGCACCGCTAAATGAAGAATGGAAAATGACAGAACTTCGAAGCGATAATGCGATCATGGGTAGCCCTGCTAGTAAATCTGTGCCAAACCGCGATTTGAGTGATTTGGATATGTTTATTCCGAACATATCACACCAAGGGATTTACAATTATTGGATTTCGAATTATTTCAATATCAGAAATACAAATATAGTATTAAACGCTCTTGGAGTTAATTACAAAGAAGTGACCGGTACATTATCATCTGATTCTGCTACTATTGTAATAGCTGCAGCAGATAAAAGGGCTATTGCTGCTGAAGCTTGTTTCATTAGAGCCTATCATTATTTTAACCTTGTTCGTTTGTTCGGTGGTGTATTTTTAGTACATGAGCCATTGTCGCCTTTTGATGCAACTTCTTTTAATAGGGTTGCTGTTAATGATATATATAAATTGATTATTGCTGATTTACAATTTGCAGCTGCTAATGGTGCAACTTTACCTTATGCAAGCATTCCTACTACCATTTTGGGTAAAGTAAATGCTTGGACTGCAAAGGCATTATTGGCAAAGGTTTTTTTAACATTAGATAGAAAAGCTGATGCAATTCCATTATTGAATGACATTATTGCCAATAGCGGATATGGATTATTGCCTAATTATTCTGATGTTTTTGCAATAAACAATGAAGTGAATAAAGAAATCATGTTTGCAATTCGTTACAAAGCGGGTGGAATAGGATTGGGCTCACCTTTCCCTAACAATTTCGCTCCACAATTGAGTGGTTCTGCAATTATTAATGGTGATGGAGATGGTTTAAATACCCCAACATCAGAAGTTAATTTATTGTATGCTGCAACAGATTTAAGAAAACCTACCAATATTGGTTCTTATAGCACATCTTTGGTTTTATATCCTAAAAAGCACGTTTCTCCAGTTTCAATAGTGAAAGATGGAGAAAACGACTGGATCGTAATTCGTTATGCTGATGTGTTATTGATGTTGGCTGAAGCACAAGGTAATACAGCTTCTAGTTTGGCTTTAATCAACCAAACCCGCGTAAGAGCAGGATTAACACCATTGCTTTCAACTGATGTAGCTACAACTGCAAATTTTGAAAAAGAATTGGTTAAAGAGCGTCGTTTGGAGTTTGCTTTTGAAAATGTTCGTTGGTATGATATCTTGCGTTTCAACAAAACAATGACAACCCAAGGTGCCGTTGCTGTTATTCAAGCACATTTCAGTTCCATTTATTCTGCTCATTATGGTAAATATCCTTCACCAAGATCTACTTTGGTTCAGTTACAGGCTTTTATAAATGAAAATAAATTGTTGTTGCCTATTCCACAACGTGAAATTGACAACAATACAAACTTGGTTATTCCTCAGAATCCTGGGTACTAAGCAATAGCTTAAGACAAAATATAACTCCAATCAATCGCTTTGTTTTATCAATGCGGTTGATTGGAGTTTTTTTTGTATAAATTTTGTATTGATTGAATTTGGTTTGGATTAAACAAAAATTTCGCATTAGGTAAATTGAAAAGTGTTTTTTAATAGCCCCTAGTTTTAGCTAGTGGTTTTATGGGTATTTTGAAATGGCTTTAGCCATAAAATTTGCTTTTTTCTTGTAATGTGTAAAATGGGTTAAACATAAATTACGCATCAGAAGTAAAACGTAAATTTTGTGGCTAAAGCTATTTCAAAGAGAATCTTATATCCCCCCAGCTAAAGCTGGGGGCAATTCAATAGTTTCATTTATAGTAATGTGTTTATCAAGAAAATTCATCCAAAATTCACTAAATGTTTTGCAATGAAAAGTCATTTTAGAAGTAGAATACGGAACATGAATTTATAATCAACTTTATAATTCTTCCAACTTCCAACTCACAACTTACTATTTCGAAATAAATTTTGGTTAATCGATTAACTTACATAAATTAGCTTAAACGATTAACTAAATTTGCATTAAATATCTAAAATTAAGGTTATGGATACAAGCTTTAAACAATCATCTCAAACACGACGTTCGCTCATTCAAAATGTACTTGGTGCCATTGGAGCAGGATTTATGCTACCAATCGCTTCTTATGCAGGAGAAAAACCAAGGGATTTAATCCTTAAAAAAAACGAGGTACGAATAACCAAATTGGAAACATTTTTGGTTAAACCCCGATGGATATTTTTAAAAATTCATACGGATGCTGGCGTTCATGGATTGGGTGAACCACTTCTAGAAGGTAGAGCATTAACTATACAAACTGCTATCAAAGAATTGGAACCTTACCTTATTGGCAAAGATCCCCGACAAATTATACACCATTGGCAAGCCATTTATAGGCACGCCTTCTACCGGGGCGGTCCAATTCTTACGAGTGCATTAAGCGGGGTAGACCAAGCATTATGGGATATAAAGGGTAAATTATTGGGTGTTCCAGTGTATGAACTCTTGGGCGGTCCTACACGTGATAGAGTTAGGGTTTATGGACGAGCAGCCACACCTGAAGACATTAAAAAAAGAAAAGCGGAAGGGTTTACTGCCATAAAAACGGCTCCAGCACACAAAAACCCAGCAAATTTTGTTGAGAATCCAAAATTTATAGCATTTGCTGCCGATAGTTTTGGCGCATTGCGCGAAGCTGGTGGAAAAGATATGGATATTGCCATTGATTTTCATGGCAGTATCCCGCCACAAACATCAAAAGTATTGATCAAGGAAATAGAACAATACCAACCCATGTTTATTGAAGAACCTTGTCAAGCACAATATGTTGATCTCTTGGCAGATATAGCAAGAGGAACTCATATCCCCATTGCCGCAGGCGAAAGAATATTTACAAAATGGGGCTTTAGAGAACTGTTAGAAAAAAAAGCAGTAAGCATCGTGCAACCAGATCTTTGTCATGCTGGAGGTATTACAGAAGGAAGAATTATTGCCGGTATGGCTGAAGCTTATTATGTACCAGTAGCTCCACATAACCCTATGGGTCCTATTTCATTGGCTTCTGGCCTACATTTGGCGGCAAGTGTTCCCAATTTCCTCATACAAGAACAGGTTTCTTTTGGCGAAGGATACATCAAAAATCCATTTGTATTGCAAAAAGATGGTACAGTTTTGATTCCAGACAAACCAGGTTTGGGCATAGAAATAGATGAATACCAGATAAAAGATAAAATTGGACATGATTGGAAAAATCCTGAATCGTATAATGCATTAGATGGTTCTGTTGTTGATTGGTAAGTATAGCTTTTCTTGCAAATCGATTTAATTCATCAACTGCAATTATCCATTTTGCAAATGATGGATTAAATCGTTTTTTGTATTATTTTATTCTTGGCTAAAACAGATTATTTGTAGTTTATTATTTGCCTACTTAGGAAGTTTCCTAAAGATTCTATTGTAAGTTCAGTCCATATTCCTCTTTATCATATATTTCCAGCTTCGAATGTGCCTAAAATATTTTTCTTTTATAATGAATAATATTTTATTATTTACTCACATTGAGTAATGTTTGAAATTTATAGAAAAAAAATCAAGAAAAGCATGATATTTGCAGCGTCAAATTATGGGTACGAAAAAGAAAAGAGTAACATTAAAGGATATTGCAGAGCGTGCGGGTGTGTCAACAGCCCTTGTTTCTTATGTAATGAACGAAAAAGAAAAGGAAGGTAAGGTTAGTAAAGACATGGCTAGCCATATTAAAGCAATTGCTGAAGAGTTGAACTTTAAACCACATTTCCTTGCACGTAGCCTTAGAAGCGGAAAAAGTTCTACACTCGGATTGGTCATTGCAGATATCTCTAACCCATTTTTTGCCAACATTGCTAGGGTAGTTGAAAATGAAGCTAAAAAATTTGGCTACACCGTTTTTTATGGCAGCTCAGATGAAGATGCATCAAAATCTGATGACTTAATTGATGTATTGATTGATCGAACGGTAGACGGATTCATCATAGTATCTACTGAAAACTCTCAACCTAAAATTAAAGAACTATTAGCGGATGATATTCCTTTTGTATTGTTAGACCGCTATTTTCCTGAAATTCAAACAGATTACGTATCTACCAATAATTACCAGGCCTCTTTTGATGCTTGTACACATTTTTTGGAAATGGGATATAAAAATGTTGGATTGATTGCCTACGAATCTGCTTTGCACCACATGAAAGAAAGAATTAGGGGCTACGAAGATGCATTGTCTATTCACGGTGTTGAACTACATCAAAATTGGCTGCAGAAAGTACGTATACAAGAAGTGGGCGTAAAATCTAGGGATGCCATCGACAACATGCTGTCAACTGATGCTCCAGTAGATGCCATCATCTTTTGTACCTACAGCTTGGCGGTTAATGGACTGAAATACATCAACGAATTAAAATTAAAAGTACCTGATGATTTGGGTATAATCAGTTTTGGACAAGCAGAATTATTCGATTTATACCAATGTCCCATTACCTATATCATGCAACAAATGGATGAGCTTGGCAAAAAAGCTGTTGAATTGCTCATCAAAAAAATTGAAAATCCTGAATTGCCGAAGCAACAAATTCTGATGCAAGCAACATTGATTAAACGTGATTCGAGTAAGAAAAAATAAGATTGAATTGCTTTTTTCTTTTAATGATGATGTATAATATTTTATTATCCGTTATATATGGTAATTATGTAAAGTAAATCCAGATTTCAATTTATGGCTTTGTCTGCTGCATTTGTATTGCAAATTTGAACATTTACGAGAAAAAAATGAAAAATTCAAAAAAATGGGTTTAAATATATTGATAATCAAGGTGTTATAATTTATTTCGATGGATTTACGAATTAGAATAATGATAAGACGTTTTATAATAGCCAAGCCGGGGGGTATTGATTCCATTCAATATGCTTTAGCCATAGAATTAAATATTCATATTCAATAAATAAATAATAATATCAAAAATATTGCTAAATGCCATTTTATTTAAGATGATGTATTAATAAATTTTGATAGTAATAAACTTATTAATTCTGATGTCTAATATATGGTTATCAAAGTTTCCAACATCAAACTATAATACTTGGTTAAAATAAATAGCAGAAACCTGATCTTGATATTTGCACAAAAAATATAAAGGTAATCTTATTGCTATGGTAGGGTTTCAAATGAATCTCCACAAGATAAAAAAGCGATTATTTACTTTTTTTAAAAAAAAACAAAAATAAATTTTGTCATGTTAAAATTAGCGGTAAATTTAACAAAAGATTAACTTAATCGATTAACAAAAAAATAGATTGTTCTCTACTATTTGCACTTTTAATTCATTTGATATGAGATGTAAATTTTAATACAATCTTTTTTTATCTCAAATAACTTAATCGATTAACATATAAATTTATACTATATGGAAAGAAGAAATTTTCTACAATCTGCCCTAATGGGAACGGGATTGTTGATGAGTGGTGTTACTGGTCTAAAAGCTATGCCCGGAGGATTTGTGCAATCTGCAACCTCTAACCTCAAAATCAAAAAAATCAGGTATTACGCCGCACCCGGCTATACCAAACCATTGTTTAACCAAGCTCGTGGTATTGTGGAAATCGAAACCGATGGCGGTATTATCGGCATAGGAGAAGGAGGCACCAAAGACATGGTGGAACAATGTGCACAAATGCTAATAGGTGCCGATCCCTTCAGAATTGAACACCTATGGCAATACCTTTATCGCGGAATGTTCTACCCCCCAGGAAGAGAAAAACTTCATGGACTTGGTGCCATTGAAATGGCATTGTGGGATATTAAAGGCAAAGCACTCAATATCCCCGTTTATGAACTAATGGGTGGTGCCACCCGTGAATACGTAGATTGTTATGCAACAGGGTACAAAAACTCAACGGGCGCTACAGAATACGACCGTGCTAAAGATTGTATCGCCGCCGGTTTTAGAACTTACCGCACCGGACCTACCGGTAGCAACGGAGAATTTCCTTTCGAATTTTACGAAAATGTGCAAAAAACAATTGAACACTGTAAAAAAATGGATGATGCAGTAGGCGGCGGCGGTAAATGGGCCATCGATCTCCACACCCGTTTCGATACCCAAGACGGACTTAAGATTTGTAAAGCCATTGAAAACCTAGAACCCTATTTTATAGAAGATATCATCCGCTCAGAAAACCCTAGCGTATATAAAACCATTCGAAGTCTAACTACCGTGCCTATAGCCGTAGGAGAACAATTTGGCGATAGATGGGACAATAACGAACTCATCGAAAATCGGTTAATCGATTACGCAAGGGTTACATTGCCCAATTGCGGCGGCCTTTCTGAATTGAAAAAAATTGCCTCAATGTGCGAAACGCATTACGTTGGTATGATCCCGCATTTTACAGGCCCCCTATCTACTGCCAGCCTCGCGCATGTGCTGGGTTCTAGCAGCCCCGTACGTTGTTTGATGGAAATTGGCGGTGGCGAAGTGGAACGCCCCGTTTATTTTAACGACGATTATATCCACTTCGATAAAGGTAAAATCTACTTGAACCCCGCACCAGGATTAGGCGTAAAATTCAATCCCAAAAAAGCAGATTTCCTCTTCGAAATTACCGCAAACACTAAATATCCGCATCCTTATCTAAAAAGTCCCGATGGAGCTATTCACAATTGGTAACCTTTTTTTATTTATAATTTCCTTTTTTATTCACTTGCAAAGCCATTTCAATGAAAAAAAAACTCGTATTGCTCTCTCTCTGTTTATTATGCTTTCAGATATTTAGCTGGGCACAAACAGTAACTGTTTCTGGAAAAGTAACCGGACAAGATAAAGATCCGTTGTCTGGCGTTAATGTTCTAATCGCTCAAACTACCCAAGGTACTATCACAGATGCCAATGGAAATTTTACCCTAAAAGTGACTGGTAAGGCCAGTTTGATTTTCTCTTTTGTTGGATATCTCGACAAAGAGGTAAAACTCAACGGGAACACAACCCTTGATGTTGTGCTATCTTCTGATCCTAAAGTACTAAAAGATGTAGTAGTAACAGCACTTGGAATTAAAAAAGAGGCCAAACGTTTGGGCTTCGCTACTGCCACCGTAAATGGTGAAGCCGTTGCTACCAACCGAACACCAAACCCTATGAGCACTTTACAAGGAAAACTTGCCGGTGTAAATATTTCTACCATGGGCACAGGGCCGGGCGGATCCACTAAAATTAGAATGCGCGGCCAATCTTCTTTTAACAGTGTAAACCAACCGCTGATTATCGTAAATGGTGTGCCAATGGATAATACCACTTACGGATTGGGTGGTGGAATTGGTGCAAGAGCCGGACAAGTCAACAGCTCTGATGGTGGTGACGGGTTTTCTTCTATCAACCCAGATGACATCGAATCGATAACCGTGCTGAAAGGTGCCACCGCATCTGCCTTATACGGCTCCCGTGCTAAAGATGGGGTAGTGATGATTACCACCAAAAAAGGCGCTGGTAAAGGTATCGGTATCGAATACAATATCAATTACACATCTGATACCCCCCTTGATTTTACTGATTTTCAATATGAATACGGCCAGGGTGAAAGAGGCGTTAGACCAACATCCGCCTATCCGCAATCTGCTGTGTGGAGCTTTGGAGAAAAATTTCAGCCAGGTATGACGCAAGTGCTATTTACTGGTGAAACTTTCCCCTATGAGCCCGTACGCAACCGGTACAAGAAATTCTATCGCACCGGAACAGATATGACCAATACACTAACATTATCAAATGTGAGCGAAAATGGATCATTAAGATTGTCGATGGCTAACTCCGATAATGGTGGAATACTCTCTAACAATAATTTCAATAAACGTACCATCAATTTGGGATTTAGCCAAAATATAAACAAAGCGGTTACCATACAGGGTAATGTGAATTATTCTAATGAATACAACAAAAACCCACCGCAAGTGAATACCCAGGATATGGCCATCCCTACGGTAATTTATACATTATCTACTTCTATGCCTTTTGAGGCAATGGAAAAAAACCAATTGATGCCAAACGGAAATGAGTTTGTAATGTCGAGGTTTTTGGTAAGAAACAATCCCTACTATTCCTTAAACAAGCGATTTGAAAATGTGAAGAGAGATCGGATATTTGGAAATATATCCCTTCGCTACCAAATTACACCTTGGTTATATGCACAAGGTAGATTGGCACAAGATTTTTATAGCCGCTACCAAGATTATAATATCCCCAATGGTTATGCACCTATCCCTGCTGCACCTTCCGGCTTTATCAATGGTTCCTATACCCAAGATATAAGGGGTTTTAGAGAAAGAAACTACGACTTCCTCATTGGTGCCAATAAGAAAAAAGGTGATTTCGGTGTAGACCTCACTTTTGGCGGTAACCAGATGTATCGCAAAACAGAATACAATAGCGTAACCGTTCAAGATTTTGTACAACCCGGATTATATACCATTATGAATGGAAGAGCAAAAGATCCATTTTACGGTAAAGCGGAACGTTCTGTAAATTCTTTATACGGTGCCGGTGAATTCTCGTTTAGAAACTTTTTGTTTTTAAATATAACGGGTAGAAATGATTGGTTTTCCACACTTGCACCATCAGCAAGAAGCATCTTCTATCCTTCTGTAACACAGAGTTTCATCTTCTCTGATGTAATCAAAATGCCATCTTGGATCAATTATGGAAAATTAAGGGCCGCATACGCAGAAGTGGGTGATGATAACGTAGCCCCTTATTCTAATGCGCTTTATTATGGTGTAAACAATAACCTCTTCCCAAATCCAACTGGTGCAACAATACCTGTGGGTGGAATCAACACAACTTTAATTCCTAACGCCGCTTTAAGACCACTACGCGTTGCAGAATCAGAAGTGGGTGTTGAACTTAAATTGTTCAACAATAGAGTAGGATTAGATCTTTCCTATTTCTATAAAATTACTAAAGATCAGATTCTCGCAGCTCAAGTATCAGATGCTTCCGGATTTACTAATAAATTGATCAATATCGGCGAAAGCATGAACAAGGGGCTAGAAATGCAAATGAACCTTACTCCCATTCGCAACAAAAACTTTAAGTGGGAAATCAATCTGAACGGAGCCTATAACACTTCAAAAGTTATAAAACTAGGTGCTACAGCTGCTGATACAGTTATCTCCGTTGGCGGTGGTGGTGGACGAGTGGTTAAACAAGTAGTAGGCAAACCTATCGGTGCATTATATACTTTCCTCTATTTACGTGATGCACAAGGCAACCAGGTTTTTGATAAAGCTAGTGGCAGACCACTCAGAAACAATGTTCAGGCCTATGTTGGCAATATTCTCCCTAAATACTTTGGCGGGATAACCAATTCCTTTACCATTCATGGCATACAAATCAGCACATTGATTGATTTTAGACTCGGATCAAAAATGATTGCTGGTTCTAATATGAATGCACTTCGCCACGGTCTTAGCAAAAGAACGCTAGCAGGAAGGGCAGAAGGGTATGTGATTGGTAAAGGCGTTAATCTTGATGGAGCCGTAAATACTACCAGATCAGATTTGCAACCTTTTTATGAAACACCGAATGTATTGGGTGTAAACGAAGATTTTGTTTTCAATGCTGGTTTCTGGAAATTAAGACAACTTTCTATTGGGTATGATTTCACTCGACACATGAGTAAATTCAAATTCATTAGAGGAATGAGATTAAACGCCGTCGCCAATAACGTATTAATTTTGAAAAAATGGACGGAAAACATGGATCCAGAAAATGTGGCAAACATCTCAGATAATGAAACCGGTCTTGATTTCTGGACACCATTACCGCCTACCAGAAGCGTCGGATTTAACCTAAACATTAAATTCTAAAAAAAATATTTCCATGAAACGAATAACAATTTATCTTTTCGCAATTATAGTAGCAGGATTAGTTTTCACCAGCTGTGAAAAAGGTTTTGATGACCTCAATACCAATAAAGTAGATCCTACCTCTTTGGATCCACAGTTTGTAATGAATAAAGCCATTATCGATGCCACTTATCGAGATAACTTTGCCACCTTACAATTGTTGTGTTATGATTTTGGGATTGTACAACAAGTGATTACACCTTTTGGTAGTTCACTTTCGGGTGCCAATTATAATATTTTCAACCCTTCAAACGCTTCTCCTATTTGGGTTAATTTTTACCAAAGTGTGTTAAAACAATTGGTAGATGTCATCGCCAAAACAAAAGACGATGCCGGTAGGTCTAATTTGTACAATGAAGCGAGAATATGGAAAGCTTACTCCTTTATGATTGTTACCGATACTTATGGTGATGTGCCCTATTTAGATGCTTCTAAAGGATACTTATCCAATATTACCCAACCCAAATATGATAAGCAAGAAATCATCTATAAGGATATCCTTAAAGAATTAGACGAGGCTTCAACGGCATTAGATGTAGCAAAAGCAACATCTGTTGGCGATATATTGTATGGCGGAAATATCCTTAGATGGAAAAGACTGGGTTATTCGCTCTTGCTTAGGGCTGCGATGCGATTAAGCAGAATTGATCCAGTGTTAGCGCAAACCTATGTTAAAAAGGCAATAGCCGGTGGTTTGATGCAATCCAATGCTGATAATTCTATCATGCGCCATACTTCTTTATACCAAAACTGGATCGCAGTTCACCTTACCGCAAGGGAAAAAGCTAATTTCTACCTAGCCAAGCCTTTTGTTGATTATCTAAAAAACAACAACGATCCTAGGTTGCAATCTATTTCAGTAAGACACGTAGGTGCAAAATCGGGTGCAGAGCAAGGTGCCCCTAGAACCACTAACGACCCTGCTGTACAATTGGGTATGCCAATGGGTTTTGATGATGTATCTATCAAAAACACCTTCGCAACGTTTAATGTGGCAAGTTTATATGATTATTCGCAAATCAATCTTACCACCATCTTAAAAACAGATGCCCCAGAATACCATGTTACCTATGCCCAAACACAATTGCTATTGGCAGAAGCCATTTTTAGAGGCTGGACTACCGGCGACGCAGACGCAACCTACAAAGCGGGGATTAGGGCTCACATGTTACAAATGGCAGAATATGATACTAAAGCAGCTATCGCAGCAGATAAAATTCAAACCTATATCGATGCCAATACTTTGATTGCCGGTAAGGAATTGGAACAGATTAATTCACAATATTGGGTGGCTTCGTTCATCAATGGCTCCGAAACATTTGCCAACTTCAGAAGAAGCGGATTCCCTAAATTGATTAAAAACCCTTATCCCGGATCCGAAATCAAAGGTAATTTTATAAACCGTTTACCTTATCCAGATAGCGAAATCATTACAAATCAGGCCAACTTAAATGATGCTATCAAAAATCAAGGTGCCAACGACTTAAATAGTCGCGTGTGGTGGGATAGTAAATAATACCATTTTTTGGCAAACTTATAATCTACCAACACTATAAACTACTATATCAATTTTAAAAAATGATTTAAATTAGCTTATAGTGTTGGAGATTATTTTTAAAATGTTTAGATTTTGTCCAATGAAAATTTTGTAGATGATGGGAAAAAAATTTCTGCTGGGTTGTGATTGGGGAACTTCATCGTTCCGACTTAGATTGTATAATTTGGTTGCACAAAATGTTTCTGGTGAAATGCATACGCCCGAAGGCGTAGCTCCTACGTTTAATTCTTGGAATACTGACGATGAAAATGATGCTGTATCGCAAGAACAATACTTTAGGATTAAACTAAGGGAGCAAGTAAAAGTTTTGGCCAACCAATTGCTAATGAACTTAGACCATATACCAATCCTGATTTCAGGAATGGCTTCTTCTACTATTGGAATGCAAAGCGTGAATTATGCCAACCTCCCTTTTGCTTTGGATGGAAGTTCAGCACTAACCATTTGTATTCCGCCAGATGACGATTTCCCCCATGAAATTATTTTGGTATCTGGCGTAAAAAGTAACAATGATGTAATGCGTGGGGAAGAAACGCAAGTACTCGGATTATTCTCCTTGCTCAAAAAACAAAATAGATTCCCCGAAAAGGCAATACTTATATTACCCGGAACGCATAGCAAACATATTTATATTCAAGGGAACGAAATGATCAATTTCCAAACCTTTATGACGGGTGAAATTTTTAGCTTACTCAGCAAACACAGCATTCTTAGTGATTCTGTAGATAATTCTGTAGATAAATCTACTACACACCAATACAGTGATGAAGATGTAAAAATTTTTAAAAAAGGTATCCGTTTTTCTGCTGATGCATCTATGTTGCACAATCTTTTTTCGGTAAGAACCAACCAATTGTTTGGGGTATATGATAAAAGACAAAACAGCATATATTTAAGTGGATTGCTTATTGGCAGCGAACTTAGTCATCTTTTAACGGAAGAAAATTTGCCCATTTTATTGTGTAGCAGTATCCATTTGTACGAATTTTATACACTAGGTCTGGCTGAATTAAACCTTTTACACCGCACAACTATACTCTCTGCAGAAGAAACCGACCAAATAACAATTGCCGGACAATTAATTATAATGAATTATTTAAAGAACTAATGAAACCGAATACACATCAATTTTCATGGTCTTTATTTGATTCAATGCCAATAGTAGGGATTGTGCGGCATTTTACGATGGAAGATTGGATAACCCTCCTCCCATTGTTTTATGAAGAAGGATTTACCAATATAGAAGTTACTTTAAATACTTCGGGTGCTACTAAAATGATACAGCATGCAAGGGTTGAATTTGGCAACACAATTAATATTGGTGCTGGTACGGTGTGTTCACTAGAAGATTATACGCTCGCTATTGCCGCAGGTGCATCGTTTATTGTAACCCCAATAGTGGTTAAAGAGGTTATTGAAAAAGCTGTTGAATCAGGTGTTCCGATATTTCCCGGTGCATTTACTCCAACAGAAATTCATACTGCTTGGAATTTAGGTGCTAGTATGATCAAGGTTTTTCCTGCCTCAAGCTTGGGGCCTGATTTTATCAAAGCCGTAAAAGCACCTTTGCCAAACATTAAACTGATGCCTACTGGCGGCATCGGATTAGATAATATGAAAGCATACAAAAATGCCGGTGCCGATGGATTGGGCATTGGTAGTCCGATTTTCCCTACAGCTTTGATACAATCAAAAAACGAAAACAACATGCGCAAACATTTCAAAGCATTCAAAGAACAATGGGAAACCTTATGAAAAATAAATACCGTTGGGTTGTTGTAGTATTGCTGTTTTTTGCTACTACAATCAATTACCTCGACAGACAATTGATTGGGTTACTAAAGCCAATACTAGAAAAAGAGTTCAATTGGAGTGAAACAGATTTCGCCAGAATTATTATGGCTTTCACGGCAAGTTATGCCATTGGGTTGTTGATTAGTGGAAGATTGATTGATAAGATTGGTTCAAAAATTGGATATGCCGTATTCATTGTAATTTGGAGTATCGCCGGAATGTTACACGCGTTTGCTAGAAGTGCATTTGGTTTTGGAATCGCTCGGTTGGGTCTTGGCATAGGTGAAGCTGGAAACTTTCCGGCAGCCATGAAAAGCGTGGCAGAATGGTTCCCCAAAAAAGAAAGGGCATTGGCAACGGGATTGTTTAATGCCGGCACCAGTGTGGGTGTAGTGGTTTCATTGTTGATTGTTCCCTTAATTCTTCAATTTGCCGGGTGGCAAGAGGTATTTATTATTACAGGTGCCTTAGGTTTTGTATGGCTAATCTTTTGGTGGAAATACTATGAAATTCCAGAAAAGCAAAAACGTCTTTCTTCCGAAGAATTCCAATACATCAAAGCGGGTGAAGTATCCCTATTAGAAAATGAACAAAAAACCGTTAAATGGTCTGGTTTGTTTAGACATCGGCAAACTTGGGCATATATCACAGGCAAAGGGCTTATTGATCCAATCTATTGGTTTTTTCTGTTTTGGTTACCATCCTATTTTGCCTCCACCTTTCAACTCGATTTGAAAAAGCCAAGTCTTGAATTGATGATCATCTATACCGCAACTACAGTGGGTAGCATTTTTGGTGGATATTTTTCCTCCTATTTGGTAAAAAAAGGATGGAAAGTATTGGCCGCCCGAAAAACGGCATTACTGATTTTTGCAATACTGGAATTGTCAGTCATTTTAGCACAATTTGCAAACAATGCTTGGATTGCTGTAGGCTTGCTTAGTGTAGCAGTTGCCGCACACCAGGCTTGGGCCGCCAATGTATTTACTATGGCATCTGATATGTTTCCCAATAAGGTAGTGAGTTCTATTGTAGGTATTGGCGGAATGGCAGGCGCCATCGGCGGTATACTTTTTCCCATCTTTATCGGCTTTATTTTAGACAGCTATAAGGCTGCTGGAAATCTAAAAGCAGGCTATAATATCATCTTCACCATTTGCGGTTGCACCTACCTCATTGCACTTTTAATTATTCATTTACTTACAAAAAATAAAGAAACTGTTACCCTAGAAGAAATCCAATAATTATTTATCACAATTTAAAAAAATTACATGGACACAATGCAAAACAACGCTGTTAAAAGCAGAAGGGAGATGATGAAATTGATGGCGATGGGTTCTACTGCAGGTTTGTTTGGGATCTTTGGCCCCAAGCAACTGAAAGCAGAGGAAAAAGAAAAGCCATCGTATTCAAAAGCAATGGCACCGGTGAAAATCCGAAATGTAAAAGTTATAGCTACTTGTCCGGAAGGTATTAATTTGATTGTAGTAAAAGTAGAAACTACTGAACCAGGTTTATATGGTTTGGGCTGTGCCACTTTTACCCAAAGGGCGGCAGTAGTGGTTGCTGCAGTCAATTATCTAAACGAATTCGCCGTTGGAAAGGATGTGGATAACATCGAAGACATGTGGAACTCTTTTTACGTGAGTTCCTATTGGAGAAATGGCCCAGTATTAAACAACGTCATGAGCGGAATGGATGAAGCACTTTGGGATATTAAAGGCAAACGTGCCAATATGCCGGTGTATCAATTGCTGGGTGGTAAAAGCCGATTTGCAGTAGAATGTTATGAACATGCTAGTGGAAATAGCCCCGAAGCAGTTGCAGAAAGTTGTAAAAAGTATATGGAGCAAGGCTTTCGCCACGTACGCATCCAACAAGGTGGCTATGGTGCCACAAGTATTTCCCAAACACCCGATTTTAAAAAGGCCGGATATGGGTATGAAAACGACACCTACATGAATGAGCGGTTATACCTTAAATCGGTACCTAAAATGTTCGAAACCGTTAGAAAAGTTTGCGGCGATGACGTTGAATTGCTCCACGATATGCACGAACGTACACAACCTATCGATGCCATTAATCTTATCAAAAATCTCGAACAATACCACCCTTATTTTATTGAAGATCCATTTTCTCCAGAAAACATGGAATGGTTTAAACAATTGCGACTTACCACTTCTGTGCCTATTGCCATGGGTGAATTGTTTAACAATATCAATGAATTTAAATTGCCAATGGTTAACCAATGGTTCGATTTTATTAGAGTACACGTATCCCAAATTGGAGGTATCACACCTGCAATGAAAATCTCACGTCTGGGTGAATACTTTAATATTCGTACAGCTTTCCATGGCCCTGGTGATGTTTCTCCTGTAGGACATGCCGCTCATGCCCACATTGATTTGGCCGTTTGGAATTTTGGTATCCAAGAAGCTGTACATTTTTCCGATAAACTCAAAACCATCTTTTCTGGTTGCCCAACAATGTCTAATGGATATATGTCTGTAAATGAAGTGCCAGGATTAGGCGTTGATGTCAATGAAAAAGAAGCTGCGAAATACCCCATTATTACCAAATCGAATTGGCAGGTTAGAAAAGGTGATGGCACCATTATTCGACCTTAATTCCTTTAAACCCAAAATACGCATTAGAAAAATTGAAAGGGGTTCTATCAATTGCCCCTAGCTAAAGCTAGGGGTTTAATTAGTGTTTTTGAAATGGCTTTAGCCACAAAAATTACCTCTTAATTCTAATGTGTAATTTTTTAAATCAATTTATAATTGTTAAAATGAAAAAAAGTCTTGCTATAGTCATCTTTTTTTTACTTTTTTCCTTCTGCTTATCTGCACAAACAAGTGCAGAAAAAATTGTTGCCAATCAAATTGAATTGCTCCGCCAAGCTATGATCAAAGCAGATGAAGCTGCACTTAATGATTTAGTTGGAGAGAAATTGAGTTATGGTCATTCTGCTGGTTATGTAGAAGATAAAAGGGAATTCATTCGAAAACTGACCAGTAAAGAAAATGGGTTTACTAAAATTGATCTCTCCAATCAATCAATTAACATATCTGGTGATGTAGCAATTGTTCGGCATCGCTTAGATGGAAAGTCATTGAATGCTGGTATTGCTGGAGAAGTCAAGTTGTTGGTACTCATGGTTTGGCAAAAAGATCATGGTGTTTGGAAGTTATTGGCAAGACAAGCAGTGAAAATATTACCTTAATACTTTAATCAATACTGTCATATTTAACTATATTAAATCATTTATAAATATGGGTGAAATGCTGAAAAATATCTATCGATGAGTTGTTGTAGAAGTTTTATTTTTTAAACAAGTTAAATATTCATCTTGATGAGCGTCTATAAATAAATGATTTTATTGGCTGGTAGTTTCTTGTAGCAATGGTATTCTAGGCAAAACCTAATATGGATTGAATAGGACAATAACGATTTACTTTTTTCAACATAAGTTTGATTTATTTTTTTTAAATTGAGTCTGATTTTAGCTTGGCCTTTTCTTTTTCCTCTAGCTACCACTTTAAATGGGTGAAAAAAATCAAGGCCAATGGTAACGATGTAATCTTAAAGAGACAGTTTTTGAGCATAATTTTGTGACAAGCACATGAAGATTGCTTTGATTTTGTTTAAAATGAATGCATGTCTTGTGTGGCCCAATACACAAGAAAACGCGGTATCAGTGAAAAAGAAATAGAGTCGTAAATAGAAAAAGAAGGACAATGTTGTTGTTTGTAAAAATGGAGTATATTATCCTTTAAATAATCAATGTAAATAAATAAGTCATGGGTAAAGTACTTGCTAAGAGGCGTTGGCTGCGCTTAATTCCGGTTGTCTTTATAACGTATAGCCTTGCTTACTTGGATCGGGCGAATTTTGGTTTTGCAGCTGCCGGAGGTATGGCACAAGATTTAAATATTACTCCAGCTATTTCATCTTTATTAGGTTCGCTTTTTTTTCTGGGCTATTTCTTTTTTCAGATTCCAGGTGCATTGTATGCTGCAAATAAAAGTGCTAAAAAGTTAATTTTTTGGTCACTTATTTCATGGGGATTATTAGCTACAGCCACAGGTTTAATTAGCAATGTCAATATACTAGTTGTAATACGATTTATGCTGGGAGTGGTTGAGAGCGCTGTTATGCCAGCCATGCTAATATTTTTGAGTAGGTGGTTTACAAAATCAGAGCGTTCCAGAGCCAATACATTTTTAATTTTGGGAAACCCGGTTACGCTACTTTGGATGTCTATTTTATCTGGCTATTTAATTAAATCTTTAGGCTGGCGCTGGATGTTTATTATAGAAGGAATACCAGCAATAGTTTGGGCTTTTATTTGGTGGCGTGTGGTAGAAGATACCCCAGGAAATGCGAACTGGCTAACTGAAACTGAAAAGCAAGATTTAGAAAACGAACTTCTAAAGGAACAGGAAAGTATAAAACCCGTGAAAAATTATGCGGCGGCATTTAAATCCAAAACGGTTATTTTGCTTTGCCTTCAATATGCTTTATGGAGTATTGGTGTATATGGTTTTGTAATGTGGCTTCCTTCTATCATCAATGCTTCACCAGACATGGACATTGTAAAAACAGGTTGGCTTTCTTCAGTTCCTTTTTTGTTGGCGGTTATAGCGATGATATGCAGCTCTTATTTTTCTGATAAAGCTATGAAACGTAAAGTATACGTTTGGCCTTTTTTATTAATTGGCTCCATTGCTTTTTACAGTTCCTATTTAATTGGTACCCAAAATTTCTGGTTGTCTTATGTGCTATTGATTATTGCCGGTGGAGCAATGTATGCCCCTTATGGACCGTTCTTTGCCATATTAACAGAGATTCTTCCCCGCAATGTAGTTGGTGGTGCAATAGCGTTGATCAATAGTTTTGGCGCATTGGGGTCTTTTGCTGGATCTTATTTAGTAGGGTATTTAAATGGTAGCACTGGTGGCTTTGCCACCTCCTATATTTTTATGGCAGGCTCATTATTGCTTTCAGCCCTTATTACTTTATTTGCAGTGAAAGAAAATACAAAATAACGTTAATCGGGAGCACTTGTAAACCCTATATTTTAAATGCTTTGGAATGGTTTTTTAAGTGTTTTTTTAACCAGATTGCTAATTAGTTGATAACAAAATAATCTTTATGCTTTTTGATTAAAGTAACGGATTACTTTGGTTACATTTTATTATAATGAAAATATCATACACACACATTCTTATGCATTATTAAAAGACTTAAATAAAAAATGTGGGATTGGAATGAACAATAATAATAAGATAAAGACTGGTTAGTACAAGTAATCTTATATGTAGTTGAAATTTTTCTCTATCGTAAAGCTAAATGTTATTAGAGCATCTCTAATTTTTGCTTTTAAAACACCGGCTCAGCCATGGAATAGTTTTGCCATTCCATGGCTTTGAGTGGTTTTAAAATTTCTGTTTTGGATTGGTTCGGTCTTTACTTTGGATTGGATTGGTTTTGGCTTTCAGTTGGATTGGATTGGTTTTGGTTTTCAGTTGGATTGGATGAGTTGGTTTTTGTTTTGGATTGGATTTGGATTTGGTTTTCAGTTGGATTGGATTTGGTTTGGTTTTTTGTTGGATTGGATTTAATTTTCAAAGATCTTCAGCACTTATTGCTGATTACACTGCTAAAGTAGTACGCTTTCTTAAAAATTTAAAGCGTTTTTGAATAAATTTTGTCGGTTGATGAAAGATTCAGTACTAATACTCAGTTTCCTCGGAATAATTAAGTAAATCATACATGTCAAAAACCAAAAACTATCGTAAAAACACTATAGTAAAGGGTTTCATCAATAATAAGTCTGTTTTTGCGTTTCTCAATTATATACATCTAAGATTTTCATTTTAACAGTTAAAAGATTTATAATAGAATTTTTCTGCTTAAATTTGTTTTACTTGAAATCTATTTTCACCATAGCATTGGCCTTATTGTACACTATAACAAATATTGGAGTTGTAGTGAATACCCATTATTGTATGGGGAAAGTTGCTGACGTATCGGTTGGAAATCCTAAAAGTGCTGCCTGTAATAAATGCGGCATGGAAAACAAAGGTTGTTGTCATGATGAACCTCAATTCATTAAACTTTCAGTTGAACAACAAGTTTCTTCCACTGTTATTGCTTTACCTCAGTTTGTTTTACAAAATCCTATTTCTTTTATATATGCTATTGTAAATTATTACAATCCGAATATTGCTATAAAGTATGTATTAATTAAACCTTTGATTTCTTCCTCCAGAAATATTCTTTTTTGCATTTTCAGAATTTGATGCGATTGATTTATTTAATGCTCTACTTACATAATTGCTCAATAAATTTTAATTAAATCATTTCGCTAATTTTTTATATTATGAAATTCAATCATATAATCATTACTTTATTTGCTATTTTATCTTTCTCTTCACTTTCTGCTCAAATAAAAAAAGATACTGTAAAAGTTTGGGGAAACTGTGGAATGTGTCAAAAAACAATTATTGCTGCTGCTAAATCTGGTGGTGCTACTGATGCAGCTTGGGATACAGAAACTAAAATCTTAACTGTTTCTTATGCTTCCTCTAGCAATTTATCTAAAATTGAAAAATCAATTGCTGCTTCCGGTTATGACACCCGAAACTTTTCAGGATCTACAGAAGCTTACAATAAATTACACGGTTGCTGCCAATATGATAGAAAAGCAACTTCCACTCAAGTAAAATTGACTTCAGAATGTTGCACAAACGGAAGCTGTGAAAAATCTTCTAAATGTGCTACTTGTACAAAATGTAAAGACGGTAACTGTTCATCTTGTTGTAAAGATGGAAAATGTTCAGATGGAAAAGATTGCTGTAAAATGTAATTTGTAATTTATTTTAACCTTGATTTGTAGTAAGATGAGATTCCTCTAAGAATCTCATCTTACTTTTTTTATTTTTTATTATTCCACTACAATGAAAAAATATACCTTTTTTATATTGTTTTTATTCATCACAACTTTGTCTATTGGGCAAATTAAAAGTGCAAAGCTTCAAGCCAGTGGACTCACCTGTGCAATGTGCGCAAAATCAATCTATAATAATCTCATAGCTTTAGATGCTGTTGAGTCTGTTGATACCGATTTGAATGAATCATCATTTTTATTAAAATTTAAACCTGCTAAAGAGATTAATCCAGATCTTATTAGAAAGAAAGTTGAAGACGCAGGATTTGCTGTAGCTATGTTGGAACTCAATTTTACTTTTTCAAATTTTTCAATACTACCAGATGAACATTTGTTATTAAATGGATCTGCTTATCATTTTTTAAATCCATCTAAGCAAATTTTAAATGGAGAACAAACATTGAGGGTTATTGATAAACAATTTGAAACCGAAAAAGCACATAAGAAAAATTTAAATCTTTCAAAACTTGCATGTTTTGCTTCAGGCATTGCTTCATCTTTCTGCATTGCAGCAGGCATACCCGATGGTTCCAAAATTTTTCATGTGATTTTAATCAATAAAAAATGAGAGTAATTCTATTTTTTGCATTATTACTAATTAACATTTTTGCTTCTTCTCAAGAACTTTATGTTTTTTCAGAACCCGCATCAAACATGCCAGCAAAATCTTTGAGTATTAAATATTCTGGCAAGTTCATGCCCAGTCACCATAATGGAAAAATGGGCGTTAGAAATACAGCTGAAATGATGCTTGGAGTTAATAAGTTTTGGATGGTTCACGCAGCCGCAACATTTGCCAATTTATATGCTTATCCAGGCCTACATCTCGAATCTGGGAAATTATATGCTAAATATAGATTTTTGTCGATAGATGATATTCATAAACATTTCAGAGCAGCTGCATTTCTTGAGGCATCAATCAATCGATACACTTCATTTTTTCAAGAATTATCGCTTGATGGGGATCAAAGTGGTGTACAAGGTGGACTAATCGCCACTCAATTGCTGCATAAACTTGCTCTATCGGGTACTTTATCGGTAATCAAAACCCTTAAAAACGAATCTTGGAAACCTATAAGCAATGCAAATGTTCCTTTTTTAAGCTTTCAAGCCATTAATTACAGTTTTTCTGCAGGTTTACTAGTTTTTCCATTAAAATATTCATCTTTTAATCAAACCAATTTGAATCTTTATATAGAATTATTGGGAAGCAAAGCTTTGGATAAGCCTATTCATTTTGTTGATATAGCCCCCGCAGCTCAATTGATTTTCAATGCCAATACAAAATTCAATGCCGGTTATCGATTTCAAGTTAATGGTAATATGTTGCGAATGGCAAACCAAAGCTACTTTATCAGTCTAGAAAGAACTTTCTTAAATATCATAAAAAATAAAAAGTGAACTTTTTAACTTCAGTTCTTAAAAAATTTTTAAACTTAGTAAGAGATATATTTAAGAAGGATTGTTGTAAATAGTGATTTACGATACATGTTATTGAAATGTAATAGTAGCAGTTTGGATAAAGCAAATAAATAATTCAATTTATTTGCTTCTAAAAATTATGAATTGTGTAATTGGAAACAATTATTTACAAAAGAATTTCCAATTTCGTAAATTACAACCCTATGCTCGATTCTATTATCCGGTTTGCTGTTCGCAATAAACTTATCATTGGAATTTTTACATTGGGTTGGATTATATGGGGAGTAGTTCAGGTTTCTAGACTTCCATTTGATGCACTTCCTGATATTACAAGCAATCAAGTTCAAGTAATTACCATTTCACCTTCCTTGGCTTCCCCAGAGGTGGAAAGACTTATTACTTTTCCAATTGAGCAAACTTGTTTCAATATTAATGGTATCAAAGAAGTACGATCAATATCTCGATTTGGTTTGTCTGTGGTTACATTGGTTTTTAATGATCAAACTGATGTGTATTGGGCAAGGCAACAAGTATCGGAGCGGATGATTAAAGTAAAAGATCAAATTCCTCGTGAAGCTGGATTGCCTGAATTGGCCCCTGTTACTACTGGTTTAGGAGAAATTTATCAATATATATTAAGGCCAGCAAAGGGATATGAAGGAAAATATTCTTCTGAAGATTTACGCACAATGCAAGATTGGATTGTGCGTAGGCAATTGGTTGGAACGCCTGGAGTGGCAGATGTAAGTAGCTTCGGAGGAAATTTAAAACAGTATGAAGTTGCAATCAAACCCGAACGTTTGAAAGCAATGGGTATTAGTGTGCAAGATATTTTTCAAGCTATTGAACAAAACAACCAAAATTCTGGTGGTGCTTATATTGAAAAAGGACCATCTATGTTGTTCATCAGAACAGAAGGATTAGCAGGAACTATTGAAGATATTGGTAATATTTGTATAAAAAAAACCGACAACGATATACCAATATTTGTGCATGATGTAGCAACAGTTCAAATTGGTCATGCAATTCGATACGGTGCTATGACTTTCTCAGACAAAGGTGAGGTTGCTGGTGCTGTTGTTTTAATGTTAAAAGGTGAAAACGCTTATCGGGTGGTAAAAGTGGTAAAAGAACGCATTGAAAAAATTAGAGCAACTCTACCTGAAGGTGTAATTTTGGATACTTTTTACGATAGAACTAAAATGGTAGATAGAGCCATTGATACCGTAAAAATGAATTTATTAGAAGGGGCCTTAATCGTTGTTTTTGTGTTGGTTTTCTTCTTGAGCAATTTTAGAGCAAGTTTGGTGGTAGCGTCTGTAATTCCTCTTTCAATGCTTTTTGCCGTTGGCATGATGAATCTTTTTGGGGTATCGGGGAATTTAATGAGTTTAGGTGCTCTAGATTTTGGATTAATAGTAGATGGTGCCGTTATTATTGTTGAAGCACTTATGCATCATTTGTACCACCAGAAGTTGTACAAAGACAATATCTCACAAATCGAAATGGATAAAGCCGTTGTTTCCTCATCTTCTAGAATGATGAATGCGGCAGTATTTGGACAAATAATTATTTTAATTGTATATCTTCCGATTCTTACCCTTACAGGCATTGAGGGCAAGATGTTTAGGCCAATGGCTCAAACCGTTTCTTTTGCTTTAATTGGTGCATTTATTTTGTCTCTTACTTATGTTCCAATGATTACTTCATTGGTTTTAAGTAAAACCATTAAAATTAAAGAAAGTTGGTCCGACAAGATTTTACACAATTTGCAAGATTTTTATGGACGAATCTTAGCAAAAGTGTTGTATTTCCCCAAAGTTATTGTTGGAATTGCAATTTTATTGTTGTGTTTTAGTATTTGGGTTTCAGCAAGTTTGGGAGGGGAGTTTATTCCAAAATTGGAGGAAGGTGATTTTGCAGTAGATGCTCGTTTGTTGACTGGAACTTCTCTTACTACTTCAGTAGCCACAGCACTACAATCAGCTGCAATTTTGAAGCAATTTCCTGAAGTAGAAAAAATTGTTTCTAGGGTAGGATCAAGTGAAATTCCTACTGACCCTATGCCAGTTGAAATGTCTGATATCATTATTTCCTTAAAGCCCAAAGAAGAATGGAAAACAGCTTCTACCTATGATGCCCTAGCTGATACAATGAGCAATGCATTAAAAAAAATTACAGGATTAACTGCAGGATTTCAATACCCTGTACAAATGCGGTTTAATGAATTGATTTCAGGGGCAAGACAAGATGTAGTATGTAAAGTATTTGGTGAAAATTTGGATACTCTTGCAAAATATGCTTCAAAACTAGGAGAGATAATACACGATATTCCTGGAGCTGCTGATCTTTATGTGGAAACACTTACAGGCCAACCTCAAATAGTGGTTCGATACAATCGTCAATTGTTATCAATGTATCAATTGAATATTAATGATGTAAACCGAGTAATTAGAACTGCTTTTGCAGGCGAAGCAACAGGTGCTGTTTATGAAAACGAACGTAAATTTGATATTGTAGTTCGATTGGCAGATCAATCTAGAAAAGACATCAACGATGTTAAACAATTGCAATTGACTACACCTAATGGACTACAACTTCCATTAGACCAAGTTGCTCAAGTTGCCGTTGAAGAAGGGCCTAGTCAAATCCAGCGAGAAGATGCCCAAAGAAGGATTATTGTTGGTTTTAATACAAGAGGAAGGGATGTAGAAACTATTGTTGCAGAATTGCAAAAGAAAGTGAATCGTTCAATTAAATTACCACCAGGTTATTATATTTATTATGGTGGTCAATTTGAAAATTTAGTAGAAGCAAAACAAAGGTTGAGTATAGCATTACCTATTGCCTTAGCATTGATTTTCTTAATGTTGTATTTTGCATTTGGATCCCTAACTTATGGGTTAATTATTTTTTCAGCGATACCGTTATCTGCCATTGGTGGAATTTTATCCCTTTGGTTTAGAGCAATGCCTTTTAGTATTTCAGCAGGAGTGGGGTTTATTGCATTGTTTGGTGTTGCAGTTTTAAACGGAATTGTATTAATCACAGAGTTTAATCGATTGAAAAAAGAAGGTATTGAAGATATGAAAACAATAATTCTTGAAGGTGCAAGATTGCGTTTGCGTCCTGTTTTGATGACAGCAGCAGTAGCTTCTCTAGGATTTTTACCAATGGCTTTGTCACAAGGAGCAGGGGCAGAAGTTCAAAGGCCTTTGGCAACCGTGGTTATCGGTGGGTTAATTACCGCAACATTACTTACACTTCTAGTTTTACCTGTTCTTTATTATTGGGTTGAGAATCGTAAACCTAGAATTCCAAAAGTATTGCCTTTTATAGTTTTTATGACGTTTTTTTCTCTAACATCTTTTGCACAACCCCAAGGTCAAAAACTATCTTTGGATTCAATGATTTCCATTGGACTAAAGCACAACCTTAGTTTACAATCTGCAAAAAAATCAACTGAATATTGGAAAGTTTTAAAACAATCCAAATATACTTTACCTAAAACCCAGTTCGGATTCGAATATGGCAACATTAATAGTTTTAATAATGATACTAGATTTTATTTAAATCAAGATATAATATTGCCTGCAATTTACAACAGACAGATAGCTCTCTATGATGCACAAGGTCAGGCAAGTGAATCCTTGGTTGTCTTGAATGCTTTAGATTTAAAAAAGGCAATACGCAACAACTATTATTCAATGGAAAATGCCTTACTTCATTGGACATTATCTGTAAAAATGGATAGCATTTACAAAAAGTTTGCAGAAGTTGCAGAACTGAGGTACAAAACAGGGGATATTTCATTGGTTGAAAAAACTGCTGCAATTAGCCAACATGCACAATTCAGCTTACAACAAGATCAATATATTTATGAACTAGGTATGTATCAATCTCAAAATAAATTATTGTTGGGTACAAATGATGTTTTGATTCCTATAATTAATGAAATAAAATTCTCTTCTGAACAGTCATTAGTTACAAATAAAGTTCTTCATCCACAAACCGTATATTGGGAAAAGCAACAATTGGTTTATAAGGCGATGTCTAATGTTGAGAAAGCTGCTCTTTTGCCAGATTTCACTGTTGGATACAACAATCTTTCAATTATTGGATGGCAAACTCCAGATGGAATAAAGCAAAACTTTTACAACAGCGGCAACCGATTTCATACTTATCATATTGGAATTGGTATTCCATTATGGAGAAATGCAATAAAGCAAAAGATTAAATCAGAAAATATAAACGAACAAATTGCGGCGATTAACAGTCTTCAAGCAAGCGAAACAATTAGCAAAGCGTTTGAAAGTAAAATGTTTCAATACAAAAAAAATCTTCTTGCAGTACAATATTATCAAAAAGATGGGTTGAATCAATCAAATTTAATTGAATCGCAAGCGTTAGCGGGGTATAAAGCAGGAAATATGAGTTATTCAGAATTTGTGGCTTTAATGGCTCAGGCTTTACAAATCCAGCATAATTATTTGGAGGCAAAACATCAACTTAATCTTGTAGAGGTAGAACTAGAATATTTAAAAGGAAATTAATTATGATAAATTATCAATATGTTTTGTTGTTAACAGCAATGGTTTGGTTTTCATGCAAATCAGATAAAGTTGAAAAGCAAACTGAAACACTAATTCCTGCTCAAGAAAATAGCATTGTTTTAACAGCATCACAAATGGCTCAAGCCAATATTGATACTGGGAGAATAGTATATAAACTAATCGATGAAGTTATTGCTGTAAATGGAGTAGTAGATGTTCCTCCGCAAAATATGGTTTCCGTAAGTTTTCCGTTGGGGGGTTATATTAAAACCAGTACTGTATTACCTGGACAAAAAATACAAAAAGGGGAAGTATTGGCAATAATTGAAGACCAGCGTTTGGTTCAATTGCAGGAAGATTATCTAATAAGTAAATCAAAACTCCAATACCTTGAAAAAGAATATGCCCGTCAAGAAGAGTTGCATAAAGCCAATGTAAATGCAGAAAAGATTTGGCAACAAACACAAAATGAATTTCAATCTCAGAAGATATTGTTAAAAGCGGGAGCTGAAAAGCTAAAACTAACGGGTATCAATCCAGATAACCTAAATGATCAAAATATTTCAAGAAGTGTACCATTGAGATCACCAATAAGTGGATTTGTTGCAAAGGTGAATATGAATATCGGGAAATATGTTGGTCCAACCGATATTTTATATGAATTAATCAATCCTTCGGATTTGCATGCAGCCCTCACAGTTTTTCAAAAAGATTTAGGAAAAGTGGCTATTGGACAAGAAGTAAACATAAGTTTTGTGGAGGAGCCTCAAATAAATTATAAAGGCAAAATAATCTTGGTTAATCAGCAAGTTGATGAAAATCGTGGTGCATTGATGCATTGTCATTTTATCAGTCACCCCAAAAAATTGAAACCTGGCATGTTTCTAAATGCCTCAATTATTGTTAAACAACAACCTAGCTGGTTGGTGCCTGAACAAGCCGTTTGCAATTATGGTGGAAAAGAATATGTATTTGTTGCAGAAGGTACAAATTCATATAAAATGGAGGAAGTTTCTACGGGTATTAAAAACAATGAAATGATAGCAATTGTAAGCGGTTTTGAAAAACTGCAGAATAAAACAATCATTACTAGGAATTCTTTTTCAGTAATGGGGGCCTTGAAAAATATTGAAGATTGATTATTTGTAATCCTCTCTAACTGGGCTAAAAATATCAATTACTTTACAAGCTTCATGTGCAATTGCCGAATGGGGAGTGTTTGATGGGATTACGTAATATGAGCCTTCTGTCAGTAGCATCTTTTCTCCTCCAATTTCCATTTCTAGCGAGCCTTCAAGTATATAGGTTATTTGCTCATTGTGGTGATGGTGCAATGGTAATATACTGCCTGCTTCTATTTCTACTATTCCAAAACTCGCATTTTCGCTATGTACATATTTTCCTGAAATACCTTGAATTAGATGTTTTGTTGGGATAGAAGATAGTAATGACATGAGTTATGAGTTATGAGTTATGAGTTATGAGTTATGAGTTAAAATTTATGGGATTTAAGTTATGTAACATAAATTAAATGAAGAATTATTTTCTAAAAATATGTAAAAACTCATAACTCATAACTCATAACTCATAACTTCCAACTACTGATTCGCATTCAACCATTTCGAAATTACGTCCAAAGGCATTAATTTCCTTTCAGCATAATTCTTAAGTTGGTCTTCAGTGATTTTTCCTACCCCAAAATATTTTGCTTCTGGTTGTGCTATATACCAACCACATACTGATGAAGCTGGATACATTGCTAAAGATTCTGTTAATGTGATACCTATTTGGGTAGTTGTATCTAATAATTCAAATAGTTTAATCTTTTCGGTATGATCTGGACAAGCCGGGTAACCTGGAGCTGGTCTGATACCTTGGTATTTTTCATGAATCAAATCTTCTTTAGTAAGTGATTCAACAGCTTGATAACCCCAGAACTCTTGTCTTACTTTTTCATGTAAAAACTCTGTATAAGCTTCTGCAAGTCTGTCGGCAAGTGCCTGCAACATAATTTTGTTGTAATCATCCAAATCTTCTTCAAACCGCTGAATATATGGTTCAATGCCTTTGATGGTTACGGCAAATGCTCCAATATAATCTTGATAAGGCATTTCTGCAGGTGCTATATAATCTGCTAAAGAGAAATTGGGTTGTCCGGGTGTTTTTTTAATTTGTTGTCTTAAAAACTCTAGTGAAACTGTTGAATTATTGTTTGTTTGATACAAATCAACTGAATCTACACCATTGCTATTTGCCGGCCAGAAGCCAATAACACCATGGGGCGTGAGCCATTTTTCATCTATAATATTTTGCAACAATACTTTTGCATCGTTGTATAATTTTGTTGCTTCCTTTCCGATAACTTCATCGGTTAACAAATCTGGAAAATGACCACCAAGTTCCCAAGCAATAAAGAATGGTGCCCAATCAATATAAGCTGCAATTTCAGACAACTCATGTTCATGAAAAGTTTTGGTTCCGGTGAAACTTGGCGTTGTAGGTTTGTAATCTGCCCAATTGATTTGCTGTTTGTTTTGTGCAGCTTGATTATAAGTTAAGTAGGTTTTAGCAGAACGTTTGCTATGAAAATCTTCTCTTATTTTAGTATAATCTTGATCAATTTGTGCTAAAAATTCTCCTTTATGCTGCTTACTTAATAATTTACCGGCAACAGAAACACTTCTTGATGCATCTAAAACATGCACCACACCGTTATCGTATTGTTCACTAATTTTAACTGCAGTATGTGTTTTTGAAGTTGTTGCACCACCAATGAGTAAAGGTTGCTTCATTCCCCTACGTTTCATTTCATTTGCAACATTCACCATTTCATCTAACGAAGGGGTAATCAATCCACTTAATCCGATAATATCTACTTGGTGCTTAATTGCCTCTTCTAGTATTCGGTCTGCGGAAACCATTACACCCAAATCTATAATTTCGTATCCATTGCATCCCAACACAACGCCTACAATATTCTTACCAATATCGTGTACGTCTCCTTTAACCGTGGCCATCAAAATTTTACCTGCCGATGATGCATTTGCTTTTTCCAATTCTATAAATGGAGTAAGTACAGCTACACTTTTCTTCATCACCCTAGCGCTTTTTACCACTTGTGGCAAAAACATCTTACCAGCACCAAACAAATCGCCTACCGTATTCATGCCATTCATCAATGGACCTTCAATTACATCTAACGGTTTTGGATATTTTAACCTGGCTTCTTCTGTATCAACTTCTATAAATTCTGTAATACCATTTACCAAAGCATGCTTTAATCTTTCTTCAACAGATGCACTTCTCCAAGCCTCGCTTTTTACGGCTACTTTTCCTTTGGCTTTAACGGTTTCAGCAAAACTGATGAGTTTTTCTGTAGCATCTTCTTTGCGGTTAAGAACTACATCTTCACACAATTCCTTCAATTCTGCAGGAATTTCATCGTAAACCTGCATTTGTCCGGCATTTACAATACCCATTCCCATTCCAGCTTTGATGGCATGGTAAAGAAAAACAGAATGCATGGCTTCTCTCACTGTATCATTTCCTCTAAAAGAAAAAGAAAGATTGCTTACACCGCCACTAATTTTTACCAATGGATATTTTGCTGTGATCAGTTTTGTAGCTTCAATAAATTCCACTGCATAATTGCTGTGTTCTTCCATTCCGGTAGCAACAGCAAATATATTGAGGTCGAATATAATATCTTGACCAGCCATTCCTACTTCTTCGGTAAGAATTTTATATGCACGATCTGCTATTTCAAGTCTTCTAGAAACATCATCAGCTTGCCCTTTTTCGTCGAATGCCATTACAATTACGGCAGCACCATAATTGAAACAAGTTTGAGCTTGTTGTTTAAATTTTTCTTCGCCTTCTTTAAGCGAAATGGAGTTTACGATACATTTTCCTTGCACACATTGCAATCCGGCTTCAATAATGCTGAATTTAGAAGAGTCAATCATTATTGGAATTCTAGCGATATCTGGTTCGCTTTGCAATAGGTTCAAGAAAGTTACCATTGCTTTTTCTCCGTCAAGCAAGGCATCATCCATATTTACGTCAATTACTTGTGCACCGTTTTCAACCTGTTGGCGGGCAACGGTTAAGGCTTCTTCATAAAGACCTTCTCTAATGAGTTTTGCAAATTTTTTAGAACCAGTTACGTTGGTTCTTTCTCCAATATTTACGAAATTGGTTTCCGGTCTAACCACAAGAGGTTCTAATCCAGCTAGACGTAAATAAGGTTTAATATGAGTTGACGCTGTCATAATAGAGTTATAAGTTGATATCCAAAATGGGTAATGGACGAGGGGTAATGTGTTTAACTGCTGCAGCAATATGGGCGATATGATCTGGCGTGGTTCCGCAACAACCACCAACGATGTTTACGAAACCTTGTTTAGCCCATTCTTCAATATGATGTGCAGTTTGTTCGGGCAATTCATCGTATTCGCCCATGGTGTTGGGCAAACCAGCGTTTGGATATGCGGAAGTGTAACAGGCCGAAATTTGAGACAATTCGGCAATATGAGAACGCATATCTTGAGCCCCAAGTGCACAGTTTAAGCCAATAGAAAGTGGTTGGGCGTGCATTACTGAAGTGTAAAATGCTTCTAGGGTTTGTCCACTTAATGTTCTTCCAGAAGCATCAGTAATAGTACCGCTAATCATTACCGGAATGTTTTTTCCGGTAGTATTGAAGTACTTTTTGATGGCATAAATAGCAGCTTTGGCATTTAGCGTATCAAAGATGGTTTCTATTAAAAGGATATCAACGCCACTTTCAACCAAAGCGGTAACTTGTGCATAATATGCGGTTGCAACTTCGTCAAAAGAAACCGAGCGGAAACCTGGGTTGTTCACATCTGGCGAAAGTGAAAGTGTTTTGCTCATTGGGCCGATGGCTCCTGCAATAAAGGGTCCACCTTTTTCAGGGTTATACTTTGGGGATTGTTTATATTTTTCTACGGCTGCAAGTGCACAGGCAACTGCAGCTCTGTTGAGTTCATCTGCAAGACTACTCATTCCATAATCTGCAAGAGAAACTGCTTGGGCATTAAAAGTATTGGTTTCAATAATATCAGCACCAGCTTCTAAATATTCAGAATGAATATCTTGAATAATGTGGGGACGGGTTATACTCAATAAATCATTATTTCCTTTTAGGTCGATATCCCATTCTGCAAATTGAGTTCCACGATAATCTTCTTCTGCCAGTTTATAACGTTGAATCATGGTTCCCATGGCTCCGTCAATTACCAAAATCCGCTGTTTCAGCAAGTCTTGAATGCTTGTCATAATATAATTAAGAATTTAAGAAATGCTGAAGAATTAATAAAACAAAATATAATCTGACCTAAAAGATAGATGGTTTATTAGTTTCAAAAATTAATCAGCCACAGGGAACAATAAACAAATCATCCTGCGATGTAAAAATACTTAATAAAAGTTGAAAACTTGTTTGAATAATGGGAAAAGGGAAAATATCCATTTTGGGTTTTTCTATCTTTTAAATATTACTATTAAGATGTTAAAATTTAATTTACTGTAGGTTATTTATTGAATTTAGTTTTGTTTTGCTTCAAATTTCAAAGAAAAAATTTAGGAAATTACTTTTATTATTTTATGCTTAAATCTATTTTTACAGTTGTTCTTTTCTTCTCTATTATCAATTGTATTGCACAAACCACAAAGCCAAAACCATCAAACAATACTATTAAAATTGCAAAAGCTACCGGTAGTTTAATCACTTCTGAAGATGCTGAAAAGGTTTTATTGCATCACAA